>JAKPGL010000213.1 GCA_029550925.1 Planctomycetota bacterium
GCCGGTCGCCCGCTAAGCAGCGGGCGGTACATCTACCAGCAGGCGTTACGTGGTCGATTTTCTGGCCAGAAACCGACGGGTCAACAGTAGCCCGACCGCCCCAAGGGCCAACAGCACCAGGCTGGCCGGCTCCGGCACGCCCAGTTGCAGTTGCAGGATTCGTTCGTTGCCCTGGCCGGGCACGATCTGATAACTCCAATATTGGGCCGGCAAAAGCGAACCGGCTTCCCACAGAAGTTCCAGGCCCTGATCGGTAATCCCACCCGCAGCCGTAAGTACGTTGAATTTGTCGCCCGACCGGGGCTGGAACCCGGCCAAAAGCCGAATATCTACGTAGCCGTCCAGCACCGCCTGCCCGCCTACGCTCACCCAGTCGTAGCCGTTGGCGGCCCACTGTCCGGGCAATTCTTGTGTGCCGCCCTGGGTGTACCCGGCCAGTTCCACCACCAGAGTGCCGGCTTGAGTGTAATTGCTGCTGATGGTTAGATGCCCAGGCGACATGCCAGCGCCCAGGAAACTGCCGGCCGGTGCTTCCACACTGCCCTGTACGGTGCCGTTACCTTGCAACGTCTGGCCCGAAGCCAACCGAAGCAGTGAACTGGCCAGGCCGGTAACATCCAAGGTAGCCCCGGCGGCCACCCGAATGGCCGAGGAACCAGAGATATTATTGTTGCTGGTATGTGCGAGGGCCAACGTTCCGGCCTGGACATCAGTGGTGCCGGTGTAGTCATTATTGCCGGAGAGGGTCTGAGTGCCGGTGCCAATTTTAACAATCGAAAGGGTTCCCGCGTGGGCCCTCAGCCTGCCCGCATACGTAGCATCCGCATTTCCGGCCCCAATCCGGAGCACCCCCGCCCCTTGACTGCTATAGATGTAGCCATTCGCCCCTCCTGACAAACTATGAATGGTCTCCGTGTAACCTCGCAGGTTCCAATAGGCATTCACCGTCATGGGCGAGCCATCCGGGATCACCTCGCTAGCGTAATTATCGAGATATCCCTGACTAATCACCGTTGGCCCCTGGTAATCGTTGGCGGGATTGGCAAGACGAACGGCCGCTGCCCCGCCAGTTTTCGTGAAACCGCCTGGTCCAGTAATCTGCCCCTGCAGATATACCGACATACTGGTAGGAGTATCGATAATATTGGAGGTCCCTCCTGAAGCAAGCGTAAGGACGCCGTTTACATACGCGTGAGCCGTGGTAGAGCTATTGGTGAGTGTTCCGCCTTCGAGGGAAATAGGCTCACTGATGGTGCAACCGTTCAGGTCCAGCCTCGCGTTGGCTTTTACGGTGGTGCCTGCCGTAGTGGCCCCTAAGGCGTTATTGTGGCCCAACCGAAGCGTGCCAGCCTGGACGGTCGTAGTGCCGGTGTAATCATTATTGCCGGAAAGGGTCTGAGTGCCGGTGCCCTGTTTGACCAGGTTGATGTTGCCAGTAATTACACCAGCATAGGTATAATCGCTGGTGTTGCTGATCGTCAGGGTGGAGGCGCTGGCGCCGCTATTGATCACCTGGCGAGTACCGCTGCCTGCGTCGGTCAACCCGCCAATGGTTTGACTGTGGCCGTTCAGGTCTAGGGCGCCGTTGGTGTCCGGGCTAGCAGTTCCAATATAGACGACCGTGGCAGACGGCATGGCGTTATCGACGCCCAGTTTGAGTGTGCCGCCATAGGAGATATAAGTATTGCCCCAGGTGTTGCCTGCTACATCTAAAAGGGTCGTGGTGTTGTCGTTGGCCACCAAGTTCCAACCGCCGATGTTGATCGGTGTGTTGGCAATACGAATCGTTCCGGAGGCGGTGCCGGAGAACATCAAGACGCCGCTGCCGGTAATTCCGCCGGTGATGGTGAAGGTTTCGTTAGTGCGAACCCCGATACGGGTGCCGCCGCTGACGGTGATCGGGCCAGCCCAGGTGTTGTTGCCGCCGGTGCTCCGCAAAGCCCCGTACCAGGGGGTAGCCTGGGGGTAGCCGCCGCCAGTGAGGCTGATCGGTTCATTGACCGTAATGCCCCCCTGGACTTCCACACTGGCATAGTTGGCCACCGTAGTTCCAGCACTGGTGGATCCAAGGGCCTGGGCATGAGTAATCCGTAGCACGCCGGCCTGAACATCAGTGGCGCCGGTGTAGGTATTGGCGGCAGAAAGCACCAGAGTACCCAGCCCGGTCTTGACCAGGGCCAGATTGTCTTCGTTGGTATCTGGGCCGCCTAGATAGCCGGCGTAGGTATTGGTAACGGTGTCGGCGATGTTCAAGGTGAGGGTGGAGGTGGTGCTGCTGCCGCCGACCACCCGGTTCGCTGTGCCGGTGCCGGCCGTCTCCAGACCAGCCAAGGTCTGGCTGTAGCCGTTGAGGATCAGTTTGCCGTTGCCTTCGTTGACGCCGATATACACGCCGCTGCCGGCATCATGGCTGCCGCCCAGGATCACCTTGGTCGTAGTCGGCAGGGCATTGTTGATAGCCAATCGCACATTGCCGGTCAACGGATTAGCCGCATCGTGGTAATTGCTGGTAATGTAGGTATTGCCGCCGTAGGTGTTCTGGGCGCCCAAAACAATGACGCTTTTGCGGGAGTTAGTCCATCGATGAGAGACAAAATCGCCTAGGAAAAATACACTGTACGTATTATCGCCGTCGTCAATCACGCTATTGATGGTAAACGTTCTGGTATTACCCGGCTCACCGGACGCCCAATCCTGCACGGAGAAAGAGCCGTTGGCATTGAGCGTGATCGGCCCGTTGAGGGTTACATTGCTTGCGTAGCACTGGAGGGAGCCGCGAGAGCGGACGCCGTTCAGTATAAACGCTTCGGAGATGGTAGGATTACCCAAATCCCGGAACCAAACCAATCCGCCTTGGTTGACGATTGTCTTACCGGTCGTATTACCTAGGACATTGGATTGGTTGGTTCGGGCCGCCAAAACGCCGCCATTATTGACTACAAAATCGCCAGAAAAGTTCGGCGAATTACCCGTCAGTTCAATGCCGCTATTTGTGTCCACGGTGATGGTTCCGCTGCCCTGGATGCCGCCAGCAAACCTCACCGTGTAAGTGCCTGGGCCGATGCTTTTAAGTCCTGCGGTCCCTACATCCACCAAAGCGTTGATCCACACTCCGGCATCCCCGCCGGAAACGTGGCGCACGTCAACCGTCGGATTCGTGCCGGCGAAAGTCAACGTATAACCTGCCGATCCGATCTCCAGCCGATAACTGTTATTCGTGTTGGTCGAAAGAATCTGGTTCAGCGTGATATTTTCGCTCATGCTGATCGACCGATGGGCGGTAAGCCCCAGAGTAAACTTGGCAATGTGGTCCGAGCCGTTGGGATACCCTGTAGGGCTCCAATTGGTGGGTTCGCTCCAGGCACCGCCCTGGTCGCTGTAGTTCCAGGTATAGGTGGTCTGGGCCAAAGCAGGAGAGATCAGCGTAGCGGCTAGCAGAGCGACTAGCACCCTCGACGCCCAACGGCCCAACCCAGAGCCACTACCCAAGCCAGAAAGCCATTGGGCGGCCCAAACCGTTTGACCAAAGAAACCTACCTTCCCATGACCTCCCTGGATACCGCGATACATATTTCACTCTCCCTTCGTAAAAGGGTAACCGATTGGGAATTTCTGAAATTGTCTATTCCGACAAAAGCCTATTTTAATTGCCAGAGCTTCCATAGCAAAGAAAATGTTCCAAAAATGTATGAGAAATCCCTCCTGCTCCCCCAAAAAAGGGGGTGCTTCGGAAGCGGTATCCCTGTTTGCATGTAACGCCGCCCTCGTAACGCCCGCTGGTTAGCGGGCGACCGGCTCAGGCTGGACAGCGACTCAGGCTAGACAGCCTAAGCTACGTTACTCAGGCTGACAGCCTAAGTTACGTAACGCCGTCGGTTGGACGGTACTGCCCGAAGGGGGTTTTTCCTCGAACCATTGAGCCAATAAGCCCGTGGCACAGATCGAGCTACTGCCCTGCAAGGGCGGCTATGTGGTAACTGTTCTTTTCTCTTCGCCTGGATCAGCTCTCTTTATTCGCCTGCCGGACCTCTTGCCAGGCCGTTGGAGCGGAGGTAGGCTAAATAGTTTGTCCGGAGGGAAAAGTTGCTCGCTTAGGCAGAATGAATAGTACCAGGGGAAGAAAGGCCGGTGGGGCCAGGCATCCTCAAAGCGTAAGTCTAATTCGGCGGTGAGGTTTGGATGAGCAAAGCGGCTCCGGTCAAACAAGAGACGGCAGCCCCAGGTGGTGGGATGAGGGACTCCGCCCCAGCGTCCGGCGCTACTTTGGCAGCCGAGGCGGATCAGTGCATCCGTATCCGGGGGGCCAGGGTGCATAACCTGCAGAATATCGACCTGGATTTGCCGCGCGATCGGCTGATCGTCATTACCGGGCCGAGCGGATCGGGCAAAAGCTCTTTGGCCTTCGATACCCTGTATGCCGAGGGCCAGCGCCAGTACATTGAGAGTCTTTCGGTCTATGCCCGGCAATTTTTGCAGCAATTGGAGCGGCCCGATGTGGATATGATCGAGGGTTTGCAGCCGACGATTTCCATTGACCAACGTCTGGGCATCCAAAATCCCCGCAGTACGGTGGCCACGGTAACCGAGATTTACGACTATCTTCGGCTGCTGTACGCCCGGCTTGGGGAGGCTACTTGTTATCGCTGCGGGGCAACCATCCGTCAGCAGACGCCGGAGCAGATTCTGGACGCCCTGATGAGTTTGGCCGAGGGAACCCGGCTCATGCTTTTGGCCCCGGTCATACGAGGTCGCAAGGGGCATCATAAGGAGGTCTTTGCGCAGATACGGAAGGCGGGTTTCTTGCGGGCGCGGGTCGATGGGCAGGTGGTCGAGGTGGACCCGCCGCCGGAACTGGCCCGACAGAAGCTCCACACCATTGAGGCAGTGGTGGATCGAGTGGTGATTCGACCGGGTGTGGAGCAGCGGCTAGCCGATTCGATCCGGCAGGCGGTGGAGCTTGGCGACGGGTTGGTCGTGGCCGCCTATGAAGAGAAAAGACCGGCCGACGGCGCTGGAGGGGCTTGGGCCTCAAAGGGCCAGACGGGTCAGACGGCGGGCAAGGGGGTGGCCGGAGGCCCCGGTTGGAATGATCTTTTGTTCAGTACCCGGTACGCCTGCCCCAATTGCAAACTGAGCTTCGAAGAATTGGAACCCCGCACGTTTAGCTTCAACAGCCCCTACGGCGCTTGTCCGGAGTGCGAGGGGTTGGGGGTGAAAATCGCCTTTGATCCAGAGTTGATTGCGCCGGATCGCTCGCTTTCGGCGGCCGACGGCGCTATGGTGGTCTGGCGGGAGCTGCCGCCGGTCAGCCGACGTCGGCATCAAACCACCGTCGAGGAGTTTTTGCGATCGGTCCGTGTCCGTCCCACTACGCCGCTTCGGCGGCTATCGCCCAAAGTCTGGCAGCAATTGCTTTGGGGCGACGAAACGGGATTTCTAGGCGTCCTTCGAATGCTGGAAAAAGAATATGTAACCACCACCAGTGAGACAGTGCGGGAACGCCTCGAAAGTTACCGAAGCCGAGTGCTTTGCCAGGCGTGCGGCGGCGCCCGATTGCGCGAAGAAGCCCGAGCGGTGCGAGTGGCCGGGCTGGCCATCCACCAACTGACGGCCATGACTGTCCGGCAAGCCCGGCAGTTTTTTGACCGGATTCAGTTCCCGGCCCATCAGCGCCCTATTGCCGAGCCGATCCTCAGTGAACTGCGGGCGCGATTGGCGTTTCTGGATCATGTCGGGCTGGATTATCTCAGTCTGGATCGGTCCACCGACACCCTTTCCGGCGGCGAATTGCAACGGGTCCGGTTAGCCATGGGACTAGGCTCCGGATTGGTCGGCGTCTGTTATGTTCTGGATGAGCCGTCCATCGGCTTGCATCCACGGGATAACCATCGGCTGATCGAGGCCCTACGGGGGATTCAGAGCCGGGGCAATACGGTGATTGTCGTGGAACATGACGAGGCCATCATGCGGCGGGCGGATTGGTTGGTCGATTTAGGCCCGGGCGCCGGCAAAGACGGCGGTCGAATCGTGGCCCAAGGATCGCTCGACCTCTTGATCCACCAGCCCCTCTCCCGCACCGCGCAGTACCTGGCTGGCCGAGAACGAATCCCGGTTCCTTCCCAGCGGCGGCCGCCCAACCTCAAACGGATGCTCATTCTGGAAGGCGTGCAGACCAACAACCTGAAAAATATCACCGTGCGGTTTCCGTTGGGACTGCTGATTTGTGTAACCGGGGTGAGCGGTTCGGGCAAAAGCTCGCTACTGGAGCAGACGTTGGCCCCGGCCCTGATCCGACAGCTAGGCGGGGCGGCTGCGAAACCGGGACCTTTTGCTAGGCTCCGAGGGGCCCAGCATGTGGAAAAGGTCGTCCCCATCGACCAATCGCCCATTGGTCGAACGCCGCGGAGCAACCCGGCTACTTATACAGGCGTATTTGACGAGATTCGCAAAGTGTTTGCCGAGACGCGGCTGGCCCGCCAGCGCGGCTACAACCCAAGCCGATTCAGCTTCAACCTCTCGGGCGGCCGATGCGAACAGTGCCAAGGCCAAGGCCAACAACGGATCGAAATGAACTTCTTGCCGGACCTGTATGTTACCTGCCCGGCCTGCGAAGGACGCCGATTCAACGCTCCCACCCTGGAAGTCCTCTATAAAGAGAAATCCATCGCCGACGTGCTGGATATGCGGGTCGAAGAAGCCAGGCAATTTTTTGAAAACTTCCCGGCCATTGTGCGGATTTTAAGCTGCCTGGAAGAAGTGGGGCTGGGATACCTCAGCCTGGGACAATCGTCGCTCACGCTGTCGGGCGGCGAAGCACAGCGGGTCAAACTGGCCGCCGAACTGAGCCGGGTGGAAAGCGGCAAAACCCTCTACATCCTCGACGAACCCACCACCGGCCTGCACTTCGACGATGTGCGTCGGCTGCTGGAGGTGCTCAACCGCCTGGTCGATCGGGGCAATACGGTCATCGTGATCGAACACCACCTGGATGTCATCAAATCGGCCGATTGGATCATCGACCTCGGCCCGGAAGGCGGCGAGGCAGGCGGATACCTTTTGGCCGAGGGACCGCCGGAACAGATTGCCGCCCTCGAACAGAACGCCACCGGCCAGTTTCTGCGCAGTGTGTTCAGCAGACAGTAGGCGGGGGTGTTCTGGAGGCAAGACAGGATCGGCTGCCGAGCTTCCCCCGTAAAGAAGCGGTCCTTCTCCAGGCCCGTGCTGAGTAGGGAGGGGAGAGGGCCGATGGCAGAGACTTGTCTGCTAGGGTCGAGGGTCGGGAGAGGAGGAGAATTCCTTACTTCTGTGTGCCGGGGATGATTTCTCATCGGTTTTCTCTCGGCGTTTCTCCTTTGCGCCCCCATACGCCGAAAAGGCCGAAAAAGGGTATAATAGAAAATCATTCGGAAGAAAGGTTTGGGGATGAAAATTGTAGCCGCTTCCAAAATCTTAAAAGCCAATGATGCATTGGCTGCGGAAAATCGCCAAATACTCAATCAGAAAGGGGTATTGGCGGTCAATTGGATGGGGTCGCCCGGCAGCGGCAAAACCACCCTCTTGGAAGCCCTGGCCCGGTATTGGCAGGGGCGGCGGAAAGTGGCTGTCATTGAAGGAGATGTGGCCGGTTCGATCGACGCCGAACGCATGGCAACCCTGGGGCTGCCCGTCGTGCAGATCAACACCGACGGCGCATGCCACTTGGACGCCAACATGATCGCCCAGGCCCTGGAAGAACTCCCCCTGGAGACGGGAGAGCTTCTGATGGTCGAGAACGTGGGCAATTTGGTCTGCACGGCCGGATTCGATTTAGGAGAGCATCTGCGAATCGTCATCCTCAGCGTTCCGGAGGGAGACGATAAACTGGTCAAATACCCTGCCATTTTCCGCAGTATCCACGCCCTGGTCATCGCCAAGATGGACTTGCTGCCTCAAGTGGCGTTTCAACGGGAGCGGGTGCAGAAAGATTTGACCCGGCTCAATGCGCAGGCGGCCCTCTTCTGCGTTTCTGCCCTCCGGGGGGAAGGGATCGCCGAATTGGCCCAATGGATCGAGGCACACCAGTTGGGAGAAACACCAAATCGGTGAAGCCAACCGGCCCGTAAAGGGGCAAATAGAGGACTCGAAGTTTATAAGGAGACGGCCTGGGAGTGGGCAAACTGCACGACTTCGGCGGCGGTGGGAAGGGAAGGTTGGGCGCCAAGCCGGGTTACCGATAATGCCGCTGTCATGTGCCCGTAGCGAACCGCCTCCAACAGAGGCCGACCCTGGGCAATCGCAACCGCCAACCCAGCGTTGAAGGCATCGCCGGCCGCGGTGCAGTCTTTGGCCTCTACGGAAAAACCGGGCGAATGGACCATTTGGTCTGCTGTGGCGACCAAGGCGCCTTGGGCCCCTAAGGTGATGATGACATTCCTGGCGCCGGCGGCTAGGATTTTTTCGGCTGCCTGCCGGGCCGAGGGTTCATCTCGGACCGGAACGCCGCTCAGACGCTCGGCCTCGGATTCGTTGGGCGTTAGATAGGTTACATCCCGAAGCAGTTCCGGCGGCAAGGGCTTTTCTGGGGCTGGGGCAGGGTCCAAAATCACCGGAATGCCCGCCTCGGACGCCAAATGGGCCGCATAGCGGACCACTTCCAACGGGATTTCTAGTTGTAGTAACACGGCGTCGGCTTCCTGAATGCGGTCGGCAGCCCGGTCCACGTCCGCCTGGGTCATGGCGTGATTGGCCCCGGAGGCGACGGCAATGAGGTTTTCCCCCTCCGCATCCACCAGGATCAGAGCCACCCCGGTCGGATGCTCCGGATCGCGAAGGATCAGTTCGGTGTCGATGCCTTCGTCGTCGTAAGCGTCGATGGCCTGGGCGCCGAACATGTCCGTACCGACCCGGGCCACAAAGGTAACATGGGCGCCCAGCCGGGCGGCGGCCACCGCCTGATTCGCCCCCTTGCCGCCCGCAGCCATGTAAAACTGACCGCCGGTAATCGTCTCCCCAGGCCGGGGAAGCCGAGCTGACTTGACCACCATGTCCGTATTCGAACTGCCGATCACTACCAAATGCGCCGTCTTCATGAAACCTCCTGCAACCAAACTTCTTTTCCGATTTTAGGATAGAGGAATATCGCCCGTGGGTGAAATCAGCCCATCACTCGGGCGGCGATGATCAGGGCCAATCCTACAATATAGCCGGCAAACATCAGGGCTAGAAGCCGTCCGGTGCCTGCCGGGGCTTCCCGAAACTCCCGCCAGATAAACACGCCCCAAAAAGCCGCCACCATGGTGGCCCCTTGGCCCAGGCCGTAGGAGATGGCAAAGGTGGCCTTGTCGCCGGCCAAAATGCTCAGCGTCATTCCCACCTGCCAAATCATGCCGCCCACAATGCCCCAAAGATGATCCAAGGCCGAACCCTGGAAATAAGCGCCCAACGGCACCGGATCGCCTACAAACGGCCGAAGCATGATGGCCGTATTGATCACGAAGTTCGACAGCAGTATCCCCAACGAGAAAAAGACCACCGCCGTATAGGGGCTGAGTTTGCCCGCCTCCAAGACCAAAGCGCCGGATTGAGCATCCTTCTGCCAAGGGGCGATGGCGTCGGCCACAAACCGATAGAAAAAGCCCATCAGCACTCCGCAGATCACCGAAAGCACAATGCCTTTCATGCCGGCCTGTTTTTGCTGGGGTAGCCGACGGTAGGCGATGGCGTCCAAGATGATGGCTACCAGCACCAAGGCGACACCCACAAACAACCAGACGGCGTTGGCCCGATCCGCCCCCGGCTTGAAGTAATTCACCAGCACGCCCAAAACCAGCGCCAGTCCAATGCCAACAGGGAAAGCGACCGACATGCCGGCAATGGCAATGGCCGCCACCAAGAGGATATTCGCCAGGTTAAATACCGCTCCCCCCACCAGGGCCGAGCCGATCCACCGAGCGTCGGCCTGTTGCAAGTCGGCCAGGAACGACCGACCCTCCGTACCCATGCTGCCCAATGTCAGGGCAAAGACCAGGGCCATCAGCATCACCCCCAGCACATAATCCCAGTAGAAAAGCTCAAACCGCCAACGTGCCCCGGCCAATTTCTGCGTATTGGCCCAGGACCCCCAACACAGCATGGTAATAAAACACAACACCACCGCCACAGGATAATTCGGTACGACAAACATGATTCAGTCTCTCCACGGAACAGAGATGAGAAACGGACGGCTTCCTCTGCTGAGTAGGCCCCCACAGATTAACACCACTATATCGTCTCCTCGGAGAGAAGAAAACCTCTCCCACTATCAAAACTCATAGGCCGATGTATTTGGCGCAGAGCGTTTTGGCGGAGGAAATGTCCGACGTACCGTGGACCAAAGTCCGCCCATCGGGAAACACGGTCAATTGATACCCTTCCACTTCCAGGCGGACAAAATAAGGGGTATGTTGCACCTGGCCGACTGCCTCCAATCGCTCGGCCAACTGCTCCAACGAGACCTGCACGCCGGGATGGATCAGTTGCACGGTGTTTCGGCCGCAAAGCACGGCGGAATGGGTCCCCTCACGCCCGCTTAGCCAAGGAAACTCCCCCCGATCACAGGTAGGGCAATCCACCTGCTCCCGCAGATGCCGAACGTCGATTTGCCGAATCCGCCCCTCCCATAGCTCCACCACCGTCAGATACGGGGAGGCCGCCTCGGGATGGCCGCTGAGGATTTTCATGGCCTCCATCGCCTCCAACGAAGCGATCACCCCCACCACCGGCGGCAGAATCCCGGCGGTTTCACAGGTCGGAAGCGTCCCGGCCGGCGGACAACTGGGCAGCAGACATCGCAGACAGCCTGTCTTGCCCGGCAGAATCGCCATCGTCTGCCCTTCCGCCCCCAAACAGCCGCCATAAACCCAGGGAATACCAAGTCGAACCGCCGCCTCGTTGATCAAAAACCGAGTCTCGAAATTGTCGGTCCCATCCACAATGCAATCCACCCCTTCGCAAAAATCCAGGATGCTCACAGGATTGATGTCGGCGACGATCGGCTCGATCAGCGACTGGCTGTTGATGCGGCGAAGTTTTTCCGCGGCGGCGATTGCCTTTGGCAGTCCTTGAGCGGCATCCTGCTCGTCGAAAAGCAATTGCCGATGGATGTTCGTCAAATCGACAAAATCCCGATCGACAATCCGCACCTTACCCACACCGGCCCGAACCAAAAGCTGGGCCAACATATTGCCCAACGCCCCGCATCCGCAGATGAGCACCCGGCTTGCTACCAAGCGCCGTTGCCCCTCCGGCCCAAACGGTGCATAACGCATCTGCCGGGCATACCGCTCCCAATCAAAGGACGAAGAACTCGACCCTGCCATCGGCTTTTCCTTCCGTCCCTACCTTGCCAGCTAAAGATATTTTTACCGCAGAGGATGTAAAAGAAAGATATTCTTCACCGCAGAGAGCGCAGAGAAAAGCCTCCTTTACCTTTTTATTTTTGTCTTTTTTTAAGAGTAACATTTCAGCCGAATAGATCAGTCCTATTTTCTCCCCTCTCCCCGCCGTGGGATAGGCAGGATGAGGGGGAAACATTGGAGACCAAAAGGCATTTTTCACCCCCACTCCCGGCCGTCCATAGGCTCTCCCGGTCTCTTAACGCGGCGGGGAAAGGCGATCTGTGCCAAACGGCGTTATTTTTTAGATTCTCTGCGTCCTCGGCGTTCTCTGCGGTAGAAATCGTTCTGCGGATCTCTGCGGTGTCCCTTATTTGCAGTGGGCGGGTGGGATTTTGCCGGCCGCCTCCAGATGGGCGATCACCTGGTCGGCCAATTGTTCCGGAGTGTACTTGGCCCCTTCTAATACCAGTTCGGGCGCTAGCGGCGGTTCATAGGGATCGTCGATGCCGGTAAAACCTTTCAACTGACCGGAACGGGCCTTTTTATACAGCCCTTTCGGATCCCGCTGTTCACACACTTCCAGCGGAGTGTTCACATAGACTTCGATGAAATCTCCCGGCGGCAGATTGGCCCGGACCCGATCCCGATCCGCCCGATAGGGACTGATAAAAGCAGTGATGGCAATCAGACCAGCGTCACTGAATAACTTGGCCACCGCCCCAATCCGCCGGATATTCTCCTCGCGATCTTCCGCCGAAAACCCCAAGCCAAACCGTTGGGCAAACGCCTCGCTATGGTTTTTCCGCAAAATTTCAGGACTGGCATTCAACCCATGCCGCACATTGTCCCCATCCAAGACAAAACTGCGCACACCGCGTGCATGGAGTTTGTGATCAATCAGGTTGGCTATGGTGCTCTTGCCGCAGGCGCTTAGCCCCGTCAGCCATACCACACATCCCTTATGCCCATTCAGTTTTTCCCGTTCTTGCCGAGTTACCGCGTGTTCGTGCCAATGCAGCTCTACAGAATTCATCGCTTACATACTCATTGTTGGAAAGACCTGGATTTCCCCATCACCCACTTCAGGGGTTCTCCACCGATTGGAGAATCCTTGGGGAGGAATAAAATAATATGGAATGCTTTCTTCTCACTAGCAAGAGGTAACCCAAAGGAGGCAGGTCCTATGATGGCAGAATCCCCCTCGGAAAACAAAAAGATCGTTGTTGACGAAGATTGGAAAAAACAGGTAGAAGCGGAAAAAGAGGCGTTTCGGAGAATGTACCAAGAAAAGAAAGGAGAGGAAAAATCGGAAAACAAGCGAACCTTTCCTCCGCCTGCCTCTTTTTCGTTTCTCGTAACTACCTTAGCCAATCAGGCGATGGTCTCGCTGGGGCTGCTGCCGAACCCGCTTACCCATAAAACCGAGCCTCGGCTCGACGAAGCCCAACATTTTATCGACACCCTTCAGATTCTTTACGACAAGACCGAAGGCAACCGGACCCCGGAAGAAACCACGCTTTTAGAAGACCTTTTACACCAGTTGCGTCTAGGATACCTTACCGTTCAAGAGAAGATGTCTGGGGGGGGACCGCCCACAGAACAGGAGCATTCCATCCCCACCTAGAGGATATTATCTAGTTGCATGGGGGGGTGGTGTTTCCCTCTGAGACCAAGAAAAAACCATGCCCGGCCCAGCAGATTCGCCTTTGGCCCTCCGTAAGCCGTGGAAAATGCGCCTCCAATTCGCGGCCCCCTGGGTGAGAGTGTAGCGGGGGATTCAAGAAGGGTACCTACTGGACCGGGCATGTATAGAGGTTTGTTTTTAGTGTAGTGGACGGGGCGGTTTGTGTCTCCAGTGGAAAGGGGAAGGGGTTTTCTAAAGTCATTTATTAGGAAGTTGCTTCGGGATCATTCCGAAAGTCGATCAAACAGGCGTCGGAACTTGGGCATTCGACGGGCCAGGTATTTTTGCCAGGCGGCGGGTTTCCATATTTCGACGCACAGGGCGGCCCCGATCAGGAGGACTTCTCCGCCCGGCTCGACATCTAAAAACTCTCGGAATCCTTCGGGGATCAGGAGTCGGCCGCGGTCGCCGAGCTGGACGTTGCGGTGTCGGGTGGAGAGCAATCGGCCAAGCAGTTGGACTTCCGAGACCCGACTTTCTAATTTGCCGGCCTTGATCTTCTGTTGGACCACACTTAGACCTGCCTGAAGCGAGTTGGCCCATTGGTCGGCGTTCCACAGGCTCAGGCACCCGAGGCGTTCTTTGGCCAAGATGTAGGATTCGGACTGTCCCAGCGGTCCGAGTAACTCGGCGGGCAAGGCCAAGCGGTACCGTTGGTCGAGGGTCCGCTGGAATTCGCCCAGGATCAACTCGCCCTGGTAGGTCATGGCCTGTGGTCCATGGGGGGTTCCTACCGAGCCGATCCCCTCCGTTGGCCGACATGGTAGGCAGTTTCAAGTTAGGGTCTATTTCCCACAAAGTAGTTCTTTTAATTTTCCTCTATGGGCTTAAAGCCCACGTCTTGAGAGTTTACCAATTCTTTTATTTTCTGCAACACCCCGGAAGAAAAATTTTGGAAAATTTTTTCCTTCTCCGATTTCCTGGAAGGGACGCCCTGCGATGTCTCTTCCACGGGGCCTCATCCGGTGGGAAAAACGTCCCACTAGAGGTGGGATGCCCGGCGTTTCTGCTCCTCAAATTGGTCTAGATTCCTCCGACTGGATTGGGTATGGTGGGGGCCAATTGGAAGGATTACCCTTGTCTATCGCCTAGTCATGCATGACGATCCGGTAGTCATTACGGGCATTGGACTTATCGCCTCGGTAGGGTGCGACCGGGAGACGGTCTGGAAGGCCGTTCGGGAGGGCCGAAGCGGGGCTCGCTGGCTGGAGGGGATTGACGGTATCCCAGATAGGTGGTTGATTGGCGCTCCGGTGGACCTGACGCCGGTACGTCCCGGCGAATTGAAAGTCATCCACCTGGCCCGTCATGCCGCCCGCGAAGCCCTCGAAGACGCCGCTTTGGATTGGTCCCGCATTGATCGTACCCGGTTCGGGTGTGCTGTGAGTGCGCACATGGGGGATACTTCTTTTATTCCCCATCTATTTCGACCTGGTCCTATTCCGGATATTCCTCATATCCAGATACCTTATGTATCTGTTTCCGGAGAAAATACTCCCTTTGCGGAACTCCATCTGCCCCAGCAACAACAGACGGGATGGTGGAGTCAGTGGTTGCCGAACACAGCCTGTTGCACCTTGGGCCGGGAGTTTGGACTGTATGGTCCTCGGCTTTGCCATTCGACGGCCTGCGCCAGCGGACTGATCGAGGTATTGTCGGCCTATCGGGCCATTCGAGATGGGCAATGCGATTTGGCGTTGGTCGGCAGCGCCGACGCCATTCACCCTCTTTTTGCCGCCGGGTTTCATAAGATGCGGGTCTTGGCCTATCATGAGGACCCGGTGCAGGCGTGTCGGCCGTTCGACGCGGCCCGCAACGGGTTTATTATGGGCGAGGGCGCTGGGATGTTTGTGTTGGAGCGGCTCAGCCACGCCCGCCGTCGGGGTGCTCGGATTTACGCCCAAATTTTGGGGGGTAAAACAATCGCCGACGCCTACCATGTAACGGGCCTGGACGTGGATAGCGAAAGCCTGGCCTATCTCATTCAAGCCACCTTACGCTCTGCCGGACTTCAACCTTCGGACATCAGTTACATCAACGCCCACGGCACCGGCACCCAACAAAACGATACGATGGAAACCCGAGGGATTCGGCGGGCTTTGGGACCGGCCGCCCAACGGGTTTCTGTCAGTTCTACCAAGGCGGTGCTGGGCCATTTGGTCAATGCCGCCGGCAGCGTGGAATTGGGTGTAACGATCCTGGCCCTTCGGGATGGGTTTGTGCCGCCTACGATGAATCTGACCCATCCGGATCCGGAGTGCGATCTGGATTGCACGCCGTTGGTGGGCCGACGTTTCGGGGGGGAATATGCTTTGAAGTTTTCCGTCGGCTTTGGGGGCCATCAAGCCGCCATCGCCTTACGTCGCTGGCCAGAAGTCCAAAGCCAACTGGACGCCCTGGCCCGCGCCGCCTAAGGAAAAACCTAGATGCCAGGGTCTCGGCGAGATTCTCTTCTCTGAAGGACGATGGCCTTTTGGCATTTTGGAATTTTTGATCGGGGGGTTGACACGCTAAGGGGGCGGACCTAGACTAAAAGCAAAATGAGGTTGCGTTGGTGGTCGGCCGCTTGGGCTGCAAGGGCCGACGAACAGGGAACCCGGTGCAAATCCGGGACGGTCCCCGCCGCTGTAACCGAGCATAAACGTTGCGTCTTATTCTTAAGTTGCCATTGTCGCGTTGTGCGATGAGAAGGCAGAGACGTCGGCGGCTCGGAAGTCAGAAGACCTACCAACGCAGAGGGGTTTTGTCTCTGCGGGGAACAGAGATTCACCTGACGCATGAGAAGGAGCTGTGCTTTCGAGGCGGGCGTTTAGGGAGCTCGTCTTTCTTGGTCTGAGAAGGCGTTTTTTCTAGTTGCGCAGTGGACGAGTGTACGCAGCGGAGAAGGCCGCGGGCATTTCTTTTCTGGGAAAGTGAACATTCATATATCTTGCGCGGATCGCTATAAGACCGTTCAAACAAGGAGGAAATATGAAAATATCTTCAGGATTCCAGCAGATCGTCAAAAGGAACGGAGAACGATCGCCTTTCGACGCTCGGAAGATCACCAACGCCATTGCCAAGGCCGGCCGGGCCACCGGAGAGTTTCAGGAGGATACGGCTCGGTCGTTGACGATCAAGGTATTGCATCTGGCGGAGCAATTGTTGGACGAGCCTCCCTCGGTCGAGCAAATCCAGGACATTGTCGAAGAGGTTCTGCTCGCTTCTCCGTATAAGAGAACCGCGAAAGCATACATTCTGTATCGTGAGCAGCACAAGGGAATCCGGCAGATTGCCGCCAAGTTCCAGGTGGACCTGGTGGACCGGTATCTTATGAAATCCGACTGGCAGGTAAGAGAAAACAGCAACATGGCGTTTTCTCTCCAGGGATTGAATAATTACATTTCGGCCGAAGTCAGCAAGCTCTATTGGCTGCACAAAATATATCCGGAACCGGTCCGGCAGGCTCATATCGAGGGGGATTTGCATATTCACGATTTAGGCATTCTAGGCGCCTACTGTGTAGGGTGGGATTTATACGATTTGTTAGTCGAGGGATTTCGAGGGGCGCCTGGCAAAGTGGAGTCCAAACCGGCAAAACATCTGCGGACCGCGTTAGGCCAAGTGGCCAACTTCTTTTACACCCTCCAAGGCGAGGCGGCTGGCGCCCAGGCGTTTTCGAATTTCGATACGCTGCTTGCGCCTTTTATCCGTTTTGACGGTCTGGATTATCAGGGGGTCAAACAGGCTCTCCAGGAGTTCATTTTTAACCTCAATGTTCCTACCCGCGTTGGTTTTCAGACGCCTTTTACCAACATTACTCTGGACCTTACACCGCCCGCCTACTATGCGGACCAACCGGTGGTGATAGGCGGCCAACTCCAAGCCGCCGTATATGGAGACTTTCAGGCAGAAATGGACATGTTCAATCGGGCCTTTCTGGAGGTCATGGAGGAAGGAGACGCTAAAGGCAGAGTATTTACCTTTCCTATTCCCACCTACAACATCACAAAGGATTTTGATTGGGACAATCCGAATCGAACGATCCTCTGGCAAGTAACGGCGAAATATGGTCTGCCCTACTTCGCCAATTTCGTCCATTCCGAAATGAGTCCGCAGGACGCTCGAAGCATGTGTTGTCGGCTGCGGATTGACAATCGGCAATTGCTTCATCGAGGAGGGGGGTTGTTCGGCGCCTCGCCGCTTACCGGATCCATTGGCGTGGCGACCCTGAATATGCCAAGACTAGGGATGCTTTCCGAGAACGAACATGAGTTTTTCCAGAGGCTCGACAACCTGATGGAGTTAGCCAAACAAAGCCTGGAAATCAAGAGAAAGGCGTTGGAATCTTTTACCGAAGCCGATCTCTACCCTTATATGAAATTCTATCTGCGCAAAGTCAAAGCCCGCTTCGGCAAATATTGGCAGAACCACTTTTCCACCATCGGCATTCTGGGAATGAATGAGGCATGTTTGAATCTGCTGGGAGAAGACATCGGCAGCCAACGGGGACGCACTTTTACCTTGCAAGTGATGGATTTTATGCGGCAGAAACTGGTAGAGTTTCAGGAAACCACGGGGCATCTCTACAACCTAGAAGCGACTCCCGCCGAAGGCGCTTCCTATCGCCTTGCGATGATCGACAAGGCGAAATATCCAGAGATACTTACCAGTTACGGTAAACTCTGCGAAATGGAATTCCCATTCTATACGAATTCTACTCATCTGCCGGTGAATTATACAGACGATCCTTTCGAGGCGCTCGACCTTCAAGATGACATCCAGACGAAATACACTGGAGGAACAGTTGTTCATTTCTATCTCGGCGAGGAAGTGAGCGCTCCTGCGGTCAAACGGCTTGTTCGGGCCATCTGCCATCATTACCGATTACCGTACTTTTCCATTACGCCTACGTTCAGCGTCTGCCCGGACTGCGGCTATTTACCCGGGAAAATAGAGAAATGCTCCCGGTGCGGAAACGATTGCGAAATTTACTCCAGGATTGTGGGCTACTTGAGACCCGTCCGTCAATGGAACGACGGTAAAAAGGCCGAGTTCCTATGGAGAAAAACATATCGACTGCCTACTAGGAAACGTATCGATTCGGGATCGATAAGAATTTCTAAGCAATCTTTTTAGGAGAATGATTGATGCAGACCTATGCTTATGGTTTCCCAAGGTTAGGACGAGCCAAAGAGTACAAGAAGGGAATCGAAGATTTCTGGAAAGGACGCATCCAGGAAGACGTCCTCATCCAGACGCTTTCTCAACTCCAGGCCGACCAACAGAAGACCTATCGAAAGCACATCGATATTTTTCCCGAAGGCGAAATGACATTCTACGACGCCATGTTGGATACGGCGATCTTGTGCGGCGTTTATTCTCCGCGCGATCTTAAAGCGTATTATGAGCTTTGCCGAGGCGACGACGCCCTGGAAATGACTAAATGGTTTAATACGAATTACCATTATTTAGTTCCCGATTTTCGTCGAACGCCGGTCCCTTGCTTCCGCGTGAATCGAGAGAATGTCGCCCTGCGATTTCAGAGAGGGGCTTTCCCCAAGTTTATCGGGCCTTTCACGTTTCTGAAGCTTTCCAAAGGAATCCGTCGCGAAGATTTTAGCCGAGTCTTCTTGGCTTTGATGGAGGTTTACCACGATCTCCTTCTTCATTGCGAGAAGGCGCAATTGGATGAACCTGCATTTGTTTTGGATTTGGAAAACGACGAGATCGAACTAATAAAAACCGGTTATCGTCTTCTAAAAGACTGCGGCCACAAAATAATTCTGATGACTTACTATGATGCGGTGGATTTCATGGAGGAGTTGTTGAGCCTTCCGGTATCAGCGATCGGATTGGATTTTGTCCGAGGCGGTTCGAGTTATCAGTACATCGTCCAGCACGGATTCCCGAAAGATAAGACGCTTATCGCAGGCCTGGTGGATGGAAGGAATATCTGGAAAACAGACGCCGCGGCGGCGGTCGCCAAGCTTCGTGCGCTTTCTCAAAAGACGCCCAACCTGATGGTTTCTAACGCCGCTCCGTTATATCACCTTCCTCTTACCGTTTCCGTAGAAGACACCTTGGACGAACATCTCAAAACTCGGCTTGCATTTGCCGAAGAGAAACTCGCGGAAATCCGAATGATCGCCGACTGCGTCGAAGGCCGCCGAGCGATTCCGGAGAAGGTTGTCTTAGAAGACTACGGTAGAGACCAAAAAGTACAGAGTAGAATCCGGTCCCTCCGACCGAAAGATTTCGTAAAAGGGGTTTCCCCCCAGGAACGTCGAAGAAGGCAAGAGGCTCTCTGGAAACCGCCCCTATTTCCTGCTACGACGATCGGAAGTTTCCCCCAGTCGGCGGAAGTGCGAGCCAAGAGAGCCGCCTATAAAAGCGGTCGATTGTCGCACTCCGACTATCAAGCGTATCTCCGGGGAGAGATCGACAAACTCATCCAGTTTCAAGAGGATTTAGGTCTGGATGTCCTTGTCCATGGAGAGTTTGAGCGAACAGATATGGTAGAATTTTTCGCCCAAAAACTTTCTGGATTTGCCGTAACCCAAAACGGCTGGGTGATTTCTTATGGAACAAGAGTGTATCGACCGCCGATCATTTTCGGCGATGTAAGCCGACCGGCGCCTATGACGCTGGACGAAATTGCGTACGCCCAGACGAAAACCAAAAAACCTGTCAAAGGCATGTTGACCGGCCCCACTACAATAATCGCTTGGAGCTATTGTCGAGAGGACATCCCGGTTGCCGAAGTCGCCTACCAAATTGCCTTAGCATTGCAAGAGGAAATTCGAGACTACGAAAAGGCGGGAATCCGCATCGTTCAAGTGGATGAACCGGCGTTTCGTGAAAAAGCGCCGCTCAAAAGACGCGATTGGGACGCTTATTTCGATTGGGCGGTTCTCGCCTTCAATCTCGCCACCAATACCCGTCCGGAGACGCAAATCCATACGCACATGTGTTATTCCGAATTCGGCGAAATCGTCGAATACATCGAACGGATGGATTTCGACGTGATCTCGATCGAGACCTCTCGCAGCAAGGGAGATATTATCGATGCATTTGAGGGGCGTCAGTTCGATCGTCAGATTGGTCTGGGAGTTTGGGATATCCATTCACCAGCCGTTCCTCCGGTGGAAAAGATGTTGGACATTGTTCATCGGGCGTTACGCCATTTCCCGGCAAAAAACTTCTGGATAAATCCCGACTGCGGCTTGAAAACACGGGACTGGCCCGAAACAGAAGCATCTTTACGGAATCTTATCAAAACGGCCACTATTTTGCGGAAGGAATACGCCAAGGACGCCTCGTAAACACAGAGCAATTTTGCCGAGCAGGGCGTCTTCTTCCGTCGGAGATATTGCCTAAAGCGGGGGATATTTCCGTAGGTTTACCGACTATGAAGATCGGCGGTTTGGTAAAATGTTCTCTTGTGGATTTTCCTGGTAAACTAGCGGCGGTGATTTTTACTCAAGGATGTAATTTTCGATGTTTATACTGCCATAATCCTCATCTTGTTTATCCGGAACTTTTCGCCAGGCCGATCTCTTGGGAATATATAAAAAAATTTCTAGAAAAAAGGCGCGGCCTATTGGAAGGCGTGGTCTTTTGCGGCGGCGAACCCACCATCCAAGAGGACCTGCTAGAGCGGATCCAAGAGGTTCGGTCCTTAGGATATGCCGTCAAACTGGATACCAATGGCAGCCGAGCGCTGTTACTGCACAGCGTCTTGCCCTACCTCGATTACGTAGCGATGGACATCAAGGCGCCTCTAGGACCGAGGTATTCTTATGTGTGCGGCGTCCCTGTGGACCTGACGGAAATCCGACGGAGCATGGAATGGATTCGAAGATCAGGGATCGCTTACGAATTTCGAACCACGGTCCATCCCGACTATATGCCAATGGAGGAAATCGAGAGCATCCGCAATCTATTAACGCCTGGGGAAAAATATATCCTTCAACACGCGCAGCCGTTTGAATTACCAACCGACTCCTAACGGAGAACAAGCCGCCCTGGAAGGCAAAATGGCAAAACGGCCTGTGGGAGACTTTTTCGCCGAACAGAGGGCCATCTTGGGGTCGGTTCTTTTTGTGCTCCATCTCTTGATCATCGCTAGAAAAAGCAGTGAGGTTCATGTGCCGGGGCGACGTTAGTTCTTTTACCATCGGGGATAGGGGCCTCGTCGGAAAAAGGTCCTTCTTGCGGGTGGGCAGAGCATTCCCAAAAGTTTGACGGAAGGAGGTCTGACCCATTCGAAGGGGCTTCCCGGCCGATACATAAGATTTTCGGGCTGTTCCATCACTCAAACTTCCGCGGTTTTGGGGAGGCGTTAAAGCCCGGATTGACGCCCAGGCTCCGTTGACAATAGGTAGGGTGGGTATTTAGACTAGACAAAATCGGTTTTGGGGCTCTCTAGTTTACCTATTTTCCCTTTTTCCCTGAGTCGTGCTGTGAGCTGGAAACCTTGGGCGGGTGTATTTACCCAGGCCACTGACCCCCGGGTGGAGGGGTTCACCGAAAGTGTGAGCTTCGACCGCCGTCTTTTTGCGCAGGACATCCGGGGTTCGATCGCCCATGCGCAGATGTTGGCCAAGGTCGGCCTCCTAACTCAGCAGGAATGCCAACAAATGGAGCAGGCCCTGCTCGAAATCGAGGACGAAATCCGCTCCGGCCGATTTGTCTTCCGAACCGAGTTGGAAGATATTCACATGCATATCGAGCGGGCCTTGATCGACCGGCTGGGCGATGTGGGTCGAAAGCTCCATACCGCCCGAAGCCGAAACGATCAGGTGGCCACGGCCATGCGCCTTTGGGTCCGGGAGGCGATCGACCATATCGACGCGCTGCTTCGGCAGGTGCAAGAGGCCTTTGTGGGGCGGTGCGAGCGGGACGGCCAGGTGATCCTACCTGGTTATACGCATCTGCGCCGGGCGCAGCCGGTTTTGGCCGCCCACTATTGGCTCGCCTACTGTGAGAAATTCCAGCGGGATCGGGACCGGTTGGCTGATTGTCGGCGGCGGGTGAATGTCTTGCCGTTGGGTTCGGCGGCTTTGGCCGGCGCCAGTCTGCCGATTGATCGTCATGATGTGGCCCGGCGGTTAGGGTTTGTCGATCCGCAGACCGGCCAGGCGCAGGTGTCGGCCAACAGTCTGGACGCCGTGAGCGACCGGGATTTTCTCCTGGAGTTTGTGTTCGATCTGTCGCTCATTGCCGAGCATTTGAGCACCTGGGCGGAGGAATGGATTCTTTGGTCCAGCGAGGAGTTCGCCTTTTTGAAGTTGCCAGAGGCTTTTTGCACCGGCTCGTCGATCATGCCGCAAAAGCGGAACCCCGATGTGTTGGAACTGATCCGGGGGAAAACGGCCCGTGTGATCGGCGATTTGCAGACCCTTTTGGTTTTGGTGAAGGCATTGCCGCTGGCATATAATCGGGACTTGCAGGAGGACAAGCCGCCGGTGTTCGACGCTGTGGATACCGTCCAGGCGTGTTTGGAGATGGCTATTCCTCTGATTATCCAGACGGAATTGAATGCCCAAACGATTGCGGAGCGGTTGGACCGGGGGTATTTGGACGCCACGAGTTTGATGGAATATCTGATTCGGCGGGGTTTGCCGCAACGGACGGCCCACGAGCGGGTAGGGCGATTGGTGCGTCGGGCCATGGAGTTGGGCTTGCCCTTGGCTAGTCTGCGTTTGGAGCAGATGCAAGAAGTTTGTCCGGAAGTGGACCAAGGGGTGTTCCAGGTGTTGGGGGCGGAGCGGGCCGTCTCGGCTGTGCAGAGCTACGGCTCGACCGCCCCGGCGGAAGTGCGTCGGCAGATCGAGAGTTGGAAACATCGGCTAGAGGCGGAAAAGGGACCGCCTTCCCGAACATAGAAAATCTTCGAGACGCAGAAGGGCGTCGAAAAAGAAATGGCGTGAAGAAGCTCCAAGACAATAGGGACGCCAGAGGATACGGGAACCACAGGTCAAGGGACTTTTCCGATGGAAATAAAACGGACGATTCATGAGTTTCAGCGGGGGCTGGCGGCGGTGCTAGTTCTGGTGATGGGGGCCGTGGCGGGAATGGTGCAAGCTGCCGCCCCGAAGGCTGGTCCGCCGGCAGCTAAGGTGCCTGCTGATCCGCCGGCAGCCAAGCCGGGCGTCAAACCAGCGGAAGAATTGGTTCCTTCGGCGAAGCCGGAAGACCCGGTAGTGGCCGCCGTGTTGGCCACCAAACCCACCACGCCGTTGGAACGGGTTCGTGCGGCGGAGCTTTTGGTCCGGTTGGGTCGGGCCGATTTGGCCAAGGGGTTTCTGAAGCAGGTGTTGGAGGCCAAATTGGAGGAAGGACAACTGGCCGATCTGGGCGTGGAATTGGGGTCGGTATTTTTCATGCGGTTGGCCGCCCGGCAGGAATTGGCCCCGGAAGCCGCCCAGGTCAGGGATGCGGTGTTTGGGGCGATGAAGGCCCGGCTAGAAGACCCGAAACGGCTGGAGGAGTTGATCCGGCAGTTGCAGGATGCCTCCCTAGAGAAGCGGGACCGAGCGATTGCCGGCTTAAGGGAGGCCCATCAGGCCGGGGCGGTGGCGTTGATCGGTGTGTTGGCCGATCAGGCCCGGCAGGCCGAATACCCGGCGGTGCGGGCGGTGCTGGTGCAGATGGGAGGCGATGCGGTCGGGCCGTTGTTGGCGTGTTTGGATGCGTCGGACGATCGGCTCCGAGCGGAGGCGGCGCTGCTGCTGGCCCGCATGGATGTCCAGGACGCGGTGTTGCCGTTGCGGGTGTTGGCCGTGGCGGAAACTGCCAGTCCTTCGCTTCGGTCGG
Source organism: Planctomycetota bacterium (assembly GCA_029550925.1). Taxonomy (GTDB): domain Bacteria; phylum Planctomycetota; class Planctomycetia; order Pirellulales; family Thermoguttaceae; genus JANXAQ01. The sequence continues at coordinate 23,839 of JAKPGL010000213.1, forward strand.
CTGCTGCCGAAGCCCTGCGTCGGTTGGGCGCCCAGACGCCCGGTTCACCTCGAGAGGTGGCGGAGTTGCTCTTGCGTATGGCCCAGGATTATTACACGGGCCAACGGGTGATTCCTGCGGATTTAGAAGGCCGAGTCTTGCTCTGGCAGTGGGACCAGGCCAAAGGCAGACCGACGGGGGAGCGGCTTCCGGTCCGTGAGGTTCGGTTGCGTCGGGCGGCCCGGTGGGCTAGCCAGGCCTACCAACTTTTGCCCGATGACCAGCGGATCCGGATTTTGTACTTGGCCAGTATGTTGGAAGAGGCCAAATACGCTCATGGGTTGGACAAACCTTTGCCTGCCGGGAAGAATACCGCAGTAGATCGGGCGGGTTCGTTCGGCCTGGAGACCTTGGAGGCGGCGCTGCGGTTTGCCTTGGAGAGCCGACATCTGGTAGCCGCTGTTGGGCTGATCGAGGTGATGAGCCGATTGAATCCTACAGAGGCCGTTCTTCGCCGGACCAGCGAACTATCGCCGCTCGTGCAGGCCCTTCGGAGCGGGGATCGACGGCTTCGGATGACGGCGTTGGGAGCGATTGTGGGAATGCGGCCCACAGCGGCGTTTCCAGGATCGAGCTATGTGGTGGAGGCGTTGGAGTTTTTTGCGGCCAGCCAAGGGACCCGCCGAGCAATGGTCGTCTCGCCACAGACAGAGACGTGCAGTGCGTTAGGGGGATATTTGACGGAAGAAGGATATAAAGTCGATACCGCCCGAAATGGTCGGGAGGCGCTTCGGTTGCTGTTGGAATGCCCGGATTATGAGCTGGTATGGGTGGATGCGGCGCTGCGGACCCCGGAACCAGTGGTGCTGGTGCAGCAGCTTCGCCGCGACGGCCGAACCGCCGATCTGCTGGTGGGGATATTTTGCAACCAAGAGGACGCCGAACGGCTCCGGCAGATGATCGGCGAAGACGCTCGGCTTTTGGTGTTTCCCCAGCCTTATCAGGCGGAAGCGGCCAAACAATACCTTGGCCAAATGGCGGCGATGGAAGGACCGGAATGGGTGGGATTTGAAGAGCGGCAACGTCAGGCGAGCCAGGCCATGCTTTGGCTTGCCGAACTGGCCCAGCAAAGCCGAAAGCTCTACGATCTGCACGGGTTAGAACCCACCGTGCAAAAGGCGTTATATGCGCCGCAGTTAGGCGTAGCGGCCGCCAAGGTCTTGGCCTGTCTGGGCACGCCGAGCAGTCAGAAGACCTTGGTGGATTTTGCAAGCCGAGGCACGCAACCCATCGAACTGCGCCAGGCGGCCGTGGAGGCTTTCGGCCAAAGCGTGCAGAAGTTCGGCATTCTTCTGACCACCACGGAGATCGAGCAGCAATACGACCGATACAACGCCAGCCGACATCTGCCGGTGGAAACGCAAAAGGTCTTGGGGCGGATTTTGGATGTGATCGAATCGGCCGGTTCAGATGGACGCAAGCCGTCCGATAAACAAGTTCCCCAAAAGCAAAAGCCGAAAGAATGACTCCTTCTTCTCTCTTTCCATGTCCCCCTACACCGCCTGGGAGGCGCCAACAGTGGCCGAGGGGTTCGGAATAAATTGGTCTGGTCAGAAAGAACCGCTCCGGATGGAATTGCGGAAGTCCTCTGCCGCGAGAGAAAACGTCGCCCACCAGGTGGAACCTTTGCCGGGGTTGATCGGCTCGAGCCGAAAGATGCAAGAGGTCTATCGGCTTACCCGCCAGGTGGCCGGCTCGAATGCGTCGGTACTTTTGCTGGGCGAAACGGGCACGGGGAAGGAAGTGGTGGCTCGGGCCATCCATCGGCTCAGCCCGCGTGCGGGCGGCCCATTTATCCGGGTCAATTGCGGGGCGCTGGCTGAGACGTTGTTGGAAAGCGAACTGTTCGGCCATGTGCGGGGCGCCTTTACCGGGGCCATCGAGAACCGCACCGGCCGGTTCGAGGCCGCCCACACCGGTTCCATCTTTCTCGACGAAATCAATTCCACCAGCCTTAAACTCCAGGTGAAACTCCTCCGGGTGTTGCAAGAGCAGGAGTTCGAACGGGTCGGCGATACGCACACAATTCGGGTGGATGTGCGCGTCATAGCGGCCAGCAACCGAGACCTGCTAGAAGAAGTGGAAGCAGGCCGATTCCGCGAAGACCTCTATTACCGATTGAACGTCATCACCATCACCCTGCCGCCGCTTCGGGAACGTCGGGAGGACATCCCGGAACTGGTGCATCATTTTTTGCGGGTTTACGGCGAGCGAAACGGGCGAACCATTCGCCAAGTGGAACCGTCGGCCATGCAGGCCCTGCAAGACTACGATTGGCCGGGCAATGTGCGAGAACTGCAAAACTATATCGAACGTGCTGTCCTGCTCGCCGCCGGAGATACGCTTACGCCGGACCTGTTGGCCGACCCGGTGCTGGGCCGATCGCCGGTGCGCCGTCGTTCCGTGGTTCCGATGAACTTCGACGCCCTGGTCCAGGAGTTGGTCGAGCGGGGGCTGGCCGAGGCTGAAAACTCCTTCTCCACGGAACCTCTTTACGACCGGATCGTCCAGCGGGTAGAACGAGAATTGATTCGGCAAGTGCTCGAGGCGTGCGAAGGCGTCCAGGTGAAAGCGGCGGCTCGCTTGGGCGTGAACCGAAACACCCTCTATAAAAAGATCAAGCAGTATCGCCTGGACGCCTCTTCGGATTCAGAGCAGACGGCGGGAAGTTAGCAGGACCTCGGACTCTTTCGGCAGAACGATTCGGTGAATGGAGAGCCGTTTTTCATAGGGCCGGTGCGGGTGGATCCGCCGCTATTGCAGGCGCCGATGGTCGGCTATACGCATTACGCCTTTCGGTCGCTCCTTCGGCGGTTGGGCGGGGTAGGACTGCTGGCTACGGAGATGATCTCCGCCCGGGAGTTGCTCTTTCGGCAGGCGAGGGGCAAGGGACTGCCGGCGCCGCTGTGGCGGGTCAAGGAAGAAGAGCGTCCGTTGGCCGTCCAAATCTGGGAGAACGATCCCGGTCGGTTGGCCGAAGCGGCCGCTTGGTTGGTGCAGGAGTTTCGGTTCAGTGTGGTGGACCTCAATTTTGGGTGTCCCGCCCGGCAAGTAGCGCAGAAGTCCCAAAGCGGGGCGTATTTGTTGCGGTTTCCAGAACGGATCGGGGAATTGGTCGGGCGGGTCGTTGCCGCCTGCGCACCGACGCCGGTAACCGCCAAAATCCGTCTCGGTCCCACTCGGCAACAGATCACAGCTCCCGAGGTGGCGCAGGCTGTCGAAGAGGCCGGCGGGGCGGCGATCACCGTTCATGGCCGGACCACCCAGGATCGCTTTGGCGGCCAGGCCGATTGGGAAGCCATCGCACGGGTAAAAAATTATCTCAAACGGACGCCGCTCATCGGCAACGGCGACCTCCGCAGTCCGACCGATGTGGCGGAAGCGTTCCGCCGCTGGCCGGTGGACGGGGTGATGATTGGCCGGGCCGCATTAAGTAGGCCGTGGATATTTCGCCAAGCGGCGGCTTTGCTCCGCGGCGACCCGCTGCCGCCGGAACCTACGCTGGCCGATCGCCGCCAATGGCTCGTGGAATACTATGATCTGGTAGTGGAACACCATGGGCCGAAAAAGGCCACCCTGCTGATGCGGCGATACGCCCCTTTATTCGTCGAGGGATTGCCGTATGCCCGCACATTCCGGGCCGAAATCTGCCGAACTACCGCCCCGGAAGAATTCTTACGCCTCGTCGAACAATTCTTCGCCGGACAATCCTGACCGGAAAAGATCGTCGCTCAGCCGGAAGGGAAAAACATTCCCGCCCAGCTCCAGACCAAAAGAAGCAGGAAAAACATCCTGCCGGTTCATGGCTCTTTGGTATCCGGAGTTTCGATGTCGGCCTGGGAATGGATATGTTCCGTGGAGCCAGGGGTGGCGATCACTTTGTAAATGCACCAAGCCAACAGGGCGGTTACCCCGCCTACCGAAAGCGTCATGATGATCCAGCCGCCTAGGGTCATGGCACATCACCTTTCCAACGGGAGGGCGAAGTGTCTGCAATGGCCGAGAGATTCTTCTGCAAAGCAAGTTCCTTCCATACACGTTCCGAGGATTATGCACCCTCTGAATAGCCGGCGCTACGTAGCTTAGGCTGTCCAGCCTGAGCAAACCCGCCCGCTAAACAGCGGGCGTTACGTAGCTTAGGCTGTCCAGGCTGAGCGAACATCCGCCCGCTAAACAGCGGGCGTTACGTAGCTTCTACAAAGCAATCTCCTTCTCCCCACGTTCCAGCCGTTCCCAACGGCGTACCGATTGCTGAATGATCAGGTAGAAAAATCCTGTAAGCACCAGGATAAACACCACCGTAGCACCGACCAGGGGTTTTTCAAAAGGTTCTCGGAACATGCCGCCGTTTTCTAGGACAACTTGCTGATACAAAAATCCTACAAATACCAGAAAAAGATATACCGGCGATACGTATTTCAACACCCAGCCGAGGATTTCCGGAACCTTGATCTCTGCGCCGCGATGGAGTTCTTCCATGCCTCGCTTGGGGCCCAATACCCAACCGAAAAGAATCGTCTGGTACATCGCCAAAAGATAAATGCAAAACGTTCCCAACCAATTGTCCAAGGTGGCCAGGGCCATTCGGCCTTGGGAAAAATAGAAGGTATAAAGCGAGCCGCACAAGGTAACAAATCCCAGGATCGACACCGAGGCCCGCCGATTCAGCCCCAGACCTTCCTCCAACAAGGCGATGGCCGGTTGCAACATGCTCAACGAACTGGTAACCGCCGCCAAAAACAAAAGCACAAAAAACAAAAACCCGACGATATATCCCAACGGCATCGACTCGAAGACCATGGGCAGGGTCTTAAAGCCCAGGTCGAACGAGGAACCCACCGCCCCACCCAGAAACAGATACGCCGACGGAATCGTTATCATGCCGCCCAAACCGACTTCGCAAAACTCATTCCCCGCCACGCTGGTTAACGACGAAAGTGCGATATCGTCGTTTTCCTTCAGGTAACTCGCATAGGTAATGATCACCCCAAAGCCGACCGACAGAGAAAAGAAAATCTGACTGGCCGCATCCAGCCACATCCGCGGATTGGCCAGGGCCTCCAGCAGACTGGCCTTTTCCGTGTGCGGGTTCCACATAAACCCTAGGGCTTCCAGAATGCCCGGCAAAGTCAGCACACGCAGGAGCACTAACAGGGCGCAGATGATCAAGGCAGGCATGGCGAAAATACAAAATCGCTCAATGCCCTTGGTGAGTCCCCGATAGATCAAATAGAAGTTCAACAGAAAGCAGAGACCCAAAAACACCACGGACGGGCCGCCGAAAGCCGCCCCATGAGCGCTTTCGCCGACAAAGGAGTCGAACAATCGGGTATAAGGTTCTTTACTCACCAAAGCCGTGGCAACGCCTTCCGCTGGTGAAACGGCGGCGGACGCTTGGCCGGCCAGTTGGCGGGCCTCCGCCCCAATCGCCGCCATCTGCCCCGACAAGTAATACCACGCATACCCCAAACACCACGATTCGATGATCACATAATACATATAGATGCCCACCGGCACCAAAAGACCCAAAATGCCTAAGTAAGCGCCGGTATTGTTTCTGGCAATCGCTCGAAAAATCCCCGGCGACGAATTGTAGCCGTGCCGACCGCCGTACCGACCCATAGCCCATTCGCCCCAGGCCAACGGCAACCCCAGGATCAATAGCGACACGAAATAGGGGATCATAAACGCCCCGCCTTCGTACCGGGCCGCCAGTCCCGGAAACCGCAAAAAGTTCCCCAGACCCACCGCACTGCCGGTAACCGCCAGAATGACCCCTAGTCGGCTTCCCCAGCCTTCTTTGCCGCTATTGCCGCTCATCTTCTTCTCCCCGATAAAGGCCACATAGAAGACCTTAGGATAGCATACTTCCCCCCGGTTCGGCTAGAGTGTTTTATGCCTCCCCGGGGATAACTTTTCCAGAGGAAGCAGGATATAATAAAAACTTCCGTCAAGTGGAGGGGGCCCCTGCTTTTGGGGATGCCCTAGAGTGTCATTCCCGCGCAAGCGGCAGTCCAGTTCCTCCTCTCCCACCAGGGAAGAGGCGATTCTCCACTCGGCGAAAGTGTTACCCAATCTGTACTCTGAGGGAGTCCGTTGGCTCATGGCTGACCCCTGGATTGAAGGCCGGTTTGAAGAAGGCGTGCTGCTCACCACCGTGCAGGACCTGATGAACTGGGCCCGGCAAGCCAGCATCTGGCCTATGACCTTCGGCATTGCCTGCTGCGCCATTGAGATGATGGCCGCCGGTGCAAGCCGATTTGACATCGACCGGTTCGGTGCCGGCGCCTTTCGGCCTTCGCCCCGACAGGCCGACCTGATGATCGTGGCCGGTACGGTAACCTACAAAATGGCAAGCCGAATCCGCCGCCTCTACGAGCAAATGCCCGACCCAAAATATGTGATTGCCATGGGGGCCTGCACGATCGGCGGAGGCCCCTATTTTGAATACGGCTATCATGTGGTCCGGGGCGTCGATCTGATCGTGCCGGTGGATGTCTATGTGCCAGGCTGTCCGCCCCGTCCGGAGTCGCTGCTCGAGGGTCTGATGCGACTCCAGGAGAAGATCAAGGGCCATCGGATCGCCAAACAGCCGAGCAATAGCGGCCTGCCGTGGTGGCGGCGTCTGTTCCGCCGAGGACAGAAGATGCCCGATGTATTGCCCACGCCGCATCGGACCGGCCAGGCCCAGATCGTTCCCCTCCCCCCGGCCAGCCACCCTATCCCCTCCAGGGGTTCTTCGAAACCACCTTCCTCTTGAGAGTCCCTTCCCGC
>JAKPGL010000219.1 GCA_029550925.1 Planctomycetota bacterium
ACCTGCTGGGTTTCTGCCGTAACAGTCCAGGAAATTATTTTATCCACCATTGTACGTTTTACAAAGGACATCTCTTTTGGGTGGACACAAGCGAAGCGATTCCGCTTACAGAGCTATGCAGATGCGCAAATGGAGGCCAACAGCCCCTGCCCGGCCCCATTGCGGTCGGCGGAAATATCGTTCCGGGCGACGCCGCCGGGCGCTTCTTCCCCGTACCCGGCCTCTGGAACGGAATGCCCCAATGGCAAAACGCCCAAAACCCCAACGTTTGGATCCGCTGGATTCCGCTGCCGGGAGGGGGAGGACGTTGGGCGATCGGCTGGTGGCCCGCTGACGCCGTCCAAGGGCAATTGCCCAATTGGGGTTGGGCGCATCCCATACCCCCCGCAGGCCAGCCTCCCCAACAAAATCCTATTGCCCCGTTTCCCGATGCGATCGGCGATGTGCAAGGCGAGCCTTGGACGTGGCAGCACGACTATGTTTTAGAGGATTGCACGACCGGCCAACGGTATATTTTAGTTGGGTCTGCCTCGCGGCTATGGCCCCGCGATTCGGTGATCCGCTGGAAGCTGGGCGATACCGTCCACTGCGCCAAAGTCATCAGCATGTGGGATTGGCGCGATCTACCCGAGGTCGAGAACCCGCACATCTATATCTACGAAGACTATTTCTGGACGTGCGACGAATGCTATGCGATCGACCGCGTTGTTCAAGATTGCGACGGCGCCCGCCGTTTTCTCTTGGAAGGCAATAGCTATTACCAATGGCCGACTGGGCATGTCGTCAAATGGATGGACCCCCAGGGCCAAATCCATTGCAGTCGGATTCTGTCGCTCCAGGAGACCTGGTACCATGAAAAACTCTCTGTGGGCGCCTGGGCGTATTTGATGCTGTTGGATAGTTGCGATCGATGTAAAAATGATGAATGCCCGTCCCAGCTGTCGTGTCCGTCGCAACCGTCGCAACCGTGGTGTTCTCCGTATTACGCTTGTTTGTGCGCCTCCGGAGTTATTCTGCCGTCGAGCGCTGTCGGCGTGTATCCAATTCAATCGGGTACGGTGGGCGGAAAATGCTGGTGGAAAAAAGGCGACTGGATTATCTATTTTTCGCCTGGCGCTGGGACGTGGTTCCTGTTTAACTTGAATAATCCTGATCTGTATTGGTATCGGTCTTCCAGCGATCCGGTTGGCGTTTATCAGCCACACCCTAACCACACCGCTGGGTATGCGTTTGTGGGGAAAACGCCATGACGCCTGAGCAGCCTGCTAGCCCTATCGATTTAGACCTACTGACTCGCGCAGTCCACGAAGGCGCCGAAGAAATCAAACGTCTGTTAGCCAAACAGGCCGAGACCGCCTCGACGTCGCCGCCAACGCCTGAGCCGGTCTGGCAACGCTGGCGGGCCGAAGAGGGCCGATGGACGCCAATGGATCATCTCCCGCCCGGCTATGCGGCCGACCCACCGCCCTGGGACCCCCTGCCCGGTGAGGTCTTGCAGACACCGGCTTTTCCTTTGGAAGATTTTGGAGCCATCCAGCCATGAGCGAACCAATCGACGTGGTGATTCCCTATCGTCTGGAAAACGACGGCCAAGAGCTTCGCTATGCGATTCGGTCGATCCAGCGGTTCTTTACTCCCCTGGGCCGCATCTGGGTCGTAGGCGACCGTCCTAGTTGGCTCCAACCCGACGGCGACCGCCTGATCCACCTGAACATCGGCCCCATCTGCCGGATCGCCGACGTGGACATCTGGCATAAGCTCATGGCCGCCTGCCTACACCCGCGGCCCCAGCTTACCGAACGGTTTGTCTTTTGGAGCGATGATCAAATCGCCTTGCGGCCCATCGGGTGGCAGCAGCTAGGCCCCTACCACTATGGGGACCTGGCCCAACTTCATCCCTGGCCGTCCGACGGCCCCTATGCGGGCTGGTGGCAGCGAATGCGCCACACGATGGAGTTTTTGCAGCGGGCAGGGAAAACGACCCTCCATGGGGATACCCATTGCCCCTTGCCGATGGAGCGGGACGGGGTTGTGCGGCTATTGCAGTCGGTGCCCTGGAAACAAGCGCCGGGGCTTTGCGTCGGCACGCTCTGGCTCAATTGGACCGGACTAGCGGCACAGGCCCGGCCAATGGACGCCCGCAAAACGGATATTACCCAACCGCTTGGCGTCCAAGAGCTTCGACAACAGTTAGCCGGCCGCTGGTTTGCCACTTGGACCGAGAATGGGTTTAGCCATGATCTGTATCGGTTACTTGAAGATTTGTTCTCTGAAACGAAGCCTGTTCCAAGACCTACTGTTGTGGTAAAACGGGCAAACACAAAAAGGAACCTAGTGTTTCATCTTTGGCCTGTGCGGTCCAATGATCTGTGGCGACGATGGCTACGACGCCTGATGCGAGTGTGGCCTAAGTTTAATGGCCGAAAGATCATTGGATGTGTCGTTGATCACCAAACCGTTCCATGGAAAACGCTCTGTCGTCAACTCCCCGACGACGCCGAATGGATCGTGCAACGCAATAACCCTCAGCGTGGAGAAGGCGTTACCTGGGAACTGGCCATGCAGATGGTGAAGTCTCTAGAGCCTACCGAAATGACCTGCTATGGTCACGGAAAAGGCGTTTTGCCGGCATATCACGTGCCTGAACGGAGTAGAGAACTGCAATCTATTTTGATGTGGGGTAGATTTTTGTATAGATTCACGATGGCCCTAGATACTTCCATCGTAGAATCGATCTTAGAAAGATGGCCCTGCGCCGGCAGTCTTAAAAAGCACGAAGCCTATCGACAAGAGGTTGGGAGACCGCCAAGCCTGTGGCATTATTCGGGTACGTTTTTCTGGCTAAACCATCAGGCGTATTTTTCCCATCCGGAATCCTTAAAAATCGGTCAAAGCCGTTGGGCAGTTGAAAGGCACTTAGGGGAACTGTTTCCGGTCGAACAAGCCTATTGCATAGCCGGGGATCACATGGATCATAAAAATTTGTACATTCAGCCGCCGGAGTTTTGGAGATCGCTTGCGTTAGCGTCGTTAGCGTCTCTCGAACAACTAAGGAGAACGGGATGATGCTGATTGATTGGGTAGCTGTGAGCAATCTGAAACGCCGGGCCGACCGAAGAGCCTTGTTTTTTCAGCACTTCAACAAATTGCCCCATTGGCCGTTCCCTCGACCTGTGCTGTGGCAGGCAGTAGACGGCAGGCGGCTGCCAGCGCCTAGGACCTATCGGATAGGCCCGCCTCCTCATTATCCTTATACACCGGGTAGCTGGGGCAATCTGATGACTATGTTACAATTGTTCAATCATGTGCTCCAAGAAGAATATGAGATGATCTTGATCTTTGAGGATGACGCCCAAATCCTCCCAAACTTTGCTGAAGACTTTTGGAATTTTTGGTATGCTGTACCGTCTGATTGGGATTTGTTGTGTCTCCATGTGTTTCCGCATCAGACCCCTGAGCATCAGGAGCCGGTTAACCCGTGGGTGGTCAAGGCGAAAACTCTCTTAGGTGCGGTGGCCGTGATCTATCCGCGTCGGACGATACGGACAATTTATGACCATCTTTGGGGGGCAACCTGTTCCTATGATCCATTGGTAAATGGCATGATCCGAAATCAAACACTCCAGGTGTATCGCCCCACCGCCATGATGGTACGTCATGGGGGAGGTCTAAGCGAAACAAGCCAGCAGGTGCAAGCCGGCGAGGATTGGCATCCCCCCGTGATTCTACTAGATAGCCCCCCTCAGGTAGCCCAAGAACTCCAAGCGTGGGGATGGCACATAGGGACACCCCCACTCCAGCAAGATAGAGAGCCGTTTGCCCAATGGCTCTCTGGCCATTGGGAGGCCGCCAAACAAAAGGGCAACCTGCCGGCTATTTGGCCAAAAACGACCTTACCAGAATGGCTAGATGATCTGCCATATACGTTTTATCCTATTAGGGCTTCCTCTGCTCAAGAGGCGGAGGAGAAACTTCTACAGATTCGGTAGCAGACGCTTGCAGGAACACGTGCCGAATGGCGACTGGTGCTTGGTGATCTCCTAATCCTACCCGAATCCGATCATTGGACCCCCACAAAAAATACCCACTCTACGCCACATTGTCAAGCCACTAGACTGGGGGGGTAAATATGCACCTGGCATCCATAGATAGGTATGCAACTCTGTTGCCTGTTCTTTTGGCCTGTTTGCGTAGGACGGGCGATCC
>JAKPGL010000224.1 GCA_029550925.1 Planctomycetota bacterium
GCTTCGGCCCGTTTGGCGTCGGATGTGGAGATCGGTCCTTATGTAACGATCGGCGAGGAGGTGGAGATCGGCGAGGGCGTCACGATTCACGTCGGCGTGCAGATCATGGCCGGGGTAAAGATCGGGCCGGGGGTTACCATTTTCCCGAATGTGGTGTTGTACGAAGATACCGTCGTTGGCCCACGCTGCATCATTCATGCGGGAGCGGTGATTGGGGCCTATGGATTTGGCTATGTATGCCAAGACAGGCAATATCGGCTGGCCCCTCAATTGGGCAATGTGGTGTTGGGGGCGGATGTGGAGATCGGGGCTTGTACGACCATTGACCGTGGAACCTATGGTTCGACCGTCATTGGCGAAGGGACCAAGATCGACAATCTGGTGATGATCGCTCACAACTGTCGGATTGGCCGGTACAATATGATCTGCGCCCAGGTGGGCGTTGCCGGCAGCACGGTAACCGGCGACTATGTGATCATGGCCGGGCAGGTGGGGGTAAAAGACCATGTGCAGATCGGCGACGGTGCGGTGTTGGGGGCCATGTCGGGGGTGATCGCCGATGTGCCGGCCGGAGCGCGGATGGTGGGCATCCCGGCCACGCCGGAATGGGAACAACGGCTTAAACAGGTGGCGTGGACCAAACTGCCCGAGATGCGGCACGAGTTCAAGAAACTACAGGCCACGGTGGCCCGGCTTTCAAGCGAGTTGGAGGCGATTCGACAAGCCCTAGGGCAGTCGTCTTCGGACTCGGACCGGGCGGTGGCGTAAAACCGGGAAAAAAGGCAAGGATGGGTTCGGGGACAGGCAAGTCCCCGCAGCATGGAAGAGAAAACGGGCGACCATGGCTACAGCAGCGAGTTTACCAGCGCAGACGCCCATGACTGCCGGGGAGCGGTTGGGACTACTGGCCGGTTGGGGACGCTATCCGGTCTTGTTGGCTCAGGCGCTACGGCGGGACGGCTATGAGGTTTATTGTGTGGGCGTGTGGGGGGAGGCGGAGCCGCAGCTTGCGGATATATGTAAAAAATTTCAGTGGATCGGATTGGGCAAACTTGGCCAGGCCATCCGGTTCTTTCGCCAGCACGGCGTCCATCAGGCCCTGATGGCCGGCAAAGTCCACAAAACGCACCTGTTTCAGCCGTGGGCCTGGGTTCGGCATTTTCCGGATTGGACGACTATCCGCATGTTCATCCCCCACCTGCTCACCCGGCGGAAAGATTGTCGGGATGACAGCCTTCTAGGGGCGATCGTGGAAACCTTTGCGGCCGAAGGCATCCAATTCCGTCCGCCTACGGACCTGGTTCCGGAGTTGCTGTTGGGGCCTGGGCAGCTTACGGAGCGTGGTCCGACGGCCTGGCAATGGAAAGACATTGGATTCGGCTGGAAGATCGCTAAACGAATGGGCGATCTGGATATCGGGCAGACCGTGGTGGTCAAAGATCAAGCGGTTTTGGCCGTCGAAGCCATTGAGGGCACGGACGCCTGTATCCGGCGGGCTGGCCAGCTTTGCCCGGCCGGGGGATTTACCGTGGTCAAGGTGGCCAAGCCGCAGCAGGATATGCGATTCGACGTTCCGGCCATCGGCTTGGGGACGCTAGAGAGCATCCGGTCGGCCGGCGGCGCGGTGCTGGCCGTCGAAGCCAACCAGACTATCCTGGTCGAACACGACCAGTTCCTCCGGCAGGCCAACGAGGCCCAATTGGCAGTCCTGGCGTTGGAGGAATCGACTCTTCAGGCTGCGGAAAGAGGGGATATTGTGCCGGAGGCCGCTCGGCAGTATTCTGTCCATTATTCGTTGAAAAAATCTCCGGAGGCGTCTTGCCCATCGAGGGAAAGGTAGAAGACCTGGGTGTGGGGACTCCTGCGACGAGTCCCGCCGCAACGTTTCCCGCACCTTCCCGCCTGGCAGAACTCTCGTCTGGTATCCCGCCAAGCACTCGCCTGGGCAAAGGGGCCTCCGGTTTTTTTTCTTGCCCCAAAGGGTCGCTTCCCATCAGACGCAGCACCCCGCAAGGAGCTTGTTTCTTGGTGAGTGGAGAGACAGGCTTATCCGCCTTCCCACTTTTCAAGAGGTTCTTCCCACGGAAGGGAAACTTACGGTGGGCCTGAAAAGCTCTGGAGTTTACCCAGTGTGAGATGATTGCCAAATACCGGGCAGAAGCTAAAATTCGCTCATCTTTCGGGTTACCGCCGGGATGTCATCCGCGCTAGCACTCCAGCGGGTTGGTACGATCCAGCCGGTCGGTCCAAAGCGACCTAACCTGGTCAATCGCCGTAAATTCCGGCCAATTCGCATATCTCCACGAAATTAACTCTGGGTAAACTCCAGGAAAAGCTTGATTACGGCGACACGTTCCGTATGATAAAAGGGAGTTGTCGTTCCTGCAAATAAGGCTTTTATTGGAGGACGAACGATGGGAGTGCCGTTAGAACGCCGGGAGTTTTTGCAGTTGAGTTTGGCCGGAGTGGCCTTGGCCGGGATGAGCCGATGGGGACTATCCGCGGAGGCCGCCGGCGCGCCGGTGATCACCAAACTGGTTAGCCCCGGTTGCCGACGGTCCAAGGTAAAGATCGCCCGGATTTTTATGGGCCGACCGGGCGCCCATTGGCCGGAACCCCGCATGGACCTGGAAGCCGAACGCCGCAGCTACCTGGAAGCCTTCCAGGCCATGGGCGATCAAGTGGCTGACGTCGATTTTGCCGTCGATGAATTGGTCACTGACCCCAAGCAGATCGAGGCGCTCAAAGAACGGATCGCCCAATGCGACGGCGTCCTGGCCATCCATCTGAGCATGGGAGTTGGCGGGATTTTGGGGGCGCTGTTGGCCACGGGACGTCCCACCATGATCTTTGCCGCCCCCTATTCCGGGCACGAATGGGCTGGTTGGGGCGCCATGTTCCGGCAACCAGAACCCCCCCAGTGTGATGTGATCCTCAGCGCCGAGAAAAAGGACCTGGCCGTCGCCATCCGGCCAATCCGGGCGCTGCATCATCTCCGGGAAGCGAAGATCGTCAATGTAACGCTTCGGGAACCAGGCCCATTCCACGAACAGGTCAAGGAGAAGTTCGGTACGGAGATCAAACACATCGGTCTGGAGCCGGTCGTCGCCGCTTATGAAAAAGTCTCCGATCAGGACGCCGAAGCGGAAACCCAGCGCTGGATCGCCGGCGCTAAAAAAGTGGTCGAACCCAGCCGGGAAGAGGTCTTCCGAGCCTGCAAATTGGCCTTGGCGTTTGAGCGGCTTTTGGCCGACGAAGACGCCACGGTGCTTACGGTGGATTGCTACGGCACGATGTGGGACAAGACGATCAAGTTGCCGGCCTATCCGTGCCTGGGGTTCTCTCGGCTCAATAGCATCGGACTGGGCGGCATCTGCGAATCGGACTTGCGCAGTGCGATGACGCACATTATTTTCCAGGGTTTGGTAGGTCGGCCCGGCTTTATCAGCGATCCGACCGTGGATCAATCGACCAACTCGATCATCCTGGCCCACTGCATGGGATCTGTGAAAATGGCCGGGCCTAGTACGCCGGACATGCCCTACCAAATCCGCACCGTCATGGAACGCCAAGAAGGGGTAACGCCGCAAGTGTTCATGCCAAAAGGTGAACATGCCACCCAGGCTTTGTTGGTCGATCCCAATACGATCATCTACTTTACCGGCGAGATCATCGACGCCCCGGATGTGCCGCGCGGCTGCCGAACCAAAATCACCGTTCGCGTCGATGGCGATGTGGAAAAACTCTGGCGCAATTGGAACTACGGACTGCATCGCTCCACCGTCTTGGGAAATATCGTCAAAGACCTGGAGCGGTTCTGCCGATTGGCCAAGGTGAAACTGATTAACGAATTGGCATAAACGGTTAGCCGCCAGGTTATCCCCCGACCGCCATTCGTGTTCGGGAGCATTCGGGAATCTATTGCTCTGGATTTCCCTGTGCGGGGTATTGTCCCCGCGAAGGCGGCAGTCCAGTCGAAATGGGCATTCCCGCGCATCCCATATTGTCATTCCCGCGCAAGCGACGGCGTGTCATTCCCGCGCAAGCTCTCAATCCAGGGTCCTATGAGGAGGCTACGTTGTTATTCCTCCCAAGTAGAGGCTGCAAGAAACCTAGATGGGGCGATTGCGCGGCCGTGACAAGGTACTGCATTCGACTGAAATGGTCCCCTTTTTCTTTTCCTCCCAGAGGGTAAGATTTTTCTGGACCACTTGTACGCACTAAACCAGTTTCAGGTTTTTCGAAGAAGGCAAGCGACTATGAGCGCAGAAGAACGTCTTCAGAAGTTGGGTCTTGTGTTGCCGCCGGCGCCGTCGGCCAAGGGGTTGTATCGACCGGTGGTGATCGTGGGCCAGTGGGCGTTTACGTCGGGGCATTTATCGATAGATGCGGCGGGGCAGGTGATCACCGGTCGGCTCGGCGCCGATATGGACGTGGAGGCAGGCCAGCAGGCGGCCCGGTGGGCGGCTTTGAATCTTTTGGCCTCGCTTCGGCAGACGCTGGGCAGCCTGGATCGGGTCCGGCGGGTGGTGAAACTGGTCGGCTTTGTCCAATCCACGCCGGAGTTCCACCAGCAACCGGCCGTCCTGAACGGATGCAGTCAATTGTTGGCCGACCTTTTCGGCCCAGAAGCAGGCATTGGCGTTCGCTCGGCCGTCGGCGTAACCGCCCTGCCGCTGGCCGCCGCCGTCGAAGTGGAAGCCGTGGCGGAACTCGACAAGGCCATCTAGCCGGAGGTGTTGGAGGAAAACGGATGAGTCCTCCACGCCGGAGGCAGACAATTGGCGTAGCCCCTCGGAAGCTGGGGAACTAGGATTCGAACCTAGACTAACTGATCCAGAGTCAGTTGTGCTGCCGTTACACTATTCCCCAGTAGGTAACTCCATGCCCCAGTAAGCAACGCCTCATTGCCTACTGGGCAAACGCCCTCTTCTCTGGTGGTCCCCAAACGTACGCCAAACCCTTTGGCCGACCCCCAACGAACGCTTATTATTCTATTATTCTATCAAAATTTCTCCGAGGAAAAAGTTCCCCTCGGAGGGATTTTATGGTAATCTAAAAGGGCCTTCCGAGTTCCGTTATCTTTCATTGATCTTTGAAGTGATCCTGAAATCATCCTCCCCCGGAGAGGGTCTATTTTCGGCTTTCTCAGGGGTTATTCAAAGATCAATCACTTCATCCTACTGAACCCCCCCTATGTGGAAAACTTTATCACCTTCCTGACATAAACGTCAAGACTCTTTCGGCCATTTTGTAGGTATCCCGTATTGGGAAGCGTAGTGTTTCCGGGCTTTTAGAAAAATACCTCCGAAAAAGGTTCCTCGCCTTCTCGGAGTGCTGCGCTTTAGGTTTTTACTGGTCCCAGGTTTTCTAGGAAGCTGAAAGGAGCCGCTATGGACGGAAAGGAAAACCGCCAAAACGCTACTTTAAGGTGGGCTGGTCTAATCATTTTGTGGGTCTTTTGCGTTTTCGATACCAGGCAAGCGCTCCCCGAATCGGTGGGAGGCGCCCCCTCCGACAAAGCAGAAATAGCCAGCTCGAAAACCTCACCGCCTCAGAAAGAGATACTTCCCGTTCTGACCGCCGAGCAGGTCGAGGCCGATTGGCGACGCCAGGATGCGCTTCGGATGGTCAAGGCCGATCCGAAAGGGCCTTCGGAATTGTCCCCTGGTTGGGTGGTTCGACCAGAACAGGATGCCGCCGGTGCCGTCGATGGCCAAAAGACCGGTAAATGGGGATTCCACACCGCCTTCCAGAAAGCCCCCTGGTGGCAAGTCGATCTCCAGGAGGTGGTCCCCTTGCAGAAGGTTGTCCTTTGGAACCGCTGCGACGCCTGTTCGGAGCGAAATAGTCGCATCCTCGTTTCGGTAAGCCAGGACGGCAAAGAATGGACAAAAATATATC
Source organism: Planctomycetota bacterium (assembly GCA_029550925.1). Classification (GTDB taxonomy): domain Bacteria; phylum Planctomycetota; class Planctomycetia; order Pirellulales; family Thermoguttaceae; genus JANXAQ01. The sequence goes on from JAKPGL010000224.1 coordinate 5,905, forward strand.
AACATAATGGCACGGTCTTCTACGGCCAGACCGACGGAAAACCGCTGGTCGTCCCGGCCCAGGGCGTGCGCGCCCGATATGTCCGGGTACATCTGGAGGGAGAAAATTATCTGCATCTGGACGAGGTGGAAGTTTTCGCCGAGGGATCGGAGAAAAATATCGCCCTGGGCAAACCGGCCAGCCAATCCAGCACCAGTCAATGGTCCACCGTTCATGCGGCGGGCGGTGGGCCACCAGAAGCGCCGTATCCGATGGAGTTGGTCGTAGAACGAGGCCGACTTTTGGCGGACCGGTTGGCCCAGATGGCGGCGCCGATCCAGCCGCACCGGCAGGCGCTGGAGCTGGCCGCCGAGGAGTGGGGTCGGCTTGGCCCGAATA
>JAKPGL010000126.1 GCA_029550925.1 Planctomycetota bacterium
ATCAGGAACAGTTCCAACCGTCGGCCCACCACACGGTGGTCCCGTCGTTTGGCTTCCTCCAACTGTCGCAGGTATTGGTCCAATTCCTCCTGGGTGAACCAGGCCGTGCCGTAAATCCGCTGCAATTGCTGCCGGGAGGCGTCGCCCTTCCAATACGCCCCGGCTGTGGAGAGCAACTTAAACGCACCGATCCGGCCCGCACTCGGTACATGCGGCCCACGACACAGGTCGATAAACTCTCCCTGCCGATAAAACGAAACTTTCTCCTCCCCGGCCAATCCTTCCTGCAAGTGCTCGACTTTTAACTCTTGGCCAAGCTCCCGACACAAAGCGACCGCCCGGTCGTGCGGCTCCTCGAACCGCTCGAAAGGTTCGTCCTCCTGGATGATTTTGGCCATTTCGGCCTCGATCCGCGGCAGGTCTTCCTCGGAAATGGGCTGCGGGAGTCCGAAATCGTAGTAGAAACCGTTCTCCACGGTAGGACCGAATCCCAGTTGCACCCCTTCAAACAGCCGCATCACGGCCCGGGCCATCACATGGGCGCAGGAATGCCGCATGATATCCAGCGCCTCAGGCGTCGGTGGGGCAATGAAACGCAGCGAGACTTCCCCCGTCTCCGGCAGCCAGGCGTCCAATCCTACCCGTTGGCCGTCCAGTTCCGCCGCCACGGCCGATCGGGCCTCCGTGGTCTTCGCCGCAGCCGCCGCATCTTTGACCTGCACCCGCTTGGAAAACTCCAGCACCTTGCCGTCAGATAATTTTACCTTGAGTTTCATGGCCATATTCCATACCGTATTGCGTTCCCCTGGGCCGCCCGCGTGGACAAATGCGGTTCGGCAGGGGAAGCACTCGCTCGTAGTTTGCCCCCGGAGGGATTCGCTTCGGAAACAATTTTACTCATTCCGAAAAGCTCTTCAGTATATGCCTAAAAAGCGGCGGGATCAAGAGAAGGCGACCTCACCCGAAGATTTCGACCGCCCCCGAACGACAGGGAAAACCACATCGGCGGATCGCTCCATCTATCCATTTACGGCAGCGGGTTCCAAGGGGCGGGCGGTGCGGCGGCGGGCGGCCCCTCCGGACCGATTTCCCCCGGATCGATCCACACTCCCCGAGGGTCCAACTCCATCGTCCCCAGTTCAAAATCCAGCGTCATCCGATCCGCCTCGTAGCCGGTCCAAATGTTCAAAAACGCATTCTGTTGGGTGAGCAGGTCCGAAAGGGCCTCCACCAGGTCCCGGGCCGCATTGGCCCCCAACTGCAATGAGCCGGCTTTCGGAGGCCGTTCCAGGTTCAATTGCGCCACATCTACCCGGGTGATCGCCACCAACACAGAAGCCCGCCGCACCTCGAAATTCCATTGACCCAACTCAATCGAACGCAAAAGGTCCCGAAGGTTCTGTGAAATCCGATCCTCGAACGCCATGTAATCCCGTCGGGCGCGTTGATAGGCGATCAAGGCGGCTCGATAGTCGTTTCGTTCCAAAAGCCGCGTAAGCGGCGTGTCCCAGGCCAAGCCTATCCGAAGTTGCCCATTGGCCGAACGAAACTTCAACGGATTGTCGCCTACCGTGCCCAGATCACCGTTAAACGTGAGGTCTAGATCGCTTCGGAGCCGATTGGCCGCCAATTCGATCTGCCGCCATTGATCTACCAAAGCCGCCCGAGCATTCATCCAATCCAGCCGATGCTCCTGAGCGATTTCCAAAGCCCGCTCCGGGTCCAAATCCACCGGGACCAAACTGGCCGTGTCCAGCCTGGCACGCGCCTGCACCAACGAAAGCCGAAGCAATTGGCTAGAAAGCTGCGTCATTAGCTCGGCCAACTCCATCCGGGACTGGGCCAGCGGTTGCCCCTGATCCTTGGCTTTCTGCTCCAACACATCCAGATCGACCAACGTCCCTGTGGTCTGCTCAGCCAGATGGGCGGCGTCGTGATGGAGAAACATTACCCGCCGTTCCAACTCTTCCACCGTGCCGATCCCTTCGATCCGTTCCCCGGCCAGAATTCGTGATTGGACCAAACGGTGCAAATTCTTGCGTCGGTCCGGCAATGCCTTGCGAAGCTCTTGTTGATCCTGCTGAATGGTATCCAAGAGTTCTTTGCACCGACGCCGAATCTCACTCAACTGGGATGATAAATCTTCGGGCGGTTCCCGAACCGGGTCACGTAAGACCTCCAACAGGGCTGTTACTTGTTCTTGAAGCCGGGTGGTCGCCGGAGCGATCAAATCAAACTGTTCTAAAAGTGGGTCCTGAGCGGCCATCGGCAGCTCCGGTGGAAGCCCCAAGGTGATCTTATAGGCGTCCAGGCGGGACTGATACCCGGCCGTGTCGGCCAGCAGCGAGCTTTGGGCGGCCAGAAGCCGTTGACGGGCCAAATCCACCTGGTAACTAGTGTCCAAAAGCCCCGCCTCAAAGAATGCCTGGAGTCGGTTCATACTTTCCCGCAGAGCCGCCACATTGGCCCGTTGATTCCGCAGCCGAACCTGATCCTCCAACAGCCGAAACAATCCGCCTGTGCCAGAGCCGCCTGTCGTCGGGGCGGTCAAAGAAAGCGGTCCTGGGCTAGGGCCGGCCCCCGGATTACGGCCTGCAATGATATAGGTATAAAAGCCCCGCCGGAATTGCTCCATCTGTCGAAGATTGGCCAGCAATGCACGTTCCGCCAACGTCAGCTTTTCCAGGGCCACGGCCCGACCGCCTGCGCGCAACAGCGGCTGAACAAAAGAAAAGTCTAAAATCGTAAAGGCGGCGTTGGTGTCCGGCCCGGAAAATTGCCACATGAACGAATTGGCCAACCCCACAATCCACTGCCCGCCGGTGGCCATCAACCACTTGGCCTCTCCCGAAGTGGGCTGCTCCAACAGACTGGAAGATTCCCCCCCGCCTCGAATCCGACCTTGAGTGGTAAATCGCGTCGAAGTACGGGCAAAAAACTGCACATCAAACCGAAACCGCTCTGCCGCCACATCCAAGGCGGCTAAATACAGGTCCTCCAATTCCCGCTGATAGTCCCGAGAATGCAACAGGGCCAGTTGGATCGCCGTATCCCGGTTCAAAAGGACCTGCCCCTCCTCGTCCACCGGCAGATACTCCTTCCATCGGCCGAAATCGACCGTGCTCACCCTGCCGTATTTCGCCCAGGCCTTCGACCCTCGTTTCCCGTCCACACATTCCATCAACCGTTGCGCCGCTGGATCATCCGGCGGCATCGGCGGGAAATCCGGGTCGCAAGGATCGTAAAGCCGGGACCTGGGATCAGGCTGAATCGTGTAGTCGATCAGGGGGGGATCCAGATTCTGTTGAGCTGCCGTCTGGACCACTTGGCAAACCTCGGTATCGGCTGCTTGGCGATAATGGGCACGACTACAACCCAAAAAGGAGAAGAGCACCCCCCCTATCAACATGTGGAAAAGAGTGGTTTTCATTGGCCACCCAAAAGATGGGTTTGAATGCGAGGCATTTTGTGCGTCTTTTTGAGGGACGAATAGAACAACCCGGGAGGGCCTTCCTTTTAAGAAAAAAATTTTGTTGGGGGCTTCTCCAATCATGAGCAAAAAGAACCTAACGCAGGAAAAGAAGCCAACGAATCAGCAGTTATCACTCTTCCCTTCATCCTTCAGGTCAAAGGGGGAATCCTTCTCCTTGAGCCTGCTGCGGAAGGCTAGACTGTAGGATTGCCGGAGAACGCGCGAACAATGGGAGGACCTCTTAAAATTAACTCTTTTAGGTTATACAATTCCCCTAATTTTAGTTATTTCCCCGCATCGCTAAAATTGGTGGATACCTACCCATTTTGTAGAGAGGTTTTGCAAAACTGGCGTCTCCGGGCAGACCCTTTTCTAACCATTCGGACAGGAAAATAGAGAGACTTAAACGATTGTGAGAGAATTAGCGATAAAGATGAGTTTTTGCATAAGGAGAGATAGATCAAATAGGCTAGCAGGGTAAGTGTACCCAAAGGACTCCGGCAAACCGACGGCCAACCGGACGGCAGGATCGCTCTGTGTTTTTAAGATTCCCAGGGCAGAATCTTGACAGGGCCAGGGGGTCGAAATACCATCGAAGTTGTAGGAGGCTACAAGAGGGCGGTTTCTAGCTCCAGGGAGGGGGGGCTAGGGCTGCCAGGCGGCTTTGGGAAAACGTAGATTTCTTTTCTTTGGTACGGCAATCCCATGAGTATTTGGAACAAGGTGCTGTTGGGATTTATTTTTCTGTTGTCGTTGGGCTTTTTCTACATGGCGGCCCGAACGCTCAAAACCCATCAGGTTTGGCGTGAGTCCGCCCAAAAGTATGAACAAGCCATTCGACAAACTCTCAAAGGTCCGCTGTCTTCGGAAGAGATCAGCGGCGAAATGCTTGGATTGGTAGCGAAAGGAACTCTTTCGCCCTACAACGAAACGATCCAAGAGATTCTCCAAGAGACCGAAGCGGTTCGGGAAGGGGAACAGAAAAGTCTCCGGAGTTTAAGAGCAGCGTTGGACCGGGAGCTTTTTATGCGTGGCAGGGTCTGGCGGGATGTACGCCCTGCGAAGCGTCCCACCGAGCCGAACGAAAAAGGCGAGTTCGAGCTGATGGTGGATATGGCCTCCGAACAGCACCAGCTCACGGATAAAATGGTCCTTTATCTGTTCGAGGAGAAGCTCGCTCAAGACGGAGGTCGATATCTGGGCGAGTTTAGGGTCTCCGGGGTAGGGGGCAAGCAAGTTACCCTCAACCCAGCCAAGAAAATGGATCAGGAAGAATACAATCGGCTTGTTAAAAGCAGTGGGCCGTGGGTGATTTACGAGCGGCTTCCGATGGATCGGCATGATCTTTTTGAAGGGTTGTCGGAACAAGACCTGAAGGCGATGATGCCGTCGGCTTATCAAGAGATTCTTCGACATGGCCAACCCGCCAAGGCGGACGATCCGCCGGAATGTGTGGTAGATGGGAAATATCAGCGGCCTTTGATCGATTTTGCATTGGCGTTGAACCATGCGCATATACGGCGATCGCAGTTAATCGATCTGAAGAAGGCGGCGGAGCGGGACAAGGAAATGATCGACAAGGCCCTCGCCGTCGCCCAGGCCCAACAGAAAGTCTATGAACAACAAAAGGAGGAAGCCGAAAAAGCCCTGAAACAGATGGAATCCGAACGGAATGCGGCGGCGGCGCATCTGAAAGAAGTCGAAGAGCGATTGGCCGCCAACCAGGCAGAAATCCAAAAAACCATTGACCAAATCCAAAATCTCACCCGCCAAATCGCCCGGATTCAATTGGAAGTGAGTCGGAAAATCGAAGAGCGGACCCGCGCCGCTCTGCAGGCCGACGCCGTCCGATAACCTTCTCGGAACCAGAGGGAACCGTTCACAGGGCGGCCTGAAGGGTACACAGGCTGGCCCAAGCGTGAGTGGATAGCGGTCTTGACAAACGTCGCTACACAGAGCGCAGAATGGGCCGAAAAAGGGGGTGTCTCCCGGGCGGTGAACGGTTACAACCAGAGACCACCGTGCTGTTTTCCTTCCGACGCCCCCGGACGCCCATCAAGGGTTTTCGGTTTCGGATGGGCGGCGAAGCAATCTTAACTTGGGACGGGGACCGCCGCAGATCGGCCTTTTCCCCGAACCTTTCTGTTCAAGGAGCCTGTTTCCGGTGAGACTTCAGTTTTTAGGCGCCAATGGGCAAGTAACCGGCTCTCGCACGTGTCTGTGTGCGGGCCGAAGTAAAATACTCATCGACTGTGGGATGTTTCAGGAGCGGCAGTTTTTGGACTGGAATTGGCAGCGGAGTCCGATTCCGCCGCATCGGCTGGACGCCGTGTTGCTGACGCACGCTCATCTGGACCACTGTGGGCTGTTGCCCCGTCTGGTGCAGGAGGGGTTTCGGGGGCCGATTTACGCCACGTCGGCCACGTGCGATCTGGCCGAGATTGTGCTCCAGGATTCGGCCGAGATTCAAGTGGAAGACACCGCACAGAAGCGGAAACGGCACCATCGGGAAGGCCGACAAGGCGCCCATCCAGAAATCCCCCTCTACACCCCGGTGGAAGTCCGTCGGACGATGAGACATTTCAAGTCGGTTGCTTACGGCGAGCCGGTGGCCGTGGCGGAAGGGATAACGGCCGTCTTCCATGACGCCGGGCATATTCTCGGTTCAGCGATGATCGAGCTGCGGATCGACGAGGGCGCCGGCCAACAGCGGATCATTTTTACCGGCGACATCGGCCAGTGGGACAGGCCGATCCTCCGAGACCCCACCAGCTTTGCCGAGGCGGATTACATCGTCATGGAGGCCACCTACGGCAATCGGGACCATCCGCAGAACGGGCCGGTCCAGGAGCAGCTTCGGCGGGTGGTGGCGGAGACGTTGGCGCGAGGCGGAAATGTGGTCATCCCCGCGTTCGCCGTCGAACGAACGCAAGAATTGCTCTATTACTTTCGCCAATTGGCCGAGCAACGGATATTGAACGGCGCGCCGGTGGCGGTAGATAGTCCAATGGCGGTGGAAGTGTCGGAGGTGTTTCGTCAGCATCGGGAGGATTTTGACGCAGAAATGCAGGACCTGACATCTGGCGACCGTTGGCCGTTGGAATTTCCTGGACTGCTGCAAACCCGAACTCGGGACGAATCCAAAGCATTGAACAGCCTAGACCGGCCGGCGGTAATCATAGCGACTTCCGGCATGTGTACCGCAGGCCGAATCAAACACCATCTCGCGCACAACATCAGCCGACCGGAATCGACCATTCTTTTTACTTCCTACCAAGCGCCGGGTACGTTGGGCCGACAGATTTTGGACGGCCAGCCGGAAGTGCGAATTCTCGGCCGATTCTATCCCGTATTGGCCAAGGTGGAGCAAATTCACGGGTTATCGGGCCATGCGGATCGCAGCGGATTGCGGCGCTGGCTGAGCGGCTTTGTCCGACCGCCGCGCCGGGTGTGGATTCACCACGCCGAACCCGCCGCTGCGGAGGCGATGCTCCTCTATCTGCGGAACGAACTCGGCTGGGACGCCGAACTGCCGCAGTACGAACAAACCGTCTTGGGCTAAAGAGACGCCCCGTGTTAAGCGAAAGAAAGGCCGACGGGGCCTTCCCCACCATGTGGTGGAAGAGGTTCTAACAAAACGGCCTTTCCTGCCTGCTTCTTCCAGGTAGGGGGAATAGTCGAATTTTTTGGAGGTTCGTTTTGTTAGAGCCTCTAAGGTTTCTGCGCCCTTTTTGGGGCCTATTCGCCCCGAGCAGGCCGGCTCGGAACCACTCGGACGCAACTCCTAGGATCGCCCCGCTGGACGTTTGACCTCCGTCTGGACAAGCTGGCGGATTCTTTATAAATTGTTTTTCCTTTCGGAAACCTCTTGGATCAGATTCGGTTTTCGTCGGCTGGGAGAAGTCGGCCTATTTCTTCCAAAGAAAAGGACGTTGGAAATGGCGTCGTTGGCTGGGAGGAGCGTTAGAAGACAAGGATTGGCTTGGCGGGCTATTTGTATAGCTCGGATCGGGATAGTCCTGGGGATGGTGGGTGGATTGCTGGTCGGCTGCGGCGGGGGCGGTGGGAAAGGGGCGTCCGCGTCGGCCCCGCCTAGTCCCCAGGCCCGGGAAGCTTTCAACAAGGGGAAATCGCTCATCAATTCGGATCGGGCCGCCGCCATTGCCGCGTTTACCGAGGCCATTCAGGCCGCCCCTCAATTCCAGCAGGCTTACGTCTGGCGCGGCGTGGCGTATCAAGAAGACGGCCAAAGAGAAAACGCCGTGAAAGATTTCTCCAAGGCCATCGAACTCGATCCTACGGATAACTATGCCCTAGAACAACGGGCCGCCCTCTATCGCCGAATGGGCCAATCCGACAAAGCGCAGGCCGATGAAGATCGGGCCGCCCAATTGCGAGAAAAAAATCGTGAGCAAATTCGCAAAAACGTCGAAGACGCCAAAAACGCAAAAAAACGCAAAAAACGCTCCTAAACGTCCCCCCGGTATATTGGTATCTTCGGCTCGACTGCTTCCGTGTGAATAAAAGGCCGACGACGCCTTTTGCCGAGCGTTTGTTAGTCATTCTCTTGCAGGTCGCCCTCGGTAACCATCGTAAAGCCCCGGTTGGCCAGCGTCTCCATAGCAAGTTCAAGATTATCGACCATCAGGGCGACGGCCGGTCGGCCATGCGGGCGCACCAAGAGCGGATATGCCTGGATGATATTGACCTCGGCCTGCAGCAGAGCAGTACAAACTTCCAGCAGGGCGTGCGGTCCGGGCGGCTGTTCCACGCCGATCAGGTCGGTTTCGATGATCGCCAGGCCGGCGCGTTCGAGAATCTCCCGGCCTTCTTCAGGATGGCTCAGCAAAAACCGCACAAAGGCGCACTCCGCCGAATCGAGGATCGACAAGGCCACGATCCGCACTTTACTGCCTTCAAACCGGCGGATGACCTCCAGCAGTTGGCCCACCCGGTTTTCTAAAAAGACGGTAAATTGCCGGATTGTTGGATAGTTTCGGCCCCGGAGCGTGGAAAAACCGGCGCCTGCTTGGCCTCCGTCGTAACTCATAGCCCGCTCCTATTAGTTACTGGTCCAAAGGATTTCCGGCAGGCCCACTGCAAGCCCGCTTCCCTGATCGACTTTCTGGCCTTCTTGGCCACTCTTTCATGTGCCTAAGTTTATATTTTCCCAAAGGTTGTGTCAACCGTGTTCCGACGGCCCTTTCGGAAGTTTTTCATAGAAACGGAACCGCTCCCTGGGAGGCATGGATTGTAACCCAGGCCGTCCTGCCTGGTTTGACGCCGTCTAACAACCGGCGTTACGATGCCTATACGATGCCTAAACAACCGACGTTACGACGCCTAATACAAAATCCTTGCAATGGCTCGAAAAGGAGAGTATCCTAAAGGGCAGCTTCGTATCTTCCTTTCGGGCCTTTTTGTAGAGGAGATGCTCCGATGAAGCCTTTTCGATGCTCCTTGGTTCTGGGGGTGAACGCCATTTTGTTTCTCGGAGGGGTTGCCGGCAGCTTGCAAGCTGGCACAATCACCTACATTCCCTTCAACAATGACGCCCAGTCGCAGATCAGCCCTTTGAAAAACTACATCCAGAAGATCGACTTCGGCTCGACGCCGAATGTCGTGGCCAACATCAACGGCGTACAGTTTATCCGGGGAGAGGTGGGCAACCTGCCGCCCAACTTCAATTTTCAGGTCATCAGCGGCTCTGGCTCTCCTTCCAATTACAGCGGCACTTGGGCCAGTGTGAATGTCCCTTCGACCGACGGCGTTTATGAACTCCTGCGGGACATGATCTATTCCGGTTCCAATTCTGAGGGAGCCGTAACACGCGTTACCCTTTCTAATCTGGTGCCGGGCGTCGGGTATGATCTGCGGATTTACGTCCGCTCGGCAGGTTCCTCTCCAGGTACTCGGACCGCCAATATCACCTTTGATCCCGACGGCGTCGGACCAGAAACCAATACTATTACCATCCGCGAAGACGACGCGTCGTACAATCCGCCCGGATTTGCCAATGTGAATCAGCCGTATGCCCTCTCCTACCGCTTTACCGCCGGGGCGCCGCAACTGACGGTGGATTTTGAACAACTGGGATCCAATTCGTCCTGGCACTTGTACGGCTTGACGCTGGAAAAGTTTGGGCCGTATGCCACGGTGCGGATTCCGGGGCTTTACAATACCGGGGTTGATGCGGCAGGCCGGGCTTTGGTAACCCCATCGCCAGCTACCGGGGTGCTGGACCTGCACTATACGGCGGACGGCCAGGGCGCCTACAAAATCCATAATCCGCCCGGCGCGTGGGTGGCCAATACCGCCACTTCCACCTGGATCAATCAGGCGGACGACGGCGACTGCAATGTGCCCGAAGGCACCGTAACCTATCGCACGACATTTAGCCTGGCTGGTTTGGATCCGGCCACGGCCATCCTGAACGGCCGGATTGCCGCAGATAACAGCCTCACCGGGCTTCGGATCAATGGGACGCCGGTCAGTGTTTCCGGGGTAAACTACGGATCGTGGACGCAGTTTACCATCGACCGAGGTTTCCAGCCGGGCCTCAATGTCCTGGAGTTAGACGTGCAGAATGCCTCGCCGACGGAGAACCCGGCTGGTCTGCGTCTGGAGTTATGGGGCACTGCCCAAGTGGTCATCGGGCCGTTGGGTCAGGTCAATCCGATGGCTCTGGGACTGTTCAATACCGGGGTGGATAATGGGGGCAATCCTCTGCCCGACGGAGCGGTCGATCCGCACTATGCCTTGGTCCAAAGCCCCGATCCGACCTACGACGGGCCGGAGGCGTTTGCCACCACAACTATTCCCGGAGGTTGGCTCCCGAACAGCTCCAACAGCCGATGGATCAGCCCCCGAAGCGATACGACCAGTGTGGCCCCAGGAGAATATCGGTATGAATTGACTTTCGACATAGGGGACTGGAATCCCAATGGGGTGATCATCACGGGCAGGTTGGCAGCAGACGATCCGGGCAGTGGAAGCCGGATTCTTTTAAACGGCAGTAACACCGGGGTCTATGCCCAGTATTTCAACGATTGGACGGTCTTTACGTTGGCAGGTGGTTTCCGGCCAGGGTTGAACACGCTGACTTTCCGAGTTCTTAACGGTGGTCAGAATCCCAACGCTTCTGGTTTGCGGGTAGAGTTTTTGAGCGTACAGATGGTGCCGGAACCGGCCAGTATGGTGCTGTTGGCTCTGGGCAGTCTGGGGCTGATCCTGGTAGGCCGGACGGTCCGGAAGAAGGCTCGGACTGACTAACCCACAAATCGGAGTGGCTAACCCACAAAAAATAGAGAGGATTCCGGGAAGGCCGACTTTTCCAGACCCGAACTGTGGGTTAGATTCGTGGTTGCGATTCAGGGTGCGGGGATCACATCAATTGACCCTAACCTTTCCGCCGAAAGGGGAATAGTCTCTTCTTGTCATTCCCGCGAAAGCGGAGACCCAGAGGAATTCACGTGTTTTTTCTGACTGGACTGCCGTTTGCGCGGGGATGACAAGCAGGTTCGTGCCCGGAGAGACCTGGGCAAGTCCTTCGTTCGGTTGAAGTCTTCCAATTGCCCTTTTCAGTATCTCTAGATGTGGCCAGCGCCCTAAGGAGTCGAAAGATGCGATCTGGCAGTGGGGTTGAAAGGAGGTGGGAGTTGGGCGGCGTCTGGATTTTGAGCTTCCGCGGGAAAAGCAACCTACCGGCCGCATTGGCCCCTGGGAGTTTGGTGCTGCTGGTTCTTTTTGTTTTGGTGATGGGTTGTGGGAGGGGGGCGCCGTTTAAGTTCGTGCCAGTTCACGGCAAGGTAACCTACCGGGACGGTTCGCTGATCCAGGCCGACCGAATTGTGGTTACTTTTACGCCCCAGGGGCAAACGGCGGTCGGCAAAGACTCGGCGCCGTCGGCTACCGGCGAGGTGAATCCGGCCGACGGTACCTTCAACGGCCTGACCAGCCAAACCCATCTGGACGGCGTGGTCCCGGGAAAACACAAGGTGGCGGTGATCGCCCTGAAAAAAGGTCCCGGCGGCATCGAAGAACCCATCCGCGGCTGGCCTGCAAAGTATATGAAACCTTCCACTACTCCTTTGGAAGTGGAAGTAACCTCCGGCGGCAAAAACTACTTCGAGCTTCAGATCGACAAAGGGCCTTGATCAGCGAGGAGGAGATGGTAGCGAGCGTCTCTTTAGTCTTCCCCTAGAGAAAGAAAGGAATGTCTATGGAGGGCCGAGGTGGAGAAAAACACGGTTTCACCCTAGTGGAGCTTTTGGTGGTGATTACGATTATTGGGATTTTGATTGCTCTACTTTTGCCGGCGGTCCAGGCGGCTCGTGAGGCGGCCCGACGGGCGCAGTGCCAAAACAACCTCAAACAACTCAGTCTGGCCGTGCTCAACTACGAATCGACCTACAAAATCTTCCCACCAAGCGCATATTTCCGCAATGCGAACGTGGATACCGACACGGAACATTGGGCCAACTGGGTCATCCTGATCCTCCCGTTTGTCGAACAACAGGGGTTGTACAATTCCTTTAACCTGAGCGTGCCGATTTCCTCGGATGTGAATCGAGCAGCGCGGGGAACGATTCTATCGGTGATGCTCTGCCCGTCGGACGGCGGGACGAATCGGCCCCCTTTTAGCCGATCGGGCGAGGGCGATAACTGGGCACGGGGCAATTATGGGGCTAACGCCTCGTTAGGAGCCTATCATACGTCTTGGCGGGCCGCCGCCGGGCCGACGGGCGAACGCTGGCTCAGCCCCTATAGCCGCGGTATTATGGGCGCCAACGCCTCCGTCACCATGGGCGAAATCCGCGACGGCACAAGCAATACCATCCTCCTGGGAGAATTGCGAACCGGTTTGGCCGTCGTGGACCGCCGGGGCGTCTGGGCACTCAGCGGACCTGGGTCCAGCAGCCTCTGGATGCACGGCTCCGACGACGCCATCGGACCGAACGCCTGCACCGGGGGGTCGGATAATATCCTCGGATGCAGTGAAATCATCTCGGCGGTCGGCCAAGATACCCTGAATCGAGAATGTATGACCTGCTGCAATGGCTGTTCAAGCACCCAAGGGGCGCCCCGGAGCCGACATACCGGCGGCGTCCATGTCGCGATGGCCGACGGAAGCGTCCGGTTTATCAGCAATTTCGTCGAAAAAGGCACCAGTTGGGACATCGACCCGAACGATTTTTTGACGTGGCAACGGTTGAACGCCTCGGCCGATCAGATGCCCCTAGATGCCTCGAAATACTAACGACTTTTGCCTTGGCCGGGCTTGATCTTCCTTCAGAAAAACATTCTGCTCTGGGGACCAGAAAGTCTGGCTGTTCTCTGGGGGATATCCCTCTGCGAACCCGCAGCGAACTACATTCCTTGGGAAAATATTTTTCTCGAAGCGAGGACCTTCCGATGAAGCGGATCGTCTCTTGGGCGGGGCTTTGGAACATAGGGACGCTATTTTGCGGGCTTCTAACAGTGGTTGGTCTTGGCGGTGAACCGGCGAAAGACTCTGACCAACTCCCGGCGGCTGGGAAGCATGTACCCTGGCTTCGGGAAATGCAGCAACCGCCCCCTGTAACCACAAAACCGCTCCCACAGGCCAAACCGGCGCCCAGTGGGCCGGAACTTTCGGACCTTCTGGCGGATTCGGCCGGCCAGCGAATTAATACACTGGCCGAGTGGCAGAAACGTCGGCAAGAGATTCGGCAATGGTGGTTGGAGTTTTTAGGTTTGCCGAAACATGATCCGAACCTGCCGAAAGCCACCCTGGAGGTTCTCCAAAAAGAAGAAGTCGGCCAGGCGGCGCGGTATTTGGTCCGTTACCAGACCCTGCCCGGTTGGACGACTCAGGCCTATCTGCTTTTTCCCCGCTCGCACAACCCGCTGGACAAGCCGGCGGGTGAGCGATTGCCGGGCCTTGTGGTCTTCCATTCCACGACTAATGACACTATTCGGCAACCGGCCGGTCTGACCGAAGAGACGACCAAGGCATTTGGTTTACAAGCGGCCCAGCGGGGGATGGTGGCCGTGTGTCCCCGGTGTTTTCTTTGGACCGAGGCGACGCCAACCGACTACAAAGCCCAGGTGGCTCGATTCCAAAAGGACTTTCCCGGGGCCAAAGGGATGGCCAAGATGCTCCTGGATGCAATGGCCGCTGTGGATCTATTGGCCGGTTTGCCTGGGGTGGATGCCCATCGCCTAGGAGCAGTGGGACATTCGCTGGGGGCGAAAGAGGTGCTGTATTTGGCGGCATTTGAGGAACGGATACAAGCCGCCGTGGCCAGCGAAGGCGGTATTGGACTGCGGTTTTCCAATTGGGATGCCCCTTGGTATCTGGGGGATGCTATTCGCTCGGAGCAGTTCGGCCATGAGCATCATGAACTGCTGGCACTGGTCGCCCCAAGGGCGTTTTTGCTGATCGGCGGCGATTCGGCCGACGGCGATCGCAGTTGGCCATTTGTTGCGGCAGCCATGAAGGTCTATCGGCTTTATACAGCAGAACCTGCGTTAGGGCTATGGAACCATCGGCAAGGCCACCGTGTACCGCCGGAAGCGACGGAAAAAATTTTCCAGTGGCTTCGAACGTATCTGGAATCTCCTCCTGGGCGTCCCGCGGCGTCGTGGTGAATCTTCTACCGGGCCGATCTATGGACCGTTCGGTTTGCCAGACGAAAAGGAACGGATTTCGGCGAAGAACAGGCCCGACTTCGTTGAAGGACAAGATAAGAGATTGGAAAATTTTTTGTTTTCCGGAGAAGTTTTTCGACGTAGAATTGAAATGAAGTCTTGACGAGTGGAGAATCAAAGTCATAATGAAAAAGAAACTTCCATTAACTTCTCGATGAGAGGCAGTCGAAACTTTTTCTCAGAGGGGCGAGACGGATGACTAGGATGACCGTGAAGAACCCACAACCTGACGCTGCTTGCCGTCGAGCGGTGCGAAAGAATCGCCGAAGGCGGAGGACGCTTCCGGTGGTGCTTCTTTATGGGATCGATCCTTCGTGGACTCCGGAAGAACAAGAGGAAGTCATTCGCGAGTCTCGGCGGTTGGGCTTGGCCATGCGGCGGCGCGGCCATTCTGTGCGTTTCTTGCCTGTGAGCCATCCCGATTTGCGAAGCGTGCTTTCGGCCTACGAACCGCATCAGGTGGTGATTTTCAATTGGTGCGAAGAGTTGCCGGGCCTACGGCGCAGCGAACACAAAGTGGCCGAGACGCTGGAATCCCTTCGGTTCACCTACACGGGCGCTCCGGCCCATGTGATCCGGCTGAGCTATGACAAAGTGCGGGTGAAGCGGATTTTGGAGTCCCAGGGGCTGTCCACGCCCCGATGGAAACTATTCCGCAGCCCGGAGGAAAAAGGCTGGGATTGCTACCCGGCCATTGTGAAGTTGGCCCGGGAACATTGCAGCATCGGCGTCGATACCGGCGCGGTGGTCTTCGGGCCGGAACAGTTGCGCGAACGGGTCGAATATGTGATCAATACCTATCGGCAACCGGCGTTGGTGGAGGACTTTATCGACGGGCCGGAATACCACGTCCCGATGTTGGGAAATGATCCGGTAGAGATGTTGCCGCCGGTGGAGATGGATTTTTCGGCGTTAGAAGACCCGGCCAAGCACGTCTGCACCTACAACGCTAAATTCACGCCAGACTCAGAAGAGTATCAGAAGATTGCTGCCTATGTACCGGCCCGCCTTTCCACGGAGCAGATGACCCAGTTGGAAGAACTCTGCAAAAAAGCCTATCTGGCCGTGGGATGCCGGGACTACGGTCGGATTGACGTACGGATGCGGGACGGTGTATTTTATGTCCTGGATGTGAATCCGAATGCGGACATCAGCTCCGACGCCAGCCTGGCCTTAGCAGCCCAAAAGGCCGGGTATTGTTATGGCGAGTTGGGAAGCCGACTGGTTGCCTTGGCCGCTCAACGCCATCCGGCCGTCCAAAATCCTCCCATCGACCTGCCCCAGGAGGCCGCCCTGGCCAGTCTAGACGCCGCCTCGATAGGATGAAGATCGCTCTTTGCCGGTTGCTCGGCGTCTGCCGCCGCTTTATGGACGTACAGTTCGGGGATTTTGGAAAGCGGCTACCCCCGTATGGACTAGAACCGTGCTCCCCACCAATAGGCCGACAGGATCGCCGTAATTTGGGCCACTAGGAGCGTGGTATCCGCATTCGGGGCAATTCGGATACCGGAGGTGCTGGCCACGGTAGTATAATCCCGGTAAAAGGTCCGCAGATCGCTTCGGGTGCGATCGCCGTTGCCGCCCGCCCAGTGGATGATGCTGCCGAGGATCGTCTCTTCGTGTTCTTCTAAAAACTCGGCCAGATAGGGGCCTTCTTCGATATTTTCCGTCGAAGGACTGGCCAAGGCGGCGATTTCCGCCAGGTCGTTGGCCATGTTCTCCGCCGTATCCACCGAGCCGCGCTCGCACAGCCGGAGCCAGGATTCGGAAATTTTCCATTTGGGCGGTTGCCCGTCTTTGCGACTCAACAAGATGGCAAAATACTGATTGGGCTCGTAGGAATAGGTTCCTTGGGCCTCATTCCATGCTCGACGAAGCAGCGTGGCTTCCGACCAACGGGAAAAGACCGCCCGCTTTTCCTTCGGATCGACAATGATAAACTTCCGTTGCTTCGACAAGTAGCCGATCACCGCCACCCAATGCTCGAAATCGTTCGAGAGTAAAATAGCTGGGTTCCCTAGACGCAAATGGGCGCGGAGCCGACGGGTAAACTCCTTTCCCCGAGCCTGATCATCAATCAATATGAACTCCGATCGGACGCCGAACTGTCGGGCGGCCCGTCGCAGCCCCCGCTCATCCACTCCGTGGATGAAGATACTCACCGGTTTCCCGGCGGCGGCAGCCAACTGCCGCTGGGTCGCCGTGATCCCCAAAATAAATAGACAGGCCGACAAACTGCACGGCCCGCAATGGCTGGGAAGTTGCAACTCACACAACGGGGCAAAGGGACGTTTCTTCCTAGATTTGGGCATGGTCGGGCTTCAACATGCTTTTGTATTCTCAAGTTCCTTTTACCCAAGCAAAACTGACCCAACCCGGCGAACAGGTTCCCGTCGGTTTTTCCCTCAGGAAAAGGAACTGCTTTTTCCAAAAGATGGGACGTTGAGAAAATTTTTCCTCTTTCTTTCCAGCCTGATCCCTTGGCCTTAGAGTGTCAAGGGCCATCCCCCAAAAGAGTATTTTTCAGGATCGTCTGGCAAATTAGAATCCTAAGTCCCAATTTTGAAAGCACTTAAGGAAATGTTTGTTTCCAAATCCACCCAGGAGGGGGGCAGAATCCATGAGCTTCTGACATCATTTATAATTTATAATGTTGATCATGTTTATTGACAATAAGCTTCCCACTCCTGGCTGGTTTGCCTCCCTATTCGGAAGTGGAAAGAGCATTTTCCCCTACGGATACCCTCCCGGAAGCAAAATCAGACATCCCTGGGGGCCTTGAGACCGTAAAATTAGGTAAAATGCCTTTCTGAGAGACGACGAATGGCCGATCCCACATTAGGGGGGCAGCACATGCACACCTTTTTGCCGAAAAGGTACATGACGATGGCTGCCAGCATGGCATGGGGGGTATTGATCGGCGTCCTGCTGGGAGGACTCGGTTGGATGGTGGTAGGATGTAGAGGAAACCGAGAAGAGGACACTTTAACCAAGCCCAACCGGTCTGCTCCCGACGCGGAGCCGACCGATCCCTTTTCGTCTTCCTCAACCCCGTCCCCTTCCCGCGACGAATCCCCGAGGGTAAAGGTTCCACCTTTGTCCGATGAAACAGCCGAACAAACCCAAGCCCGTCAACGGATGATCGACCGGGACTTGCGCGGCCGGGGCATCCAGGATCGTCGGGTGTTGGAGGCGATGGCCCGCGTTCCGCGCCACCGGTTTGTACCGCCAGACCAGGTTCCGTATGCCTATGAGGACCGTCCGCTTCCGATCGGTCACGGGCAGACCATTTCTCAGCCGTATATCGTGGCCTTTATGACCGAACTGGCCCGCCCCAGGCCGGAAAGCAAAGCCTTGGACATCGGCACGGGGTCCGGGTATCAGGCCGCCATCTTGGCCGAACTGTGCAAAGAGGTCTATAGCATCGAAATCCTTGATCCGTTGGCCCAGGAGGCGAAGAAACGTTTACAAGACCTGGGCTATAAGAATGTTACGGTCAGGACTGGGGACGGTTACCAAGGTTGGCCGGAAAAAGCCCCCTTTGATCTGATCATCGTGGCAGCGGCGCCGGAGTATGTGCCAAAGCCGTTGGTCGATCAATTGGCCCCGGGCGGTCGATTGGTTATCCCGGTGGGCCGACACTGGTGGAGCCAGGAACTGCTGCTGATCGAAAAACAACCGGACGGTACCATCCGGGAACACAGGGTGGCCTCGGTGTCCTTTGTGCCGATGACCGGCAAAGCCCAACAGGCCAAACCAGAAGAGTAGCCCAGGAGGTTTCCCTTGGGTGTTGAGTAAAACAAACGATTTACAGAGAACCTCGCCGATATGGAAAGCTATACGCAAATTCTTTCTTTGCTTCGGGAAGCAATGCCTTATTTGAGAACGGAGTATGGAGTCAAGAGGCTTGCCTTGTTTGGCTCTTATGCGCAAGCTGCTCCTACGGAGAAAAGCGACGTGAATTTGGTCGTGAAGTTGGAACGTCCCATCGGGCTAAAGTTTATGGAATTAGCCGAGTACTTGGAACATCTTCTGGGGCGAAAAGTCGATTTGCTAACCTTGGATGGTTTGGCCGGTATAAGAATTCCTGCCGTGGCCCAAAAGATCAAAGCGAGTTTGGTGTATGTCTAAACGATCGGACAAAGACCTCCTAGCGGATATTCAAGAGGCGGTTCAACGGATAAAGACTTATATTCAAGACCTGAACTACGACGCTTTTCTGGGGGATAGCAAAACCCAACACGCCGGTTTCCGTAATCTGGAAATTCTGGGAGAAGCGGCCAAAATCTTTCCAATGCTTTCCGAAAAAGGTATCCTACTATCCCTTGGAAGTCTATGCAGGATTTCGAGATCGTTTGATCCATCATTATTTCGGTGTCAACTTGGATGTTGTATGGCACATTATTCATGAGGAAATGGCTGTCTTGGCTTTTCAATTGGAAGAAATCGCCAGACAAGGGGAATCCGGAAATCAACCACCACGGTAGGAATTGGATTCCTAAGAATTCTCTTTCCTGCTGGTTTTTTGTTTCTCGTTTATGAACCAACGAGAATTGGATCGTCGGTACATGGAGCGGGCCTTGGAGTTGGCCCGGCTTGGCCAGGGTTGGGTAGAACCGAACCCGATGGTCGGGTGTGTGATCGCCCATGGGCCGGAGGTGGTAGGCGAAGGCTGGCATCAGCGGTTTGGCGGCGCCCATGCCGAGGTGGAAGCCCTTCGCGAGGCGGGCCAGCGTGCCCGGGGAGCTACCTTGTATGTAACCCTGGAGCCGTGCTGCCATCAGGGCAAAACCCCGCCCTGTACGGAGGCGATCCTTGCAGCAGGCGTGCAGCGCGTAGTGGCCGCCATGAAGGACCCTTTTCCCCAGGTGGCCGGTCAGGGGCTTCGGCGGTTGGCCGAGGCGGGGCTTGAAGTCCATTGCGGTCTGTTGGAGGCGGAAGCCCGACGTCTGAACGCCCCCTATTTGAAGCTAATTCAAACCGGTCGGCCCTGGGTGATCGCCAAATGGGCGATGACGCTGGACGGCAAATTGGCGACCCGTACCGGGCAAAGCCGCTGGATCAGCGGGCCGGAGTCTCGCGCACTGGTCCATCAGCTTCGGGGGCGGGTGGACGCGGTTTTGGTCGGAAGCCGAACCGCCGCCTTGGACGATCCGCTGTTGACCGCCCGGCCGCCCGGACCGCGTACCGCGGTTCGTATTGTGGTGGATGGCCGGGCCAGGCTGACTTCGGAAAGTCAGTTGGTGCGGACGGCCCGGCAGGCGCCGGTATTGGTTGCGGCGGGACCGGAGGCGGCGGCGGTAGATCTGCGTCGGCTCGAATCGGCCGGTTGTGAAGTCTTCGTAGCGCCCGGTCAAACGCCTCAGGAGCGATTGCTCGCCCTGTTGGACGAGTTGGGCCGACGCCGGATGACCAATCTGCTAGTGGAAGGCGGAGGCCGATTGCTGGGCGCGTTATTGGATCTGCGGGCCATTGACGAGGTGCATGTCTTTATCGCCCCGAAACTTTTCGGCGGCTTGGATGCGCCCACGCCGCTTGCCGGTCTGGGGATCGACCGGACTGAACAGGCCGTCCAATTGGACTCGGTTCAGATCGAACGAGTCGGCCAAGACATCTACGTTACCGGCCGAGTCCGGTATCCGGCAGAGGGAGAGGGTCCGGAGATTTCCGCCGGGTGAAGAGCCGTCCGCCCCCTGACGGTTGAGATCTGAAAAAGCGATGTTCTTTCTGGTCTTTCTGGTGCGAGAAAAGGCCGAGAGGGGAGAGTTTATTCTTCGGAGGGATTTTCCGCTTCTTCTTGGAGTTGATGAAGCGAGAGATAGGTACTGGTTTCCGGCGGCTGGAGTTCTTGGAGTCGGAAGATTTTGGCGACGGCGGAATGGATTCGGCTCACAAACCATTCTGCGCCGATACGAAGCAGGACCCCGACGATTCCGCCGACGATCAGGCCCACAAAAGCGCCCATGAACATCCCGGGGAAGGTTTTTAGGAAAGCCATTCCCAGGTGGTCTGCGCTGGCGCCGATTGCGGCCCCGCAGGCGGCGCCGACAATAGCGCCGGTGATGACCCAGAGTACTTCGATGGCGGCGTCGCTGAAAAGATCAGCGAATTTCACGCCGACCAAAACGCCGAGCAGACAACCGAGGATAGCCCCCAGTACGCCGCCCAGGAGCCAACCGCCGCCGATCGCAGCCGCCACGCCCCAAACAAAAGGCCAAAATACCTCGCGTCGTTTGGCCAGGCGGAGTTTGAGTTTGACCACCGAAGGTAGGTCCTCGGCGAGATCTTTTTTGGAGGGCGGCTCGGCGAGTTTTTCTCGGGCCAGTTCTTTACCGGTCTCGAGGTCCCAGATACGCCAGGAACCATCGCCCAGACTGGCAACCACCCTTCGGCCATCGGCTGTAAAGCCAACCTCAGCAATGGCGGCGCTCTTTCCAAAGGAGCGGAGCAGTCGGCCGCCGTCTGCGTCCTCAAGGTGTACTTGGTCTGTGCCGATCAGGACCAATCGGCTGTCTGGGCTGAAGGCCAGGGCTTGCGGGGGCGTTGGATGTTGGAACGCGTGAAGCAACTGCCCGGTCTGGGCGTCCCAGAGTTTGACGGCGTTATCCGCCCCGGCGGTCAAAATCAGCCGAGCGTCTGGACTCATGGCCGTATGGATGATCTCAGCCTCATGGTTGTAGGTTGCTAGAATCTTCTCGGTGAAGATGTTCCACAACCTGGCCAGACCGTCCTCACCGCCGGTGAGGATGGTTTTGCCGTCTGGACCAAACACCGCCGACCAGACCGACGCCGGATGCGCAAACGCCTGGGTTTGTTTACCGGTGCGAACGTCCCAAAGCCGGACGGGGCGTTTGGTCTGCTCCGAACAGGTCAATATCTGAAGGCCGTCGGGGCTGAAGGCCGCCGACCAGATGACCTCCTGGTGGTGGAAGACTTGCAGTGGGCTTCCGGTGGCGGCGTCCCAGACTCGGGCCGACCGGTCTTCGCCGCCAGTCAAGATTTTTTGCCCGTCGGGGCTAAAACAGGCGGAAAACACATCGCCCTGGTGCTCAAAGGTCTGCAGAAGGCTTCCGGTCCGAGCGCCCCATAGCATGACCGTCGGGCCAAAGACGCTAAGCACCCAATGGCCGTCCGGGCTAACCACCCGAAGCGAGGTACATCCCAGCACCATCGGCCT
Source organism: Planctomycetota bacterium (assembly GCA_029550925.1). GTDB lineage: Bacteria > Planctomycetota > Planctomycetia > Pirellulales > Thermoguttaceae > JANXAQ01. Next base: position 21,342 of record JAKPGL010000126.1, read on the forward strand.
ACTGGGCCGAGCATCCAACAGATCGTTCATCTTAACCCGCCTTTGCTGCCAAGGACCTAAAACACCCTTTGATCTGCTCACTGGGTTGTTTTCTTCAAGCCGCCATTGCCTGGCCCGGAGGCGGTCGATTTCCGCTTCGCGTGGAAAATCATTCGATCTGTTCTTCTATCAGAAAAGCGGTATCCTTTTCTACGGCGATGAAATGAATTTGTTTTTTCTTAGGATCGACAAACAGCGGTCGGCCCGGCGGCAGCCAGATTTCGTTATACCGCGCTTCGGATTCTGCTTCATCAACCAGAGTGAAAGTTTTTCCGGCTTCGGTGGCGGCATAGACGAACAGTCGGCTATCGGGCGTAAAGGTCAAGTAGCCGACCATGTCGTAGCGGGCTTTTCGTCGGCCATCGACGATGACAAACCGCGCCCGTCCGCTGCGAGCTACATAGCCGAAGCGTCGGCCATTGGGGCTAAAGACCAACGAGCCGTCGCCCACGGCATCCCAAAGCCGATCCTCTTTATGCTCCGGCGGTCCAGGGCCGAGCGAAACCATCACCACTCGCTCTCGGCCCTCGGTCTGGGCCACATAGGCCAGCCGGTCGCCCTGGGGACTGAAAAGCATCTGGCCCACGCCGTCATAACTGTCTTTCGGAACTACCCCATTAACCACCACACACCATCTTGCCCCTGTGCGGGCCGTGTAGGCAAGATGTTTTCCATTGGGGCTGAAAAGGAGGGTTCCTTCACCCAGGGCGTCAAAGGCCGTCTGTTCCTGGCCGTCCAGAACCACCCGCCACTTCTGGCCTGTCTGGGCCATGTAGGCCAGACGTTTGCCGTCGGGGCTGAAGACTACCTGGGCCAAATTGTCGTAGGTTTTCTGCTTTTGGCCATCGACAAGGAGCGTCCACTGTTTACCTTCCAGCACCGAAAATGCAAGCCGACCATCCGCACTCCAGACCAGCCCCGTAGCCGACCCCAGATAGCTGTAGGGGCCATACTGTTGGTCGCCTGCGACGACAAACCATTGATCGCCTTGCCGGACGCCGTAGGCCAACCTCCCACTGTCCGGACTCCAGACCAAGAGGCCGTCGAAAATTTCGTCCCATGTTTTGGCCGGCTGATTGTTGACCACTACGGTGCGTTTTTGGTCGGTCAGCAGGGCCACATAGGCCACCTTTTTGCTATCGGGCGAAAAGACCGGCTCGCCCACCCGGCTGTAGCGGTTCTGGGGCTGATCGCCGAGAACCACAAACCACTCGGCTCCCTGGCCGGCCACATAGGCCAACTGTTGGCTATCCGGGCTGAAAGTCAAGGCGGCCGCTCGGTCGAACGTCGGCAAGTCTTTGCCGTCCAGGACGACCTGCATTTTGCCGTCGGCCTTTTTGATATAGGCCAGATGCCGGCCATCGGGGCTAATTACCGCCGAGTCTTGAACTTCCTTCGGGAACGGCCCCAGCGAGGTTTTGGTATGTTTACGGTTGACCCGGACCTGGGCCGAAGTTTCTTCGATCGGTCCGAAAAGGCCGCCTACCCACAGCCCGAAGAAAATCCCTCCGAATAGTAGAGTCCGGGACCAGCTTTGCATCCGTCTCAAAAGGCTGCTATTGTTTGGCATGGTAGAACTTCACTCTAAAAAAGAAAGTTCTTTAGGGAGGGTAGAGGTTATTTCGCCGCCCATCGGTTGAACCAAGCCCGCCGGTCGAAAGGCATTTTTTCTTTTTGCACTCCTGGTTCCACGGCCACTCCCAACGGCAATACGACCCGAACCTGTCGGCCCGACGGCACTCCGAGAAGCTCGGCTACCCGCTCGGCTACCTGATCGACCCGCAGCGCCCCGTCCAGCCAAACGGTGGCATAACCCAAGGCGGTGATCGCCAACCACATGTTCTCCACGGCTGCCGCACAGTCCTCCACAGCAAACGAAATCTCGCCAAAGACCGGCCTGGGATCGATCACACAGACGATCATCGCCTTGGCCGTCTGGCAGACCGGCCGGTTGATGATCTCGGCCAACTGGCGCAAAAGCTCCGGCTGATCGACGATGATAAACGAGGTGGTTTGTTCGTTTTTGCCGGAGGGAGCGCGGATGCCCGCTTCGACAATTTTCACCAGGTCTTCCCTGGGGATCGGCTTGTCCAGAAACGCCCCCCGGTAACTATGCCGCTTGGCAATCGCTTCAAAAAGGTCCATTCGTAGGTCTCCTAAAGTAGCAACCACCCCACGGGAACGAATTGTTTGGAGAAAGGGCCTTTACAGTCGAATAGGGAAACCAGTCTTTTCCCCCAACCCTCTCCCGTCAGGGGGAAAAGGAGTACTCCATTCGGCTAAAATGTTCTGTCAGACGTTAAATTCTGGTAACATTTTAGCCGAATGCAGTACCATGTCCTTCCCGCTCTAGCGGGAATCCAGGCTTCTTGCAGCCGCTACTTGGGAAGGAATAACAAGGTAGCCGCCTCATAGGACCCTGAGTTCCCGCCTCCACGGGAATGCCTTACAAGGGGGAGAACCGGCTTGCCGCTTGGCGGCAATGACGCCAAGGGCCGTCTTATCACAATGGTCAAGGTATTTTTGTGTTACGGTTCGCTCAGCCGGATTCTTACATCGGCTACGCTATTGCCTCGCTCTCGAGGGCCGACGATCAGGGGGTTGATGTCGAGTTCGCAGATGCGTGGGAAGTCGGCCGCCAATTGGCCGAGCCGCTGGATACACTCCCGGATGTTATCGACATCGGCCGGCGGACTGCCCCGCAAGCCTTCCAGGAGTTTGAAGGCCTTGACATGGTGGAGCATGCGTTGGGCGCCCTGTCGGCTGATGGGGGCTAGGCCGAAGGTTACATCTTTAAATAATTCTACATACAGGCCGCCCAGGCCGAACATCAGCACTGGGCCAAAGGAGGGGTCGCGTTTGACGCCAAGAATCACTTCATGGCCCGGCGGAATCATCCGGCGGACCACAGCCCCTCGGATTTCCGCATTGGGCGCGGCGCGGCGGACGCTTTGAAGCATCTCCGCAAAGGCGCTGCGCACCGCGGAAGCATCGTGCAGATTGAGCTTCACCCCGCCAACGTCCCACTTGTGGACCACCTGGGGGCTTACCACCCGCAAGACCACCGGATAGCCGACCTGCTCGGCAAATTCAGCCGCCTCTTCTGGACTGGAACAGAGCCGATGCGGCGGCACTGGCAATCCATAGGCGGCCAAGACGGCCAACGCCTCCGGTTCCTCCAAATAGCCGCTTGTCGCCTGGTCGATGATCCGAGCAGCAGCGGCCCGATCCACCGGAAACTCTGTCGGCTCGTCGAGTTCCAAGGCCCGCCAGGCGCGGATTCGTTGCACAGCGGCCATGGCGGCGCAGGCCCATTCCGGTAGGATATAATGTGGCAAATGCGCCTTCTGCAAAAGCCGAATCCCTGGGACCACGTCCTCCGCTCCCATGAACGAACAGGCGATCGGCTTGGCGGCGTTGCGACCGATTTCCACGACGCCGCGGGCGATCGCTTCGATGTCGGTCATCGACTGGGGGGTGAGGATGACTAGCACCTGGTCGATCTGAGGATCGTCCAGGACATGGCGTAAGGCGGCCTGATAGCGGTCGGCCCGGGCGTCGCCGATCACATCTACGGGATTTTTTACGTTGGCGGTGGCCGGCAGAGATTCCCGCAAACGTGCTTGAGTCGTTTCGCTCAGTCGGGGTACCGCCAAGCCCATGCTGACGGCCGCATCGGTGGCCATCACGCCAGGCCCCCCGGCGTTGGTAACGATCGCCAACCGATTGCCCTGGGGCATCGGCTGATAGGCGTACATGATGGCGGCGTTGAACAGTTCGTCGATGGTGCCTACCCGCACAATACCCGCTTCTTCGAAGACGGCGTCGCAGATGGGGTCTTCGCCGGCGAGGGAGCCGGTGTGGCTTGCCGCCGCATCCGCTCCCTGAGGGGTCCGGCCAGATTTGATGGCCAAGATCGGCTTGGCGTTCGGACCGCGAGTTACCCGCCGGGCCACCTCGACCAATTTCCGCCCTTCGCGCAACTCCTCCAAATAAAGCAGAATGATGTCCGTCTGAGGGTCCTGGTGCAGGTACTCGAAAAGGTCGGTTTCTGTTACCCCCGCCTTATTGCCGAAACTGACAAACTTGGAAAAGCCGATCTGCTTTTCCCGGGCGTAATCCAAAACCGCTGTACACAAAGCGCCCGACTGGCTCAAAAAGCTAATCCGGCCTGCCAGCGGCATCTTGCGAGCAAACGAGGCGTTTAACTGTACGGACGGGTCTGTATTGATCACTCCCAGACAATTCGGCCCGATCAGCGAAATACCATATTCGGCGCAAATAGCCTTCAGCCGTTGTTCTCGTTTGACGCCCTCCGGACCGATTTCCCGAAAACCAGCCGAAATCACAATGGCCGCCTTGATCCCTTTTTTCCCGCACTGCTCCAAGGCCCGATCCACCACCTCGGCCGGGAACACAATGACGGCCAAATCCACCTGGTCCTCAATGTCAACCACATAGCGGTAGGCCCGAACAGCACAAATGCTTCGTTTGCCGGGCGCCACCGGATACAGCGTGCCTCGGTAGCCGCTGGTCAAAATGTTGTAAAAAATATCATAAGGAACTGTGCCGGGGGTGGTGGTTACCCCAAGGACTGCGACGGATTTCGGAGCAAAAATGGCGTCCAACGGATGCCCCTTCGAATCAGAACGTGGTGCATTCATCGGTGGGTGAAGACTCCCTTAGTAAAAGCAATACATCGTTCGTAAAAGCGATATCCGTGCTCCAGACAACGTTCTATTCTGAAAACTGCCTTCAAAAGGCAATCCGTTAAGTCCTCTTGAGACAGTTAGGAAGCAGAAGAAATTACTACTTTAACCTCCCGGAAACACAACGTAAAGTAGGCGGCCTTCCAAAGCAGAGAAGAGAAATAGCTCCTGGAGAAAAATTCCCCCCCCTGACGGCGGTTAAAAGAGCCATGTCGGCCGACCGGCGGGGAAGTCAAGAGCAGGAACCAGCGGCGGCAATTGTCCCGGCCAAATCTACCAGCCACGCCTCGATCAGCAGGGCGAGATTGGCATTCCGGTCGATCTGTTCGGCTGCTTCTAAACAGCGGTCCAGGCGTTCGGCGGCGGCCTCTAGGCCGGCGCCCCAATTCTGAATTGCCTCGGTCTCTTGAGGGTCCAAAAACATCCAAGTCCGAGGGGCTTGCGAACTACCCGGCTTGGAAGGCTCTCGGGGAGGGGCTTGCAGGGGCCCCCGCTCTTGCCCGCCGCTATGTTGATAAAGCACCTGTCGGTAATACTCGGCGGCCATACCCACGATCACGCGCAAGCGTTCTCGCCGGGCGGAGGCTTCTTGGCCGGCCGATTCTACCTGGGCCGATACCTGTTCGGCCAACCCCAAAGGATCCAACCGGGCTTGGCTCAGGCCGATCCAAAGGGTTTTGCGGAAGTCCCACAAATGAGCGTCGGCCAACTGGCGCGCCCGCTCCAGGCTGCCCTCCGAGAGCAAAGCCAATCGTCGGGCCTCGGCCGGGTCCGTGGCCGTCTGCTCCCGAAGCAAAATCTCCTGAACCATCTCCGGTTCCAACGGCTGAAACCGGACCAATTGGCAGCGGGAGCGTATGGTCGGCAATTGACGGGCTGGGCTTACGCCAATCAAAATAATCACCGTCCGGGGCGGCGGTTCCTCCAGCGTTTTGAGCAGGCAATTGGCGCTTTCGGCGTGAAGGTAGTCGGCGTCGTCGATGATCGCTATTTTTCGACCGCCCAGGAAGGGCTTTAAACTCAGCTCGTAGATCAACCCTTCCCGCATCCGACGTTCCCGCTCGCCCACAAACGTCTCCAGAGGGATAAAGGATTTGTCCGGCGGCTTGCCGACGATGTGCAAATCCGGATGGTTACCGGCCAGCACCATCGAACAACTATTGCAGGAGTTACACGGGTCTAGCGCCGCCTCCGAACTGGTCTGGCACAGGAGGGCCTGGGCCAACCTGCGGGCAAAGGTCGCTTTGCCTACGCCGGGCGGCCCCACAAAAAGGAAACTACCGCCCAATCGGTCCTGGGCCGCCGCCCGTCGAAATCGCTCCACAATCCGGTCGTGTCCTAAAATGCCCTGCCACATAAGGTGATACGTTGGCCGTTTTGAAGAGATGTCTATTTTGTACTATCCAAAGTGTTCTGGGATGCCATTCCTGCTCTAGCGACAATCCCGGGGCCTCCCAAGATCGGTTTGCAACCGACGTTGCTAGACCGGCCTCACCAACCCCCGACGGCGGAGAATCTCTTGGATTTGTTGCTGTACCTGCTCAACCGTCCCTGTACTATCCAGGACAACAATTTGGTCCGGGCTGCGGCGAGCTTCTTCTAAAAATCCTTGCCGCACCCGGGCGTGAAAGTCCCGGTCCCGAGCTTCGATCCGGTCTCGTTTGCTGCCCAGCCGGGCCGAGGCCACCTCCGGCGGAACATCCAACACAATCGTCAGATCCGGCCCCAGCCCGCCCGTGGCCGCCCGGCCAATCTCCCACAACGTATCTACATCTAAACCGCCGCCATATCCTTGATAGACCACATTGGCCAGCAGATACCGGTCCGAGACGACTGCTTTTCCGGCGGCCAAGGCCGGGTGGATCACTTCTTCAACCATTTGGGCGCGGGCCGCCATATATAAAAGCATCTCGGCCTTCAGTGCCATGTGCAAATCATGCCGATCCAAAAGCAAACCCCGAATGGCTTCTCCCAGCGGGGTCGAACCGGGGTCCCGGCAGGTAACCACCTGATAACCCAAACTGCGAAGCCAATCGGCCAACAGGCCTACCTGGGTGCTTTTGCCGACGCCGTCGGCGCCGTCTAGTACGATAAACATACCTTATTGACCTCTATGCGGACGGTGCTTCAACCGAGCATCTGGAGGCGATACAATACGCTGTCTGCCCGGCGATCCGGCGGATACGAATCCGGCAAAGTATCCATTGTACCCGCCTGTTTGGAAAAACGAAGGAGGCCCGAATCCTTGGGAGGATTTTCCCTCGCCGCGATCTAAGGGCGTCTGCGCCTCTAGAACATTCGGACGCAGTAGAGTATCTTGGGGAGACATTCTTTCGCCAAGCCGGATAAGCGTGATGGATGGTCGTTTTAAAAATCTTTTTCTTTGAGGAGTTTTCCCCCATGAGACGTGCTTGGATATGGTGGGTTGTAGGGGTGGTTATGGCGAGTTGGCAGATGAGCGGGGCAAGTGTTTGTGCTCTCGATGACGTCCCTCTCGAGGTGGGACAAGATGGGCAACGGGAACGGGGAGACGGGCTTGGGGACTGTTCCGCTTCCGAAGGAAAGGAGGAAGGGTTTACGCCCCTTTTCGACGGCAAAACCTTCGACGGGTGGGAGGGGAACTTGCAGATATTTCGGATAGAAGAAGGGGCGATTGTCGGCGGGCGTCTGAAAGAGCGGGTGCCTCGGAATGAGTTTCTCTGTACCCGCCGAGAATACGGCGATTTTGAACTCCGATTGGAATTCAAACTCCTTGGCCAAGGGGCCAATGCGGGCGTCCAAATCCGGAGTCAGCGGATTCCCCAGCACCACGAGATGATTGGTTATCAGGCAGACTTAGGAGAGGGATATTGGGGCTGCCTCTACGACGAATCGCGTCGGAAAAAGGTGTTGGACGGACCGCCCCCGGAACAACGAAACCAATTGGTTCGTCCCAATCAGTGGAATGAATATCGCATCCGCTGCCAAGGCCGACGTATTCAACTTTGGATCAACGGTCGGCAAACCGTGGACTATACCGAACCGGACGAAACGATCCCCCAACGGGGCGTAATCGGCCTTCAGATTCACGGTGGTCCGCCCAGCGAAGCCTGGTACCGGAATATCCGAATCCAGGAACTCCCAGCAACTCAACCATAACAACGCCTGCTTCTTTTTTCGAGGCGTGTGCTTTTGAGTATTAGGACAATTCCTCCAACGGATAGGGCTAACCGGGATGAAACCGCCGAAGTTCATCTATTTCGATTTGGGCAAAGTGTTGGTGGATTTTACCGTAGAGCAGATGTGTCGGCAGTTGTCCGAGGCTGCGCAGACCACTCCAGAGGAAATCCATCGGGTGCTTTTTTCGGACGGGCTAGAACTGCGGTATGAACGGGGTCTGCTTTCGACGGAAGAGTTTTACGAAGAGTTTTGCCGACAGATAGGCCGACGGGTGGATTTTCCACCATTGGCCCAGGCAGCCGCCGACATTTTCACCTGGAAGCCAGAATCGGCGGCTTTGGCGGTGCATTTGCGCCAGGCGGGGTATCGGCTCGGCATCCTGTCGAATACCTCGCCGCTGCATTGGGAACACTGCCTGCACCGGTACTGCGTGCTGCGGGAGACGTTCGGCGTCTATGCTCTGAGCTATCGGGTGGGCCATCTGAAGCCAGCGCCGGAAATCTATCAGGCCGCTGCAGAACTGGCCGGTTGTCGGCCGGAAGAAGTATTCTTCGTCGATGACTATTTGCCCAATGTCGAAGGGGCGCGGGCCGCCGGCCTGGATGCCGTCCAATATACCGGCCCGGCCGACTTGGCCGCAGAACTCCGCCGGCGCGGCTGCCGATTCAATTATTAGCGACCGGGGCCGGGCTGCCAGAATCCCACCCGGCGTCCAAGAATGAGATCGAAGGGAGCTTCTACTCCGCTTGCCGTTCGGCCAATGGGCTACTGTTTTTCTTTAAAGACCATATCGATGGCCAGGCCAGCGGCCAGCAGCAAGGCCGAGGCGGCCGGTGAGGACTGTTCAGGGTTTAGGACGATCATGTAGTTGTCGGCGGTGGTGAACAATTCTTTGCCGATGCCGGCCCATTTCTTGGTTACCTGGCCCAATTCCCGACCGGTTGCATCGAGGAAGCGAAAGTTCCAGCCGATCCAATTGCCGCGGATTTCCGCCACCTGCTGGCCTTGGTGGTCATAGACCCAGAAACCGCCGCCCAGAGAAAACAGTTTGCTGTGAAAGTACCCCAATGGTTGGCCGGAAGGACCCTGAATGTGGACCTTGGCCCGAAAGAAAAAACCCCGGCGCTGCATGGTCAACAAAAGCCGCTCCGAAGGAAACTCCGCCACCTCGATCCGGGTAGGCAACACCCGCTTGTCGATGATCAGACGTAGATATTTCCAAATAGCGCTGGGATTTTCCCGTGCAATGCCGATCTGCTGGCCTGTGGCGGGGTCAAAAATGTCATACACATCCACCAGTTTCAAGAATCCTACACGCTCTTTGACCAGAAATTGGGTTCGATCCAGCATGGAAAGGTCCTTCGAGAAAGGAGGAAAACGTCCAGGTTCACATCCCGGCCAGGGGTTCTGTGGGGAGACAGGCTTTCAAAAGAGATGGGATTGATTGTACTTTTCTTTGAGGGTGAAAAACAGGGGAAGAATCCGCTTTGCCCCCCAGAAAGGTGGAAAAAGCCGAAAAGGGTTTGTGATGACGGCGGGCTTATGGATGTCATGGGGGACGTCCGGCAAATCCGGGAAAAATTGGGTGTTTCAGGAGGATCGGGCATGGCATAATCAATCCCGCCGCAAGCAACATTCCCGAAGATCGGCGAGAAATGGTTTGGCCAGTGTTCGGGGTAAGAGCAGGACCGATTCTGGAGTATAATTGTTTGACCAAGAAGTTTCTTGTATTTTTCCGTCAGCCCCTCTTTAGTGGGATGCGGCTATGGAGTCTTCCCCGCTTCCGGTTAGGCCCTCCTCGTCGCTATCAGGCCCTCCTCAGCCGGTTCTGACATCGGAAACAAAGAACTGGTGGTGGAATGTGGCGATTCTGTTGTTGGTGATTGGGGGGGTGTATGGGGTGTTTTATTTCCGGCCGTTTCGCTTGTCCGGAGGTACAAGCCACACTAATGTGGGAACGCCGCTGCCAATCGTGGAACTGGAGTCGGTCGAACCGGATCAGCGTCCTGTTAGCCGGGAGGACCTCCAGGGCCAGGTGGTGCTTCTCTGTTTTTGGGGACCGTGGTCGGAGATGTCGCGTCGGGCGCTGCCCCGAGTGGTGGAAGTAGCCGCCCCGTATCAAAAACGGCCCGACTTCCGTCTGCTAACCATCGCCTGTCCTCAGCAGCCTGGCGACAATAGAGAACAACTTCGGCAACAAGTCCGCGCGGCCCTTCGGGAGTGGAACGTCTCTGCGCCGGTGTATGTGGATCGGCAGGGCAATACCTTGGTCAGTTTCCGGGCGATGGCGGGCTTGGAACGAGTGCCCTGTGTGTATTTGGTCGATCGGCAGGGGATCATCCAGGCGGTTTGGCCCGGCTACCGCGACGGGGTAGAAAAGGAAATCCAAGAGCTTTTAGAAGAGTACCTGCCCGAAGCCAAAATCCGATGAAGGCCCTGCTGGCCAAGTCGGGGGATCGAGGGGGATTCATTCTATGGACGCCTGGAAGGACCAATCGGACGACTCGGCCTCGAAGTGGATTTCTGAAAATCTCGAGCCGAAGGGGTGCCTGCCGGGCGCAGGCGCCGTGTACGTCCTGGCAGCAATTTTGGCGGTTGCCGGCGGGGTAGGGGTCCTCTGGCTATTGGGCCAAACACAAAAAGACCTCGGAAGCCGAAAACTTCGCCTTCCAAACGTACAATTGGAACCCCTGCTCCATGCCGAAAAACCGATCCGTTTGGAAGACATGCAGGGTAAAGTCGTCGTGCTGAACTTTTGGGGCGCATGGTGTCCGCCCTGTCTGATGGAACTACCGCACCTGGCCGAACTGGAACGCACTTACCGCGGTCGGGAAGGATTCCTCTTTTTGGCCGTCTCTTGCGGTCCTGGGCCTCAGGAAGACATGGAAGAAATCCGTTCCAATACGGCAGCCTTGCTGGCCAACCAGGGACTGGATATGCCGACCTATCTGGACCCTGGTTTTCTGACCCGCCAGGCGGTGGATCAGGCCGTGGGGTTTCAAGGCTATCCGACCACTTTGCTGCTGGATCGGCAAGGATATATCCGGCGGGTATGGGTCGGTTTTGATCGACGATTGCCCCACGAACTGAACCAACTCGTCCAACAACTGCTGGCCGAAGGACCATAGCCTGCCCCCGAAGTCTCCTTCTTTATAGGTTATAGGGAGGGACTTTTTTCCAGCGGAAGCCCGTACGGGTTCGGCCAGGAGTCGGCTAGGAAGTTTTCCAGAATCGGGGCATCAGTAGCAGGATCAACGGGAAGACTTCCAAACGACCCAGGAGCATCAGCAGCGTAAGCACCAGTTTGGATCCAGGTTGCAGGGCGGCGTAATTGGTCATTACGCCGACCAGCCCAATGCCAGGGCCGACGCCGTTAATCGTGGCGGCCACGGCGCTTGCGCAATCGGCCAGTTTTTCCCGGGGGTTATGGCCGGCCTGGGTCCAGGTGGCGTCCGGTTCCAGAGCCAACAAAGCCAACCAACCCGCCAGCGAAAGGACCCCGATCAGGCAGAAATACAACGGCACTTTATGCAGTTCTTCCGGTTCCACCGGCTCGCCGTTCAGCCGAATCTGCCGAACCACATTTGGCCGAAACACATGTTCCAACTGGAGCCAGAGGCTCTTGGCCAGTAGCACATACCGAACCACTTTCACCGAGCAACTGGTGCTGCCCACACACCCGCCGACATACATGAGGAACAAAAGCACTCCCTTGGCAAAGCCGGTCCATTGGTCGAAATTGGCCGTGCCGAAACCTGTATTGGTGGTGATGGACACCACCTGGAAAAGGCTGTACTGAATCGCCTCCAGGAAGTTAGAGAACGTACCAGCGATCCGTCCGTATCCGACCACCACCAAGGTGGCCGCCAACAGAATGCTCACATACACCCGGAATTCGGTATTGTGGAGGATCTTTTTCCCCTCCCCGATCACCAGGAAATAGAGGAGCGTAAAGTTGGTGCAACCCAGAAACATAAACAGCACAATGGTCATTTCGATGCCGGCGTTTTGGAAATGGCCGACGCTATCGTTAAAGGTGCTGAAGCCGCCGGTCGCCACTGTGCCGAAGGCATGGCAAAGGGCGTGATAGATCGGCACCCCCTGGACCATAAGCAGCAGAGTCAGCAGGGCGTTCAGACCAATAAAGATGAAGGCAAAAGCCCACGCGGCCTGTTGGGTCCGTTCATGAATCGACTGTTGGGCTGCGCTAGGGGCCTCGACCGTCATGAGGGCCTTGCCCACCGAGCCCATCCCTAAGATGGCTACAAAGAGAACCACAATCCCCAAACCGCCTAGAAAATGCGTTTGCGACCGCCAGAAAAGGATGGATCGGGGAACCAACTCGGGGTCTTCCACATTGCAGAGCACACTGGCCCCAGTGCCGCTAAACCCTGAGGCCGATTCAAATAGCCCATCAAATAAGTCCATCCGGACCGACTGACCCTGGGCGTCTCGCTGTCGGCAGGCGCCGCTAAGCCAATAGGGCACTGCACCGAGCACGGTGGCCAAAAGCCAACTCAGGCCCACCACCACGAGCGCCTCTTTGCGGAACAGCCGCTCTCCAGCGGCGGATCGGCCCCACCAACTGAGCACTCCCCCCATCACCACACAGGCGGCCATGGCGCCTAGTAACCCCCATAGCCCATTCCATTCGATGGTTTCCACCTGGCCGAAGGCCGGAAACGCCCACATCAGGCTGGCCGCCATCGAAGCCCCTAACAAAAGTACCACTCCGCCCAGCAGACGGGCAATCAGCCGATAATTCATCGCTGCACCGCCTTCATCGCATCCTGTAGCATCACCTCTTTTGGCGTCAAGGCGTCTCGCCTTCCTTGTACTACGTATTATTCCCTGTTCGGAGCACCACTCGTACTTCGTCGGCCGGGACACTTTCGACCAGTTCCACATGGCCGAGTCGGTCGGGCAGGATAAACCGAAGCCGACCGTGGCTTGCCTTCTTATCCCGCCGCATTACCTCCAGCACTTGCTCAGGGTCAAGCGACGGCGGCTGGATCGGCAGACCGAGGGCCTCCAGGAGCCGACGTTGCCGAAGCGCCGTCTCCGTATCCAGCCGACCGAGCCGAACCGCCAATCGGGCCGCACAATCCATCCCCATCGCCACCGCCTCGCCGTGCAACAACTGGCTGTAGCCGGTCAGCGTCTCAAAGGCATGGGCAAACGTATGGCCATAATTCAGAATGGCCCGCAGGCCGGTCTCCTCCCGCTCGTCCTGTTCCACCACATCCGCTTTCAGCCGACAGCAGCGGGCAACCACCCAGGCCAGCTCTTCTTCGTCCCGGCGGCGGATGGCCTCCACCTGCTGCTCCAGCCGGACCAATAGATCGGCGTCCAGGATCATGCCGTATTTGACCACCTCGGCCAAGCCGGAGATGTATTCTCGCTCCGGCAGGGTGTGTAACGTGGCCGGGTCGATCAGTACGCCGACCGGCTGCCAAAAGGCGCCCACCATGTTTTTGGCCTTCGGCAGATCGACGCCTACTTTGCCGCCCACCGAGCTATCCACCTGGGCCAAAAGCGAGGTGGGTACCTGATACAGGCGGACGCCCCGCGCATAGGCGGCGGCCACAAAGCCGGCTAAATCGCCCACCACGCCGCCGCCCACGGCCACCACCACCGTTTTCCGATCCGCCCCATCCTGCAAAAGGGCTTCCCATAGCCGGGTGGCAACCGCAATGGTTTTGGACGCCTCGCCCGGTTCCACCACCAGAACGTTGGTGGGAATACCGGCCGATTGGAATTGTTTTTGGAGCGGGGCGGCATAGAGCGGCTCGACGTTCCGATCCGTAATCAGCGCGGCCTGGGAAAGGTTGGGAGCTGCCGCCCGGAGATGCTGGGCTGCCTCGGCCAAAAGCCCCCGGCCAATCCGGATCGTATAACTACGCGGCCCCAAGGCCACCTGCACGCAATGCTGACGGCAATCGGAAGCGGACAAACCTTGTCGCCTTTTTCTGAAAAAGGTGGTTCTTTTGGAGAAGGGAAGGGCTGCCGTAGCACCCCCCGAAAAAGCCGACAAATCACCCAGGTCTTCCCACCCCCAAAATCCTCGATTCTAAAAGGGTTCTATTATAGCGGGCGGTGGGGGTCAAGACTATGGCCGGATAGCTGCCGGAACCCCTTAAGCGGAGAGGACAATCTATACGTTGTGGCCATGAAGAGTCGGCCACCATATATGGTGGTGTGTGGGAGGGGCTCTCCCTTTAGGAGACACTACCAATCCACCAGAAACCCCCCGTTGCAGAAAGACCGTGCATGGCCCAACAGCCGGGTGAGGTTTGGCCCCGAGGGGAGACAGAAGGCCTGAAACTAGGGGGTGGATCCGCCCTCGGCCTCCCGCCTCTCTATTGGGCGGCAGGCCCTTTCTGACGGGTAAGGCTCGGTTTTCCCTCTACCTATGGTTTGGCCCAGCGGGTGCCGGGACCGGCTACTTTCATCTGAAGCCGATACAAGGCGGTCGAAGCAGTGATGAACATTTGTTTGCGATCCGGGCCGCCAAAACAGACATTGGCTGTCCAAGGCTCCGGCACCTGGATATGTTCGATCTGTTTGCCCTGAGGATCGAAGACGAAAACGCCCTTCCCGGTGAGATAGACATTACCTTGGTCGTCGATGGTCATGCCGTCGGACCCCATGGGGCAGAAGAGGGTTTTGTCGGCCAGAGTGCCGTCCGGCTGGATGCGGTACCGGTAGGTTTTGCCGTCGCCGATGTCGGCCACGTAGAGCAAAGAACCGTCGGGCGCGCCGACCAGACCATTGGGCCGAACCAGGTCGTCGGCCACTCGGCGCAGGTGTTTGCGATCCGGCGAGAGGAAATAGACCCCTTCGATTTCGATCTGTTTGGTGGTTCGCTTCCAATACGGTCGGCGATAGAACGGATCGGTAAAGTACATGCCGCCGTCGGGCCGGATCCACAGGTCGTTCGGCCCATTCAATAATTTGCCCTCAAAATCTTTGACGACTACGGTAACTTTGCCTGCCGGATCGATGCACCAGAGTTGATTTTCGGCGTCGGCGCAGGCCCAGAGGTTGCCGTGGGCGTCGAAGTAAAGGCCGTTGGCTCGGCCAGCCGGTTGCAAAAAGGTACGCAGTTTGCCGTCCACGGTCCAGCAGAGGATACGGTCGTTCGGCTGGTCGGTGAAGAAGACGTTGCCTTTAGCGTCGGCGGCCGGTCCTTCGGTGAATCGGAACTGGTCGGCGAGTTTTTCTAGCTTGGCGCCGGGAGCGACCACGGAGCCAGGTTCAGCGGCCCGGCTTTGGCTGATCGACCAGCAACATCCTCCCCAAAAAACCGCTCCCAGAAAGACCGGCTGAACTAAAACTCTACCCACAACGTGCCAACCGATTCGGCCAATGCGCATCATCATTCTTTCTCCTTGGAAGGTTCTTTGGGAGGAACAGGGGTATCCAGTTGATCGAGGAGGTCCTGTCCGGGAAGCCGAGGACGCCGGGGTTTGGTCGGCTTGGAATCCGCAGGTTCGGTTTCTTCGGCGGGTTCGGTCTCTCCCTTTCCGGGAGCCGACGATTTGCCTTTCGGAGGCTTTTTCTGCTCAGGTCCACTGGGTGAGGGTTCCTCTTTTTCTTCGAGTTCTTTCATAAGCCGCTCCAATTCTTCTCGCCCGGGGTCCAATTTCCGCTTTGGAACAGGGGGTGGTTCTTCTTCCTTGGAGGGGGCTGTTTTTGGCGGCGTTTTGGAGGGTTTACTTGGTCCGAAAAGTTCTTCCGCTTTCGTTGCAGGCGCCGACGATTCCTCCCCAGTTCGGATCATCTTGGCGGCAATCTGAAACCGAAACGGCTCGAACTTTTCTTTGGGGAAGGTCCGGCCTGGCAATTCCAATCGGAAATACTCGATCCCTTCCAGTTGCTTGGGCGGCTCAAAGACCAATGTGTCTTTGGCCGTCCCGCCTGGAGGAATCCTCTCCAAAGACGCGCTATCCCCTCCCAACAAATCCATGCGGGGCGTCTGCCGATAGGTGGTCCCTTTGTTATCCACCAGACGCAGAAGGGTTCCGTCTGGCAACCCCCGACTCCAACCAGCAAAAAAGAGGAATTTGTCGTCGGCGTGGTTCCTGATCTGAATATCCAACAGCAGATATTCCCCCGGTTTTTCTACCCATGCAGCAGGCGGAGCCGCCAGTCGGGCCGAAAGAATAGACACCAAAGTCGTCCCCCGCCGGATACCCTTTTTGGAGGCGTCCACCCAAGTAATTTCCGTAGCCTCGGAAAGTTCCGCCTGGTTCGCCGCGGCGAGGTTTTTGTCAGAATCGGTCGGTTTCTTCTGGGCCTCCGGGTTCTGCAAAGGAATGACGCCAGTAAGCATCAGGATCACCACCACCAATAGAACCACGGCCGTTACCGCCAGGCCGACGATCATCAACACATTATTTTGCGTCCGACGCCGTTGGAGCGCCGTCGGCAGCGGGACGCCTGGGACGGCGGAAATAGGGGGGCGTGGGGCTTTGGGCAAATCCAACGCCGACCCCTCGGAAAAATCGGCTTCGTTTGTTTCGGCTTGTTGCGTTTTGGAAATAGTGTCCTCCGGCAGCGGGGGCGGCTGGGACAGAAGGCGGGCTGTCGGAACACCCTCTCCGGCTCTGCCCGTTTGACTCCCGGACGATGCCATTCCCCCGGAGCCGATCAGCTCTACGAGGGGTACCTCTTCAGAGGAAGCCGATTCCAAAGAGTCGTTCGGTCCAGAACGCCTTGGCGGACCAAACAATCCCCGAACGTGCCTGGCCGCAACCCAAGGGCCTTCTGCGCCTTGGCGGACCAGATCGTCCGGGGCTAGTTTACCGCTGTCGGCCAATGCCCGAAGTTCCGAGGCCTTCAACGGGCCGGTCGTTACCCCAGCCAACTTACAAAACCATAGTCCAGCCATGGTCCGCCCTTTTCTTTGAAGGGGAAAAGACGTTTGGCGGAAATCCGCAAGGAAGGAAGCGTCGGCCAAAATCGCCGCATAGTTGCTTTTCGGGAGGCGGCCTATCCTCTAACTATTATTTAACAAAAAATCCTCCAAAAAATCCATGCCCTCTTTTTAGTCCATCGACGGTGCCCCAAGGGAACATTTTAGCCGAATGCAGTACCTTGTCATTCCCGCAAAAGCGCCCAATCTAGGCTTCTTGCAGCCTCTACTTGGGAGGAATAACGAGGAATAACAACATAGCCGCCTTACAGGACTCTGGATTCCCGCTAGAGCGGCAATGACAATCCCGGGCAGATTTCGCCCTATTGATTCCTGTATAGCCAATGAACCAACTGGGAGGGAGGTGCGTATGGTAGGATATGAGGCCGAAAGGAAGTGCATCGGAGCTGCAAGCTCGTCGGATGTTGGCCGGGCAGGCGTTGTTGGCCGGCCTGGACATCCACGAGGTTGCCGAACTGGTTGGTGCTTCGGTTTCTTCGGTAAAGCGGTGGCGTCGGGCTGTGGAGAAAGGAGGATTGGAAGCCTTATTAGCCAAGCCACATCCCGGCCGCAAGCCCCGCCTGAACGCGAAGCAGAAGCAGCAACTCATCCGAATTCTCGCGGCTGGGCCACGGAAGGCCGGATATCCGACCGAGCTGTGGACCTGCCGTCGGGTGGCCGAGGTGATCGCCAAGACGTTTCACGTCCACTACCACCCCGACCACGTAGGCAGACTCCTCCACCAGTTGGGCTGGACCTGCCAGAAGCCTGAACAACGGGCACGCGAACAAGACGAAGAAGCGGTGCAACGGTGGCGGCATCGGGCGTGGCCCCGGATAAAAAGGGGGCACGGCGGAGTGCCTACTTCGAGGAACACCATCCGGATTGGTTCACTTTCGAGTGGTTGCCGTCCTACGCCCCGGAACTGAATCCCGTGGAGCAATGTTGGAACCATACGAAGTGCCACGATCTGGCCAATTTCATTCCCGAGGATCTCCAGCACCTCCAAAAGGCGGTGAAGGTCGATGACCCGGCAGAGCCATGACCAAACCATTCTCCGATCCTTTTTCGCCTACGCCAAACTTCCCCTGAAACCGTCGCATTGATTGCGCAGGGGTCAATAGGGAATCCGTCACCTTAGGCAACCTGGAGTTTACCCAGTGTGGGATGATCGCCAAATAGCGGGCAGAAGCTAAAATTCGCTCATCTTTCGGGTTACCGCCGGGATGGCGT
>JAKPGL010000228.1 GCA_029550925.1 Planctomycetota bacterium
AAGACTTAGAATCTAGGCAGACAAAAATCCGGCTCCCTCTTGTCTCCGCTGAGACGTTGCGAAGCCAAGGGGGCGCCAATTTCTAAACGCTGACGGAGCGCCCCGGCATGGCGGCTCGTAGTATACTAAAAGTACATGGAGGCGTGATCTTTTGTTCTTGCTGGCCGATGGTCAGCAGGACGTGGCCTTCGGCCAGCACAGCCGAATGGAGCCGCACCTGTGAATCTACCGCAACTTGCCTCCGAGTATCTGGCATGCCGTCTTGGCCTATCTCAGGCCTATCGCTCCACTGTCTTGTCGGTTTGCCGACGCATTCACAAGGACATGGGACTTATCAACGGCTCGATGCCCACCAAGGCCCAGATTGTCGGCTGGCTCCAGCGGCAATTGGACCTTGGCAAAAGTCCGGCGACTGTGGCCATCTACCGCCGCATTCTGCGGGCGGTGATACGCTGGGGCGCCGCCGAAGGGCATTGCCTGCCGATTTCCTTGCCTCCAATCCGGCAAACGCAAAAGCCGCCGGAGGCATGGACAGTCGAACAGGTAAGTCGCATTTTGCATGTTGCTTCCAAGCAGCCGGGCCTGATTGCTGGCAGGTCAGCCGCCGATTGGTGGACGGCCCTTATCCTGCTTATTTATTGGACCGGCGCTCGGATAGGCTCGGTGCTGGAAATCAGGCCTGCCGACTACGACCCGATCAAGCAAACATTGACGATCCGACGCACCAAGACCGGAAAACAGACCGTTTGCCGCTTACACGATCAGGCGGCCCAAGCAATCAAGCAAATTTACGACGCGATGGCCGATCGACTTTTCATTTGGCCTCACCATCGCAGGACGCTTTGGGCGGCGTTTCGCCGGATCGTAGAGCAGGCCGGGGTACCGGCCCCAAAGAATACCCGGACCGGCTTGTTTCATCGCTTGCGAAAAACCTGCCTGTCGTACTGCTGGGCGGCGGACCCGGCCATTGCCCAGCGGCAGGCAGACCACAGTTCCGCCGAAATTACTCGGCGACATTACGTCGATCCCCGACTAGTACAGGCCGAAGCCCGGCAGGCCGCCGATGTTCTGCCCGTGCCGGATTGGCAGCCGGGGCCACAGCAACGATTCTTGTTTTCATAGGGCAAGGAAACAACCTCCTTGGCAAGAGGAACCCAAAGACGCCGGGCGGCGCTATGCTCACCCCCTTCCTTGGATGTGCAGCGTTTTCGCTCCTTGCGCTGTGCTGGCCGCCCGGCAGAACACAAAAAGCCCGGCTGGGGACCAGGTTGCCCATCCCCAGACGCAGGGGCGTTTTTTTGGGGAGGTGGTCTCCCCGGCCCCAAAACCTTGGAGACTCCAACCCCAGCCGGGCTTTTTTGGGCTATATTAGAGTATCCCCCACAACGGGGGATTTTAGAAAATCTATCTCGGACACTTGGGCAAATGTGACAAAGTCAAGGGAACAAAACGAACATGACACCCAAAAGAAAAGAACCCGACCTCTCGACTTACTCTGGCCGAGTAGCCGCACGGCTCCGAATGCTCCGAGATCGGGCCGGGCTGTCGGTAGAAGAAGTAGCCGCTCAATTGACAGAATTGTCCAAAACGGAAATCGACCGGTTTCGCATTTACAAATGGGAATCCGGGATCGCCTCGCCTCCTTACGATTTCCTTCCTTATCTTGCCAGAATATTTGGGGTTTCTGTTCGTGGTCTTTTGCCTCCCAAATAATTTTTGGAAAAATCTTCCAATGCTCTATTGACATATTTTTCCAATACGCTACAATACTGGTAGCCGTGGAGGCTGCCAGCAAAAAAGCACAAGCCAACCCCGGCGGGCAGCCTCAAAGCTGGCAACCTCCAGGCCCCGCCGGGGTTTCTTTTTTTCCGCACAAGGAGCGCACGATCTATCAAAGGAGAAACAGGATGCTCGACCACCCGGCGATAGACCCGGAACTGCCCAATCCGCCGCCGCTGGCGACGGTCCCATGGGACAACAACGGCGAACACATCCGCCAATGGTGTGCCGAGGTGGATCACTTGGTCGCCCTCAGCGTGGAAGCCCTCGAACAGAAAGATTACGCGCTGTGGCAAGACACAACGGCACGATTGCAAATTGCCCTAAGCAACCCCCCACAAAACGAAAGGAGCCCGACATGATCCTGCCCGAACTGTGGTATCTCGTGATTCCTGCCCGAAGTCGTGAGCACGCCGAAGCGATTCACCAGGAACTGCTTGCGCTATCAAAGACCATGGGGTGGCCCCGGCCGCTAGCGATTCGCGCCGCCGTCGAGGAGCACGCGCCGCCCGGTCTGACGGAAACGGATTCCCCCATGGCCGCGGAAACGGCTACCGAAATTGAGGAGGAAGAAACCAATGGCTAAGAAAACCATCGCAGCCCCCACCAAAGACCGAACCGGCTTCCTTGGGGCGACCGACATCGCGGCCATCCTCGGCTTAAGTCCCTGGAGAACCCCGTGGGAAGTATGGGCGGAGAAAACCAAACGGATCGAACCCGCCGAGGCGGGAGAAGCCGCGGAAGCCGGAACCATGCTGGAACCGGTCGTCTTGCGCATGGCAGAACAAACGTTAGGCCCCATCCGACCGGGCGGAACCGCTTCGATTCCGGGCACGCCCATCCAGTGCCACCCGGACGGCATCACCCAGGACGACCAGCCGGTCGAAGCCAAGACCAGCGGCATCCTGGGGCCTATCTATGGCCAATGGGGCGAACCAGAGACAGACCAAATTCCAGAGTATTACCTGGTACAAGCCCATGTACAGATTGCCGCCATGCGCGCTCAACAATGCTGGGTTCCCGCACTGCTAGGCGGCCTAGGTTTACGACTTTATACAGTGCCTCAGCACGCACTGCTGGAAGAAGAAATCATCGAGCGGGCTTGCCGATGGTGGGAAGAGCACGTCGTCCAGGACCGGCCCCCAGAGCAGACCACCCCGCCGCCGCTGGAAGTGCTCCGGCGGCTCCGAAGGCAGCCCGGTAAGGTGATCACCCTGGACCGCACGGACTTAATCCAAGCCTATGAGGCCGCGTCTCTGGCCGCCAAGGAGGCGGAAGAGCGCAAAAAGCTAGCTCAAGCGGCACTGATTGCCGCCATGGAAGACGCCGAAGAAGCCCTGCTCCCAGACGGGCGTAGGGTTGTGCACCGGAAACAGTTTCGTAAGGGATACACTGTGCCCGATGGGTATAGCATGTTCTTTCGTATTCTGAAATCCTAACGAAAAGGAGACCTAAAAATGCGAGAGCAAGAAGAGAAACAGGCACGTGGAACAGCAATCACAAAAACGGAAACGAAGATGCCGATTGAGGTTGGGCAGCGCGGGCTTGTACTGCGCAATCTTGAAGATATGTACCGCTTCGGCCAGTACATTGCGGCAAGCGGCTTTGCACCCAAGGGCCTAGAAAAGCCAGAGGCGATTGTCGTTGCAATCCAATTTGGCTTGGAGCTTGGAATTACGCCGATGCAAGCCCTACAAAATATCGCGGTGATCAATGGGAGACCTACTCTATACGGCGATGCCATGCTTGCTCTTTGCATGGCTAGCCTTGCGTTTGACCATAGTGTTTTTGCAGAAACCTTCGAGGGCAAGCCCTATGAAGATAGTTATTGCGCGATTTGTCGAGTAGGCCGTTGTGGATGCAACGCCCCCGTAGAACGGCGGTTCAGTGTGGCCCAGGCCAAAAAAGCCGGGTTGTGGGGCAAGGCCGGCCCATGGCAGATGTTCCCAGATCGAATGCTGCAAATGCGGGCACGGGCATGGGCGTTGCGTGATGCCTTCCCGGATATTTTGCGTGGTGCAATGGCTGCCGAAGAAGCTGTGGGGGTAAACTTTACAAATGACGGCGTTTCTACGCAGTCCGCATCGGAGGCTCTGGCTGCAAAATTGTCGTGTAAGCGTTCTGTTCAAGAGGAACCCATCCCTGATGGCGGGCACTCCGTCGTGGCGGAAGCCGCCGCCCGTGAAGTAGCCGCCGGGCCGAACGGGACGATCCCGCCGGTCGGCGCGGCAGCGAACGTGGGGTCTCCGGTGCCGCCGCCGGAAACCGCACAGAACGAAACGGAGTCGGTCGATGCGATTTTGCACGAGTTCAACATCATCTAAAGGAGGCGAATCATGAATAATGGCAAACGGATCACTCTAGAAAACGTAGGCCCCATTCAGCGGCTTTTGATCCCGCTACCGGAGGCAGGCGTGGTTGTCCTCCGGGGCCGCAACGGAGTTGGAAAGAGTCACGCCCTGGCGGCGGTGGATTCCCTGGTCTCTGGTCGTGGGAAGCCCCCCTGCCGGGACGGTGCCGCGAGAGGCGTTGTGGATGGGTTTGGGGCGAGATTGACAATCGGAAGGAGCACCCGGAGGACCGGCGAGGCCGAGGTGGTCACGCTCGAAGGACGGCTCGATATTTCGCAACTTGTCCAACCGCCCATTAAAGATGAAGAGTCGGCGGACCGGCACCGAATTAAAGCGCTGATCCAGCTTTCGGGCCAGCCCGCCGACCACAAACTCTTTGAAAAAATCCTACCAGAAAGCATAACCCTTGAGCAATTACTGCCGCCGACCGAACAGTCGGAGGACCCGGTCATATTAGCCGGGCGGATCAAGAGGGCGTTGGAGGCGGAAGCCCGCCGGTGGGAAGACCAGGCCGAACAGGCCAATGCCGAAGT
>JAKPGL010000021.1 GCA_029550925.1 Planctomycetota bacterium
GCCTCGTCGACGATCACGAGGTCCCAGTGGACCTGCCGAAGACCGGGCAGGATATCGGACCGTTTCGCCAGGTCGAGCGATGTGATCACGCGGCTGCGTTCCAGCCACTGGTTGACGCCGAACTGGTCGCGGATGTCTGACCCTTTGAGCACGATGAACTTCTCGTCGAATTTTTCCTTTAGCTCGCGCTGCCACTGGAAGGCAAGGTTCGCGGGGGCGACGATAAGGATCCGCTCGACGAGGCCCCGCAGCTTCAACTCGCGGATGAGCAGGCCGGCCATGATCGTTTTGCCGGCGCCGGCATCGTCGGCCAGAAGGAATCGGACTCGCGAAAGCTTAAGCAGGTAGTCGTAGACCGCCTCAAGTTGATGCGGCAGGGGATCGACCTTGGAAATCGACAGACCGAAGTAGGGATCGAACTCGTAGGCGATGCCCAGCGAGTACGCCTGAAGGCCCAGTCGCAGCAGCTTCCCGTCGCCGTCGTAGGAAGAGACGCTCTCCAAGATGCAGAGCGTGCCGAGGTCCGCCTCCGTGAGCGTCACCCGGCGAAACCGCTCCGTCTGCGCGCCGACTAGGCCGACCACCCAAACCCCATCACCGCTCGGCGCGACGGTTTCCACCCGCATGGGCTCGTTGAATAGCGGCCCGGTCAGGGTCTGGCCGACGCGCAAAGGGGCTCTTGCCGTCATGGTTACGTCCACCGAGCGCACAATCGCAACCGCTGGCAGGCGGCTGCGTACTCGTTAACTAAACAGTTTGCACTCGGACATCATAACCGTTCAGACGTTGGCCGGCAATACCCCGTCGACAAGAAAAGGTGGATTGCGCCGTTACTCAAGGCCGGTTCTTGAGTTGCGACCACATCGCCCGCTGTTTTCCCCAGTCGGGTTCGGCCGCGATTACGCGGAGGTGCTTTTCGGTAACGCAGTCGCGACCGCGCTGGATCGGCGGCAGGAAGAGCATCTCTTCCTGAATGTCCGGGGCAAGATAGAGAAGCTGCGTCACCTGGGTGATCCGCGGCTAGGTGACATGCGTCAACCGGGCAAGCTCGGTCGTGTTCCGCACCAGGCCTTCCCGAAGCAGGCGGTCGAACTGGATTGCCAGCGACATCACACGAGAAACACGTGGCACGCGGCCGACCGGCAGCGGCGCTTGCAACGCCGGTTTGTCCGCCAACCGTTTCCGGCCCTGGGCACTACGGGAGAAAACGACCTGCTTGGTCACGGTGATCATGCCGCACCTCCCACTTGCTTACGGGCCAGGGTTTTGATCGCCGTCGGATGGAATGAGACCGCCGCCGTGCTCTGGGCGGCATCGAACTCGGCCCGGCGACGAGCACGGTCGCTCAGGTCGCCTTCGGCCAGGGCCTGGAGCTTCCAGGCAATCTTGCGCACCAGATACGCGCGATTCCAAGAGCGCGTCGCCTCGCCGAACAGCTCGGCGTACCGTCGGGCAAGCTCGCCCGTGGTCATCTGGCAAAGCGCGATAAGTTCCTTCTCCATGTCGGGCATGATAGACCGTCTCCTACTTTTTCAATCGCAACTGCCCGGTGCAGGGAATGGCAACCGAGCGGCCCTACCGGGGCTCAAGACCCAGTGAGCCTCGGGTTTTCCGAAAGCTCAAGGCCCTGGGGCGAGAACTCGGGCGGCTTTTCTGGCCCACACGAAACCGCCAGATGAGCGGCGCTGGCGCGGGAGATTCTAAATCCCCGGTTGCCCGCAGCGAGAGACACCGAGACTTCGGGGGCGGAAGAGGCGAAACGGTCCGCAGACGGCTGCCCGTGATGTGGCCCCAGCGCGTCGTGAGAGAAAAACCGAGACGGGCCGCCGCGCTCGAACCTGTTGCGACAAGGCGCATTACGTCGCGGCGCAGATGCGCCGCTCCCTGACGGTCGCGGCTCGGCGCGGATTCTAAACGCCGGATAACGGGGTTCGCGGAGAGTTGGGAAAGGTACGCCTGGCAGGATTCGAACCTGCGACCACCGGTTTAGGAAACCGATGCTCTATCCCCTGAGCTACAGGCGCAAAACACGCTGGGCCAGATCATCCCATCCCCAACAAGAACGTCAACTTCTATTGAAATTTGAATTGCCGAATAAAACAATCGCCTCCGGAACGACCGAAAATTACGGGATTTGCCGGTGGGAGAAGGTTACTTGGCCATTCAACCCCCCATAATTTTGCGCAAGATCGGAGACGGTCGGAAAGATATATTAAAGGCTCTTGCCTCTTGTTGTTGGACAACCCCCGAAACGGCTGTTCGGATGTCGGATTAGGAGGGACTAGGCTACTGGGTCAAAGGGTTAGGGAGCAAAGTTTCCGAACACTTCTAGGCGAGCGGAGTGCGATTTTGCCGGGATCGCCGCTCGGCCCGGATTCGGGCTCGACGCTTGATGACACTCGGTTTTTCGTAGTACTCGCGGCGGCGCATTTCCCGTTTGATCCCACTGCGTTCGACTAGCTTTCGGAATCGACGAACCGCCTCTTGGATCGACTCGTTCTGACGCAAAATCAACTTGACCACTCAGACCTCCTTCGGACAAAAGAAAATAAAACACCCTTTCCATCCCGGGCAAACCGCTTGCCCGGCAAAATCCTGCCAATCTGCATTTTAGATCGGTCGAACCGGTCTTGTCTATCCATTTCTCCGCGGAGTTGCCGTATTTGTTAGGGGACTGCTCGTGGGGGGGGTTACGTCGGGGCACCCCCTGGAAAACTCCGCGGGAAAGAAGATCGCTTTCTCCCGACGGGCGATTATTTTATCTATTTTGCCCAATCCTGTGCAATAAAATTTTACCTGCCGTCCTTTGGTCAGGGCAGTTTTTTATAGACAAATGGGGCGGTCCCCCTCAGGAGTGGGGTATTTTCTTAACGGTAATACCCTGGATTCTCCTCCCCACGAGGGTAAATCTCACAGTCTTGCACTATATGAGGTGGTTTTTGCAGGAAAAATACAAGATATTGTGGCAGGGTTCCTGGGGCTGGAGTTCTCCTAGGAGCCGCTTAGGACATGGTTTCGCATCCACTGCAAGTAGGTGCGGGCGTAGGCATCCAGGTTCTGGAGGCTGCCTCCGCCCCGAAGGGGGGAGCACATCTCGTAGCTAGCCACCCCGTCGAACCCACCGTCCCGGAGTCCATGGAAAAACTCTTCAAAGGGGATTTCGCCTTGGCCGAACCGGACCGCCCGCACAAAATCCGGCTCAATCCGGCGGTAGTTGACCACCGCCGGGTCATAGGCAAACCGGGGCAGGCGAATATAGTCGGCGTTGGTGGTGATCACGGTATGTGGGGCGGCTTTTCGGGCCGCCTCGTAGAGCGGTTCGCCCCGTAAAAACGGCGACCAGGCGTCGAAGGCCAGTTTACAGTTCGGTCGATCCACATCGGACAAAAGTTCTAGCAGGGCGTCCGTGTGTACCGCCACGTCATGGTGGTTTTGAACAGCCAGGGTCATCTGGTGCTCGGCCAATCGGTCAGCCATTTCTTGCAAGCTGCGCACCACCTGCACCCACTGGGCCTGGGGCGGAAGCGGTCCGCCGGAATAACCAGTAAACACTCGAACATATTTCGCCCCCAACCGGGCGCCCCATCGGCCAAGCTGGCTCACATAGTCGATCTGCCACTCCAGATGCGGCGCCTCTGACGGCGCCGGTAGGCAGAGGTCCGTATAGGCGGCCACCACGGCGCATCGGATGTTCGCTTCCTGTAGGACTTTTTGTAGGATTTCCAGACGCTCTTCGGTCATATCTACCGGCGCCAGGTGCGGCCGTTTACCGGCCAACATCACGCAATCAAACCCTAACCCGGCAGCCCGCCGGATAAAGTCCTCCAGGCTCAAGCGGTCCTGGCCCCAGTAGCCAGCGTAACTTACTGAAAACAGACCTAATTGCATAGGTTCTTCTTTGAAGAAAATGCGTCTCGGGGTGGGACGGGGCGGTCGTTGTTGGCGTTTCCAAGAGCATTTTACTGGTTTTTATCGCCGGGGGGAATACAATAGGTAATAGAGAGCGGCATCGGGAAAGAGGATGGGCGTTTTTAGGTCAATGAGTGGG
This sequence comes from Planctomycetota bacterium, assembly GCA_029550925.1. Lineage (GTDB taxonomy): Bacteria > Planctomycetota > Planctomycetia > Pirellulales > Thermoguttaceae > JANXAQ01. Next base: position 4,049 of record JAKPGL010000021.1, read on the forward strand.
CCAGAGGGAAACGTGCCGCAATTTTCAAAAGGAGAGCGTTCCATGTACACGATCCGAACGATGTGGATGGTTCTGGTGGTTGGAGGAGTGCTGGCGGTCGGCCTGGCCGATACTCTGGCGGCGCCGCCGGAGCCGATTCAGCCCGGCCAGAGGCTTTTTACCCTTAGCCCCGCCCCGTTGCAGGTTCTGACGGAGACCCAGGCGGTGGTCGGTCCCGCCGTGGAGCTAGCGGCCGAACGGGTGCAGGGGGAGTGGATTTGGGTTGCGGTACGCGGCTGGGTCCGCACCAGCCAGGTGGAACTTCCGCCGGGCGGCCTGTTGCAATCGGGCCAGACGCTGGTTACCCGCTCGGAAGCCCCGTTGCAGGTCGAATCGGAAACTCGGGCGGTTGTCCTGCCAGGTCGGAAACTCTCATTTGAGCAAGCCCAGGGGGATTGGCTCTGGGTGGCCGTCGAAGGATGGTGCCAGGCCGGCTATTTAGCCAAGGAACCTCCGGCCCTTGAGCAAGCCGTTCCTCCCGCGGCAGACTCCGGCTGGCAATACCAGCAGCAGCCGAGCCGATCCTATTACTACTATTACTACGATTCCTCTCCCTATGGGACCTATCCTTCCTATCGGTATTACTATCGCTATTGGCCGGATTATTATCGCTATTGGCCGAGGCCGCGGATTGACGTTGACATTGATATTTATCGGTACTGGCCGCCGGATCGGTATCGACCGCCGTATCATTGGCCGGATCGGCCGCCGTACCGACCGGACGGCTCTCATCGACCCGACGGCCCGCCGCACCATCCGCCCAGCAAACTCGACGGCAGACCCAAGCCGTCCATTAAATCCGATACCGGTCCCAAACTGCCCACTAAACTAGACTCCGGCCCGAAACTACCTATTAAATCCGATACCGGTCCCAAACTGCCCGGTAAACTAGAACCTGCCCCAAAGGCGCCCGGTCCCCCGAAGCCGGCTCCTAAAATACCCGGCAAACTAGAACCGGGTCTCAAAACGCCCAAGGGTGGGCCGCACCATCCCAAAGTGTCCTTGCACCAGCTCATCCTGCCTCCCGGCGACCGAGTGGATCGGCCTGGGATCAAAACCCTGGCCTTGGTCCGCCATGATTCCCGGCCATGAAGTCATAGCAGGATTCCCCGTCTCTCAAGTCGCCGCCAGGTCCCTCGGCCAGGAGGTCGGCTCCAGGAGGCGACTTGGCCTCTAAATCCGCCCAGCCGCCAGCACCGAACCGGGCCTCAGACAGTCCATCGTCTGCCCCCGGTCCATGCCGTCCGAAAGGATCTCAAAAATCCTCCTGATTTTCACCCTGCTGGGGGTGTTCTTCCGGCCCAGGATGTTTTATATTCCTACTGTCCTGCCGAATTGTTCCTGCCTTGCCATCCTACGGGATATCCGTCAGGCTGCCCCGGCCGAAACAAGGGAACACCCCCTGCCGGGTAACTGAGCAGTCTAACGCCACCCACTGCACGTCTGAGCGTGTCAATGGATGGAATAAGGAGGCTCGCAGCATCTCGGCTTGATCACCCCCCGGAGGGTCAGTGCAATGAAATGGCGCATCGTCTTAGGAGTGGCTTTTTGTTTGGTTGTGGTGTTTGGGGCCATCTGGGCTGCCGAAAAGCCAAAACAAGAGCAGGCGGAAAAGGCAAAACAGGCCCAGACAGAAGGGCCAAAACAAGTCCAAGAGGCGGAAGAAAAGGTCGGCCAGCGGCCTTACGAAATGGATTGGGCGGGCCGAACCACGGACACCCGGCCGCCGCTAGTGGATTTTGAAAATCTGGACGGATGGACCGTCCAGGGGGAGGATGCACAGGCCAGTTGGCGCCGAAGCCGGGAACAACAGATTTGGGATAAATACGTCGGCAAGTTGGTGTATCGGGGGACCGGACGGCATCCGACGATCACCATCCGTCCGCCCAAGCCGATCCCCTTTACCCCGCCGGTCGATGGTGTGAACCTGTGGGTCTATGGCAACAATTGGGGCTGGGCGCCGGACCCCAGCACTCCGCCGGTCGGTATTGA
>JAKPGL010000027.1 GCA_029550925.1 Planctomycetota bacterium
AGTTTTTTGATCGGCAGAATCCGTTCTTCGGGCAAACGAATGTTGAGAATCCGCAAGCCGAACTTCTCGCCTACCTTGACCGCTTCCCCCAAAGCAATCGGATACCCGGCGGCTTCCAACTCCAACAGCTCTTCGCACGATTTATCAAAATGGATGATCGAACCGGGACCTAAATCCAAGATTTTGCCCAAAGGATGCTTTTTCCGAGCCAGGGTGACGGAAACCGGAATTTTCACCCGTAAAAGGCTTTTGGAATAAGGAGGCAAATCCCGGAGAGAAACCTTTCCGCCTAGAGCAGAAGCCCCCCCAATACTTGCTGGACCTAAAGAAATTTTGGGGAGCTTCCCAGCGGAAACCGATTGCACGGCCTTTGGAGTGGGGGATTTCGATTCGGCCAGCGTTTGATCGGGTTGGCCGGCAGGCCAAACTAGAAGCGCCATTCCCTGCGCCGTTTTCGCCCCAGAAACCGCCAAGGAAATGGATGTCCCCCCCTCCGTCAACCCCGCCCGAACTATGGCCTCCCTCAAATTGCCCACCCGACCGGCCCGAAAATCTTCCACCGGAAAGGTTTCCGGAATCACCAGCATTCCCAACTCTTGGGCCAGTGTGGTCAGTTTGGATTGCCCTGTCGGATCAGGACTGGCATACCAAGAGGGAAGAAAGCCGCAACTTTCGGGCAATAAAAATAAGGCCCCTTCGTCGCCTACTTTAAGCACGACCACCAATCCAGGACCATCAAAACCCTCTGGTAGGCTGCTCAGGTCGAGGGCGCCTGCTCGGCCCACATTCACCTGCAAAGAAGTGTCTAAAGCCCGGCCCAAGGCAGCGGCAATCTCGCTGATCCCTGCCTTGCACAACGCTAGGACATCTGCCACTAGTTCTGGGCTTAACTTGGCCATACTCCTAACCTCTGGGTTCCCCTTTCATATCGGGTTCTATGCCCATAAACTTTGCCCAGAACTTACAAATTGACCCCAAAACCTACTTTCTTGTCCATATTTTTACCAAAGTACTCAATTTCTCCTATTCTTTTTGTCTTTCTTAATTTCTATAAAATCTTTATCTTAAAATTCCCGACGGGGCCACCCAAAAAAACTCCGTAGAAAAGCCCGCTTGCTCTCCGGGGCGTGTTCCCCAAAGTCGATCCACCCTACCGGAGTATCTGCCCCCCCTCAATCAAGACTATAGAAAAATCGCAAGAAGAACAACCCGATCCTCTCTAACAACCCCCCGTCGCTCACCAATAAAGCCGTAAATAAAAAAGTCGTCAGCACCTCTGGCCGAAGCGCTGACGACCATCTGCAAACCTCCCGAAAGATTGCGACCGGATGCGTCGCTGCGAGACGTGCGGGGGTCAGGCGTGCAACCAGGCACCGCCGGCCAGGGACCCCGGCACACGCGTATGGGTTGGCACCTCCGTCGGAATCTTTGGGCGGGAGGCTTGGTCTCTCCTTTTGAAGTAACCTTCGATCAAATACTTTCTTGGACCGACCTAGGGCGAGTTCCGAAGCTCCTTCCGGCAAAAGCCTCAACAATATCGGCAAATCCCCGAAAGGACTTGCACGGAAGTTTTCGGAAAATTCTCCCTTTGTCCGGCCGGGAAACAATCGTCTCTCTATCTCTATTCTACTCTTTTTGGCAAGAACACCAAGAGATATTCAACGGGACCAAAACCGGTTATGTTGTGGGACTTCACCCCGTATAGGCAGGAAGCTAGCATCCCGATGCTATCACAAGCGGTTGTAGGCCGGAGGCGAGCACGCAACCGGCTCAACGTGGCCCTTTGGCAACCTTTTCTTTTTTCAGGGGAAGGAACCGAGGCAATCCCGAGATACCCCGCTCCCCCCCGATCCGGCGATCCTCCAAAGCACCCCATCCGGGTCGGAAAGAAAGTTCTATGGTTCTCTACGACTTCAGGCTATTTCTCTTTCTTTTCCAGGACCCAGATGTTGCGGTATTGGACTTTATTACCGTGGCCTTGGAAATGGATGGGTCGAGGACCGGGGCCTTCGGGTTTTCGGCCAGGAGTGCCTTTGTCCAGTTCGATATTGTCATGGATGACCACGCCGTTATGGCGGATGGTCAACCGGGCGTTGGCCGTCTTATTGCCCTGGGCGTCATACCGAGGGGCGGTAAACTCAATGTCATAGGTCTGCCATTGCATAGGCGGCAAACACATATTCACCTCAGGCCGACGGATGCTGTAAATCCCGCCGCATTCATTATGTTCGCCTTCCAGGCCGAACGAGTCCAGGACCTGCACTTCGTAACAATCGTGCAGATAGACGCCGCTATTGGATCGGGCCTGTCCCCGGGCCTCCGGCATCCACGAGAGCCGAAACTCCGCATGGAGGGTATAGTCCTGAAACTGATCTTTCGTCGTAAAACCGCCCAACAGGGTTTGCATCGGGGTCAAATGCCCCTTTTCTTCGACCCGTTCGTCGCTCGAACCATCAAAGACGACCACCGCCCCGGCAGGCGGTTTTTGTCCGAGGGTGGGGCTTTTTCGTTCGATCCGCTCCAGGACCATTTTCCCGGTACCGTCAGATGACTGGATCGTCAGTTTCCCGTCGGCGATGGCGCCTTGCATCTTTCGACCTTCCAACCGGACGGTGTTTTCCTGACGCTGGCCGTCCATGGTGAATCGGTCATCGCCTCGTTTCCATCCATCCCCCGGCAGCCCCCCTCGATACACCACCACCTGAAACTTTCCGCCGCCGAGAGCAATCACCTGGGCGCCCACTTTTTCTGGTTTCCCTTTAGCGGGTTTGCCTTCGCCCAGATATTCCCCCTGAAAAGCAAAATCGGGGTCTTTGGCCGCCTCCTCCGGGTCGATCACCTCCCGATGCGCCCCCAGAGCAGTCAGCCCACCTCCTGCCCATAGAAACAACCCCATCACCATGAACACCGCCCCGGCAAACCGACTCTCTCCCAAAGAAAAATACCTTTGCATCACCTTATTCCTCCTTTCCTGAAAAATTAGGGAAGACCTTTGGGTAGGTAAACGTGGAACAAACAAAACCCCATCGTGGGAAAAACTTCCCCACCGCCGAGGTTGCCGAAACACACTTTCCTTTAATTATCCTTTCATTATGCCACCAGGGGCCGCAGGAATTCCACACTTTTCCGGATGTTTTCGTCCGTACCGTAGCATTCGATCGACACAGCGCCGCTCCAGTTGGTCTGTTTGAGGTATTGGAGGCATTTTTTGATGTTTTCCGCATTGACGCCCCCGCCCACAGGGACAAAACTCATGCCGATCCCAGTCTCTTCGCCCCGGCATGCGGCGGCCAGTTCAGGGCTGACATCCTTGATATGCGCATGGGTCAGGTATTTGCGGAAGTGCGTGAGATATTCCAACGGATTTAAACCGGAGATGAACGTATTGCCCGTATCCATGTTGAACCGCAGATATTCCGATTCGAAATAGCGGAACAAGCGATCCATGAAGTCGGCGTCGGTCGTGTAGGGGCCGTGCGGTTCGACATTGATGATCACGCCATAGTCCTCGGCCCACGAGAGGCACTGCCGGTAGTTGTCGCAGGTAATGCGGAACACTTCCTCCCGGCTAAGACCCTCGATCTCGAACGGTCCGTCCACGGTATCCACCATGGGACAGCCGATCTCGGCGGCAAAACGGATGGATTGCTGGACGTATTGAATGCCGTAGGCCGAGCCGTCCGGCCCCATCAGCGGATAGGAACCATCTATCTGGCTTACCTGCAACCCGAGTTTATCCAGGTATTTCCGGAGCTGACGTGGGTTCGACTGTAACGAGATGCCAGGATCATACCCCATGGCCTGGATGAAGTTCTGCCCATTGATCACGGCGAATTCGATGTGTTTTATGCCGTGTTTGACCGCCGACTGACAGGCCTGTTCAAAACCAGCCGACAGACACCGCCAATTATCCGTATGCACCCCTATCTCGATCATACCGTTCTCCTTTTGTAGAGGCAGGGAAAGACACATCGCCTAAATACAGGAAGTTTTTCTATCTCACGGCAAACCCAAATGGCGCAAAGCCTCCGTCTCGAGGGATCGAGGAATATAGGAAAGGAATATAGGAGGCGTCGGCTCTCCGGTTTAGAGGCGGCCCTGCCGCCCAGACCCGTGTAATCCTTGTCAAAATACGCTGGCCGTCCTTCAGATTCAAGCGGCCCTGCTGCTTTTGGGAGGGAATTTTCTGCGGGGAGTGCTTTCCCGAAGCTTCTGAGCATTTATAATATACCAACAAGGTTTGCCCCGGTAGGTGGTTTTGAATGTCCTTATCAAAGGAGGTGTCCTGTGCACGAAAAAAGTATTGCCCTACTGAATCAGGCGGTGTCCGAGGAATTGGCCGCCGTGCATCAGTATATGTATTTTCATTTCCATTGCGACGACCAGGGCTACGATCCCTTGTCCGCTCTGTTCCGGGCCATCGCCATCCAAGAGATGCTCCATGTAGAACGGCTGGCCGAACGAATTCTTTTCCTCAAAGGCGAAGTGGAAATGGTCCTGGCTGCCCCGGTCGAAAAAATCCACGATGTTCCGAAAATGCTGGAAATGGCCCGACGGTTGGAACAGGAAGCCATCGAACATTACAACCAATTCGCCAACCAGTGCGCCGCCCACGGCGACGCCGTTTCTAAGCGACTGTTCGAAGACCTTCTGGTTCAAGAAGAACAACACTACGATCAATTCGATCAGGAGATCGACAACCTGGCCCGCTTCGGCCAAAATTACCTGGCCTTGCAGTCGATCGAACGGGCCAAGGCCCAAGCGTCCGGCGCCCCGCCGGAGTCGGCCTGAGTATAACCCGACGTTTTGGGAATGGTTTTTCACAAATGTTTCTTTCCACAGAAAGGAGAAAGGGCTTTCCGATGAAGTCTGCCTGTGTCTCGCGTACTGTATTGACGCTTGTTTTGGTGGGAATGTTCGGAGGCGTTTGGTTGTTGGGCGGCTGCGGTTCAGAGACGGCCAAACCGAAACCAGGTCCTCAACCCTCTGCTCCGTCTTCCGAAGGGCCTGCCTCTGCCAAACCCATCGCCCCGGAACCGCCGCCCCCCCAACCAACTCCCGGTCCCGAAAAACCGGCTGCCGAACCGAAACCTTCGACGCCGGCGGAAAAAGAAAAACCGGAGGAAAAGGCGCCTCCTGGGAAGGAGGAAAAACCCGCTCCTGCTCCTGAAGAAAAAGAAAAACCGTCGGCCCCGCCGAGCACCCCCACCCAACCCAAGCAGGAACCCAGCCCGGCGACTCCGCCTGCGGAAAAGCCTGCGGCGGCTGGCGCGGAGGATCGTTCTCCTACTGCTAAGGTTTCCAGTTACGCCCCCGCCGAAGATTTAGAGGCCCAGATGGAGCAATATCTCAAAGACTTCCAGGACGCGGTCGCCAGTGAAGATGCTTTCAAAGAAGCCGAAGGGAAAATCTCCAAGGACGCCAATACGCTGATTGTCATGGCGTTGGCCCTGGGGCTGCACGACCAACAGAACAAGTATCAGAAGGCGGCGCCGGCCCTGATCGCGGCGGCCAAGCAACTGACCTCGGTCAAGGACTTGAACTCGGCCAAAAAAGCCATTGAAGCCCTAACCACAGCGGCCAGCAGTCAGGGTGATCCCAGCAGCCTCAAGTGGGAAAAAGCGGCGAAGCTCGAAGAACTGATGAAGGCCGTCCCCTTGATCAGCAATAAGATCAAGGATTCCTCTCTGACCGCCGCCCGGCTGGAAAAACGGGGCAAAGACTATGCGGGCTATGCGGCCGTTTTGGCCGTCATCGCTCAAGGTTCCTTGCCCAATGCCGACGAAACGGAAAAACCTACCGAAGTGGCAAAGTGGCAGCAGTTTTGTCTCCAGATGCGGAGTGCGGCGGCTGAGTTGAATGCAGCCATCCGGGCCAAAAACGCCGAGGCGGCCTTAAAAGCCAATGCCAAACTACGTCAAAGCTGCGATGACTGCCATGCGGTCTTCCATACCAAGCAGGAGGCCAGTAAGCAGTAACCAAAACCTATCGGCCCACTACCAGAAGCCCCCCTACTTTACGGGGGAATCTAGATGCCTGGTTAGGTTGCCTTACCTCATTTCCAAAAGTTAGGGAAATTACCCCTAGGGAGTAAGGGCGGTCTTTTTGAGGCCGCCCTTATTTTTTTGCCTTTGAGCCGGGGGGAGTCTGGTAGCCCATTGAATGCGAGTTTCCAAAGGTTCGGTGATTCCAGTACCTACCGAGCCGGTTACGTGGGGGACTTTAACCACTGGAGCTTGAACTAGCATTCTTGATGCTATCGCAAGCGGTTACAGATCGGAGGCAATAACGCACCGGTTCGTACCTACCTATGTTCTCCGAGAGGAGAGACAGACAACATCAAATAGTGGATATGACACCCCCCGCAAGAAGCAAAAGAAATGGCGGAATGTAGCAAAACAAGCCTTCCCCCCAAATGAGTTATGTGTTATTTTGCAACATATGTTTCATTTTGCAACACTCTGACAATACCCTGGCATCCTCTAAAGGTCCAAAAATAGGTGGGGTATAAAGCAGTTAATTCGAGGTACAAAAACTACCCCTTGCAAGAAAAAGAAAGGCGAGCTGGGGTTAGTTCGGGCGGCTAACCTCCAGCTCGCCTAACTAGAATGTCGGAAGCTAATGCTTCCGATCCGTCGGGGGGGTGCCTCTTCTGCTCCGGGAAGGGGGTATGCGGGGGAAAGCAAACTTTTTAGCTAAGAATTGACTCCCCACCGACTTCTGATGCTCGCTTTTATTCTCCTGCTATTCGCTTGTTTGGCTCCTTGTTTTCAATTTCTGTGTTTTTATATTGCAATCAGCGTGCCAAATATTTTCTTTTTTTGGAAATTACAATCGCTATGGGAACCAACCTGGAGCACCGCCTGAATAGAGAGGAGGAAGGCCAGTTCCACGCAGTCATGCCGCTCTGAGCAGACCAGAGAGTCGGAACACCTAGACCGAAAGTCTTTGGCTGCTTTCCCAGGGCGTCAAAACACCCCCTACTGGGAGTTCAAAGAACCTCTTTTCGGGCAAGCCTTTGGACAGGCCTAGCGGTTTGACCTCGGCGGTTAGCGTTTCTTCAACGTGATGCTCATGCCGCCGCCGGCGGTGTAAAAGAACGTCTCCAGGTTGCCGTCGGTGGTGATCGCCTTAAAGAAAGGCGAATCTGCCCACCGAGCATTGACGTTATGGGCGCAGATGACGCCGCCCGGTCGGACCAACGGCAAAAGTTTCTGGAGATAATCCGGGTAGCCTTCTTTGTCCGCGTCGATAAAGACCAAATCGATGGGGCCTTTCAATTGAGTGATGGTCTTATGGGCGTCGCCCTCGACCACAGTAATGATCTCGCTGAGTCCCGCTCGTTCAAAATTCTTTCGTGCGATGGCGGCGGTTTGTGGGTCGATTTCATGGGTAATGAGTTTGCCGCCGGTCTTTCGCAAGGCCAACCCCATCCACATGGCGGAAACGCCGTTGGAGGTCCCGATCTCTACGATGGTTTTGGCGTCCAGCACCTCGGCCAAAAATCGAAGCATTCGCCCATCCACGGGCGGCACGTTCATTCGTCGGCCCTGTTCGCGGGGAATTTCCTCCAGAATGAGCGAAAGGAGCTTCTTTTCTTCTTCGTCCTTCGCTTGCGGAGGAGTGATTAAAGAACCTTGTCCTGCTAGTTGGCCAGCCGCCATGGGAGGCGGGCCGCCTGGGCCGCCAGGAGGGCCTTGAAGTGGAGGAAAGAGTTCTTCTCGGGTCAATTGGCCGTCGCTGTTTTTATCGAGCTTTTTGAGCGTCTCTGGGGCCTGGGCGATTTCCTGGGCCGAGAGGATGCCGTCGCCGTCCGTATCTAAAGTGGTCATGAGCGGGATGCGGGGCGGTCCAAAGGGCGCTCGCCCGAAGGGGCCTCCTCGACCTTCTCGACCCGGCGGGCCTCCGGGAGCTTCCCGGCCTGGGGCCCCCCCTGGTGGTGGACCGGGAGGAATGGCTTCTTCGGCCAAAGCCCCTATTCCCCCTATGCCGGCCCCCAGACCTGCCCAACTTTGGGAATAGTTCACCAGACGCACAAGCGCCGCTCCCACCACGACAATCCCTACCACCAGACAGATACGATCTAAGACTTTCATCGGCTTTGCTCCTTTTATGTAGATGGTCCTTAAAAAGCAATGTTTCCTGTTTCCAAGGCTTTAACCCAGAAGGTTCTCGAAGGTTCCGGTCGAAAGTTTCGAGAAAGCCGGTCAATTTTTCATCACCCCTAGGCAGGTGTGCGAACAACAAAAAATCATCTCTGGGGCATCCCCGGCTTCCTGTTTAACGTCTCGCCAGAGGGGGTTATTGCAGAAGAGCAAATTCTATTCCGACTGGACTGCCGCTACAGCGGGAATGACCAAAGAGGTCCAAATGACACATCCGACCAGGTTGGCGTCCTCTTCCGACTCCCTTATCCGGGTTTTTTCGGAAGAATTTCCCTATCCAAGGCGTTGAACGCCGAATTGGCGTAACGCCTCATAGACGGCCACCCCCACACTGACTGTCAGGTTCAGGCTCCGGACTCGGGAGCTGATGGGAATCTGAAGTGCTCGATCCGGCTGCTTTTCCAGGAACGAGGACGGCAATCCTCGAGTCTCGCTCCCAAAGACCAAGGCATCGCCCGGTCGGAAAGTTGCTTCTGTATAAGGCCGGACGGCCCGTTTGGAGAAAAACCACATGGGCCGAGGCCCCAACCGATCTAAAAGCATCTGGTAATTATCCACAATCTCCCAGACCAGATGCTTCCAATAGTCTAACCCAGCCCGTTTCAGCCGACGGTCGTCGATCTGGAATCCCAATGGCCGAACCAACCACAGTTTGGCGCCAATGGCCACACAGGTTCGCCCCACACTACCGGTATTGAACGGAATCTCCGGTTCATACAACACCACATGAAGGATCGGATCGTACATGCGTTCGGCTCGATCGTTCGAAACAAGACCGTTCTGGGACGCACTTTTGCCTGAAATCGTACTGGGCAGAATCGTTGGGGAAAAGGGGTGGGATTATGCTGACTCGGTCGCTTTGGCCCCTTGGGCGGTAAGGATGCGTCTAACGGAGTCCTTGGAAGCTGGCCAGCCCGATCGGTTCTCGACAGGCGAAGGGTTCGCCGTATCGGGCGCCAATACTCCAGCCCCAGACCGAGGCGTAGTCCCGCACTCGCTCAATCAGTGTCGGAGGTTCGGCGGCTGGACCGACTAAAAATTGGCTTCGGTAGCAGGCCAAAAGAGCTGCTTTGCGTTCCCAGTAGGGGCTAATATCTACCACGAAGGCCGGCTGTACCGCCTGGTGGAGATGGAAGCAATAGTAGTAAAAAATTCGTTCCGGCCAATGGGGCTGACCGGGCAGATCGGATTTGGTCAGTTTGGCCCAGAAGCGGGCCGCTTCTGTCAGCGCGGCGGCGGCAACATGGTCTGGATGGGCGTCTTCCCAATACGGAGCGAAAATCCACCGTGGTCGGGTCTGACGGATCACCCCTGCCAGGGCGGCCCGATTGACCAGGTCTGCCTCCAGCCGACGGTTGGCTAGCCCCAGGTTCTCCCGCCACCCCAGGCCCAAAAGCTTAGTGGCATCGGCAGTCTCCTGGCTTCGGATGGTGGGGTTGCCGTACGGCGTGGGTTCCCCGTCGGTAAGGTCCAAAATCCCCACCCGCAAACCCTCTTCGATCATTCTCAGGATGGTCCCCCCCATCCCCAACTCCGCATCATCGGGATGCGGCGCAACCACCAAAACGTCTAGTTCCATCCCATTTCACCCTTCGCGTCCACAAGACCGCATCCACCGTCCTCTCTTTACGGAAAAGGTAACCGTTCACAGCCCGGGGACAGGCCCCTTTTCGGCCCATTTTCCGCTCTGCGTAGCATCCAACACTGCTATCCCCTCAGGCTGGACAGCCTGAGTTACAATCCAAGCCGCCCTCTGAACGGCTACCGGAAAAACTATTCTCTATTTTCCCGCTTTTTGTTCGATCGCTCAACGCCCAATCGTTCCTGACATTTCCTCTGGCCCGGGTTATCCGAACCTGAAGTGCTCCTGTCGGAACAACCGGCGCTGGTCGAAGTGGTGAAAATCGCCTACAATTGCCTAGACATTTAGTGTAACCCGGGGCTATTTCAGTCAAGAGAGTTCAGCAGCCCCGACGACTCGGTAATCGCACTGTTTCTTTGTTGAAAAAATGGGAATTAGGTGAAAGCAATCTAGGCAAAAAGTCTCTATGAAAACCCTACTCATTGTAAAACTCGGTAGTACCTGTCCGGAACTGGCCGACCAGCGGGGCGATTTTGAAGATTGGATCGCCGAGGGGTTGGGGCCGACGCCTACGCCGGTGCAAACGATCGACCCGGTCCGCGGCGATCCGCTGCCGGCCTATGACGCATTGGCTGGGGTTGTGGTAACCGGTTCTCATGCCATGGTTACCGACCGGCATCCCTGGAGCGAGCAGACAGGCCAGTGGCTGCTGGGCCTTTTATCGAGGGACATCCCTCTTCTGGGCATCTGTTATGGGCACCAGCTTTTGGCCCATGTCCTGGGCTGTCCGGTGGATGATAACCCCCGTGGACTGGAAGTAGGAACCGTTCCGCTGTATCTGACGGCGGAGGCGCACGAGGACCCGCTGTTTGCCGGCTTACCGAATCCTTTTTTGGCCCATGTCTCTCACCGTCAATCGGTGTTAGAGCTTCCGGCCGGAGCGGTGCCGTTGGTCTGGAGTGAACAAGAACCGCATCATGCATTTCGGGTGGGGCGGTGCGCCTGGGGTGTGCAATTCCATCCGGAGTTTGATCTCCCGATTCAGTTGGCCTATATTCGCTGCAACACGGAGGAACTTCGAGCCGCCGGTTACGACCCTGACCATCTGGCCCAGCAGGTCAAGCCGACGCCGGAGGCCGCCGGCCTCCTCGCCCGTTTCGGTCAACTGTGCCTGACCTCTTTCGATCGCCTATCCCGATGAATTGGAATGATCAAGGAGTTGCATCCAAGTGGTCTCTGACAATGGTCTTTCGCCCATGATGGGTAGGAACGTGGAGTTGAAGGCCCGGCTGCGGGACCTAGCCGAGGCCCGAAAGATCGCTGCTGCTTTGGGCGCCCGGTACATGGGCCTGCAAGAACAGGTGGATACCTATTTCCCTGTCGCTACTGGCCGATTGAAACTTCGGCAAATCAACGGCCTCCGGGCAGAATTGATTTGGTATGCCCGGCCCAACGAGCCTACGGCCCGCACCAGCCGTTATCATCGGGCGCCGCTGTCCAATCCAGAAACCCTGAAAACCGTGCTGACTGCCGCCCTGGGCGTCCAAACGAAAGTGCAGAAACGCCGGGAGATTTTCCTCTGGCAAAATGTGCGGATCCATTTGGACGAGGTGGTCGGCCTGGGGGCGTTCCTGGAGTTTGAGGCGGTGCTTCGGCCTGATCAAGACGAAACGGACGGGCAGGCCCAATTGGCCCAACTTGTCCAGATGTTCCATATCCAGCCGGAAGACTTGGTGCCTGTCTCCTATGGGGAGATGATCCACGAAAGTGCGTCGTAACCTTCGGCCGAAACCATATATCCCCGCTCACTGCCTAAACAGTTTCCTCCATCGCTTCGGGCAAAGGAAATACTATGCGGGATCAGCGGATTGACTTTTGGCGCGGTTTATGTGTGGTGGGGATGGCCTTGTGGCACATGCTATCCCATCCGAGTTTTCCTCGATGGTTTTCCTTTCCGTTGATTCAGGGGTTGAACTTTGTGGCCGAAGGGTTTGTTCTGGTCTCAGGGCTCTGCGTCGGCATGGCGTTTAGCCGGCATTCGGTCGGCAGTCTTCGCATCGGCCATTATCTGCGCCGGGCGTTGGTGATTCTTGTGATCCACTATTTGGTGGTCATGGTGCTATTGGCTGGGGCCTGGGCCAAGGTGATCCAGATTCCGTATGTGGCGGCAGACTTTTTGCAGAAAAGCCTTGGTGAGCATCTGTGGGCGGTTGCCACGTTGAACGAACAATTCTACCTGGCCGACATCCTGTCGGTGTTTTTCTTTTTGTTCCTGACCACGCCGATTTGGCTTTTTCTGCTCCAGAAGGCGGGGCCAGGCGGCCTGTGGGGAATAAGTCTCCTGCTCTATCTAGGGACGATCAGCCTGGCCTGGTTCTCGCCCGATTGGCACCGGCGATTAGAGATCAATAGTGCCGGGGCGTTCGACTGGAATAGCTGGCAATTTGTTTATGTAACCGGAATAATTCTCGGTGCATGGTATGCCAGTTGGGATCGGGTTCTCTCGGCCCGAATAGCCCAAAAAGTCGTCGGGGGGGCCGTTTTGGCTTGGCTGCTGATGGCCGGGCTGTATCTCGCCTTAAAACTTCGCTTCGATCCGTCGCACCCGGTGCAGAAACTGCTTTTGGATCGGCGCCCGCTGGGGCCGGTTCGGCTCGGATATGTGGGACTTCAGTTGGCAGTGATCGGGCTGGCCGTTTTGGCCTGGTGGGAACGCATGGCCCAGCATCGGCTAATCGAAATCGTAGCCCTGTTTGGCCGATACAGTCTAATAGTATTCGTTAGTTCTATATTCCTGGACTATCTTTTCAAACAGGCAATCGACTCCTGGCGGATAGGATTTCCCAGCAATGTGGTTTTCCCGGCGGTAGATCTGGTGTTGCTATATGCAGGGGCCTGGGGCCTCTACCAATGGCGCTATCGGTCGAAAAGAAGTAGCTCCGGCGCCAATATCTCCGCCGGTTGAACCAGGCAACATTTCAGCCGAATCGAGGAAACCCTCTTCGCGTCATCCCTGTGAAAGTTCCCAATCCAGCAGTTTTGCCTCTTCGCTGGTGGAAGAGGCCGGTCAGCCCGGGGCTAGCCGGATAAGGGCGAACTGGTTTCTCGCTTGTGCGGGAATGACAACTGATGGATCTTCTTTAAATCTCCTTCCTTCGTTATTCAGTCTTTCTGAGTGTTTCCCTGATTCATTTCGGTTCGAGGACGACTTCCGTTTTCGGTTCCAGTACATCCAGGCTGACATAGACCAGAGCAAATTTCCCACAATCCGATTGGACCGTTTGGACGATTTGGCCGCCTCGGCATTGGTACTGGCCCTTGGGCATCACAAATCGAAGCCGCGCCTGGCGGATTTCCGGCATGCCTTCCCACCGGGGCGGCAATTGGCAGAAGCCGGCGATCACCTCCGGCGGGGTCCAGAGCTGTTGGCCCACTCGACGGACGGCGGCAGTTAACCGGTTTTGGACGCCGTTGTTCGGCCCGCTCCATGCCACCGCCGGCAGAGCCAGTTGCGGCAGAAGTTCCGCTCGACGCCACTGGTCGATCCGAACAATCCGGCCTGTGTAATTCAGCCCGCCCCAGCCGTGCATACTCCGCACGCTTAATGCGTCCATAAACAGGCGGCGAAACTCCACGGTTACCCCATCGTCTCGTCCGCCCGAAAGCCAGGTCCGGCTTTGCGGCGTAAACGGCAACGGGAAGAAAGGTTCCTGTTTCTCTGGCGGAAACGGACTTCGATGACCGGCCAGGAAGATGAGGCGATTTTGCGGGTCGGCTTCCAAACGGGCTAGCAGCTCGGCCACCCAACGCCGCTGCTCGGCGGGCATTTCGTACTTGGCCTGGTAAAGATCATAGCTGATCACCACGGCCACGTGAGGGCCGATATGACGCAATTGCCAACGGGGACCAAAATAAAACTCATGGCCTTCCGCGGTCAGGGCCGCATCGTGGTTGCCGAAGGCTAAATACACTGGCACATCCAGATATTCCCGGACAAAATAGTACAGCATGGCCACTGCGTCGTCGGGTGGAGCGTGCTGGTTTTTTTCAAAGCCCACGTCATCCCCCAGGCTTACAAACAAAGGATTCAGTAGCGAAGCGGCCCGAAAATAATCGGCCTGCACCTCGCCTGCCGGTCCGGACTTATCTACAAACCAATTCAAATGAAAATCCTGATAGGGCATCAGCAGAAAACTATCGGGATACTCCATCCGAATGCACACGGCCTTGGCCTGCCGACTGAACCGGCGTTGGCCCTGGCCGTCCTGAAACTCCACCAGCAAATCGTACATCTCGGCCGGTGTATTGGGCGGTGTCCGAACGGTCAACTGCCAACCGGGTTTTGTACCGTTCCAAACGGCCCTCGGCCCATACTCGGCCTTCAGCAGGTCCAAAGGGCGCGAGAAATAATCGGTCGCCAACCGTACTTTCCATTGGCTGGCCGACTCGGGGGCCTGGCATTCCACCGTAAATTGATCTCCGGGAATGGAAGTCTCGGCGACCCCCAGCCGAGGCCGCACAATCAGCCCATAATCCGGATCCGGCTCCAAATGCACCGAAACCGAAACGGTTTGCCCCGGCTGCACCTGGAGCTTTTGGCGGAACTCTTTAAAACCGGGCCGGAAAACCTCTAGTTCTACCTCCCCTATCGGAATCCCTTGAAGATAAAACCGGCCAATGCCAGTTTCGCTTCGGGTTACTGCACAGAGGGCGCCCTCTTTCCACACCCGGACCCGCGCCCAGCCGAGCTCTTTTTTGCCCGCCCGCCACGGCATGGCCGACACATCGCCGGTAACCGTGCCTTGAATGGCCGCCGGCTGCCGATCCGCCGCCAGAGCTGCCAGGGAAATCACCCATGCGCCCATCAATACGGCTGAGGTCCACCACGGATTCTTTGTTGCCAGTTTCATAAGAAGCTCCTTTTAGGACAACTAGGAAAAAACAATGGGGCCTTGCGATAAGAACTGGTCATTAGGAGAAAGGGAAGGATTAAGTAAACTTCAGTTCATTTTCTGGATAGAACGAAGTTTTCGTGGAGTGGTGAAAACGATCCTGGAATAATCACTGCGGTAACACTTCGGACGAATACAGTACCTTGTCGCTGCCGCCCAAGCAGGAATACGGTGGTTCCAAGAGTTTCTGTTTCTAGACTGCCGCACACGCGGCATGGAGACGGTATAGTTCCCGAAAAACAGAGGGATTCTTCCCTCGGCCGAAGTGTTACCCAAATTAGAACCGGAGGTCCGTGGGGCGCTGGCCCACCTGGACCCGCAACTTTATGGGTTTCCCTTCTCGGAGTATCTTCAC
Source organism: Planctomycetota bacterium (assembly GCA_029550925.1). Lineage (GTDB taxonomy): Bacteria > Planctomycetota > Planctomycetia > Pirellulales > Thermoguttaceae > JANXAQ01. The sequence continues at coordinate 15,055 of JAKPGL010000027.1, forward strand.
GACGGCGGTTTGCCCAATGGAGGTCCGGGCAATAGCCAGGCTCAGGTCGCTGGGGTCTCGGATTTTTTCGTCGTTCCATTGGACGACCACATCGCCCGGTTCCAGGCCGGCCCTTTGCGCCGGCGACCCCGGAAAGACCCTCGCAATCAGAGCACCTTCTGTATTGGGCAGGCCGAGCCGACCGGCCAACGTCTCGTCCAACGGTTGCATCTCCACCCCCAGCCAACCCCGCTCTACTCGTCCGGTCGCTTTGAGCCGGTCATAGACATCCTTGGCAATTCGGCTTGGAATGGCAAAGCCGATCCCTTGATATCGTTCCCCTAGAATGGCCGTGTTGATCCCGACGACCTCGCCCTTCATATTCACCAGCGGCCCACCGCTATTGCCCGGATTGATGGCCGCATCCGTTTGGAGGAAATCTTCGTAACGGATTTCCCGGATAATGCCCCGTCGGCCTTTGGCGCTGATGATCCCGGCGGTAACCGTATGGGCCAATCGAAACGGATTGCCGATCGCCAGCACCGAATCTCCTACTTCCAGAGCGTCGCTATCCCCCCAACGAGCAGGAATTATATTGGATTCGTCAATTTTCAGCACCGCCAAGTCCGAAAGCGGATCCACGCCGATGATCCGTACGTTGGAGATGGTCCGTCCGTCGGCCAATTTCACCCGCACCTGATCCGCTTGGCCGATGACGTGATAATTCGTAATGATGTAGCCTTCTTTGTCCATGATCACACCGGACCCTTCGCCCTCGGCCCGGAAAGGAATCGGCCGACCGAACAGGAACCCCCATTCATCCCGCGGTGCGGCGGCTACTACAATCCGTTCCGTCTCCACGCCTACGACCGAGGGGGCCACGGCCTTCGCTACCGCGGCGAATCGGTTTTGAGGTTCTGGCAATTGGTCCAGCATTTCTAAAGCTGCCTCCGCTTGGGCGCGCTGTCGGCCTCGGGTGATCGCATATTGGATCTGCTCAATCCAATAAGGCAGAATCAGCCCCAGAAGCAGCAAAAACAAAATCCCCAACAGCCAACCTAGATACGCCCTCCTCTCGGGATGGTGGGCCACTTCGGCAGCCACAATCAGCGGGGGCGGCTCAGAGGAAGAAATGGGCCTCTGCTTCGACTCTTCCCTGTCGTCCCACAAAGGAAAACCTTCTGCCATAGGGGATTCCCCTTTCTGGAGGATTTCCGGCGGCTCAGCGGGTTTCCTGTTGGGTCAGTTCGTGAAACCGAGCTATCAAACGCCGAGTGATGGGGCCGGGTTTGCCGTCGCCGATCTGTCGGCTATCCACCTTGACCACCGGGACTACTTCGGCGGCGGTGCCGGTGAGGAAACATTCGTCGGCAATATACACGTCGTGTTTGGTCAGCGGAGATTCGAAGACCTCGTAGCCGTCGGCTCGGGCCAGTTGGATGACCGCCGCCCGGGTGATCCCCTCTAAAATGCCGGCGTCGTTCGGAGGGGTAAAAAGTCGGCCCTGCCGAACCAGGAAGATATTGTCCCCGGTACACTCAGCCACTTCGCCTTTATGATTGAGCATCAGGGCTTCGATACAGCCGGCCTGGAGACCTTCGATCTTGGCCAGGATGTTATTGAGATAATTGAGCGATTTGATCCGAGGGCTCAATGCGGCCGGATGGTTCCGCAACGTGCTCACGGTAACGATCTCCAAGCCGTTCTCGTAGTATTCCTTGGGGTACAAAGAGATTTTATCGGCGATAATGATTACCTGCGGGCTGCTACAACGGTTCGGGTCCAAGCCCAGCGTGCCCACCCCTCGGGTAACCACCACCCGGATGTAACCGTCCCGCACGCCGTTGAGCTGAAGGGCCTCCTGGATCGCCTCGGCCATTTCCTGTTTGCTCATCGGGATTTGCAACCAGATCGCCTTGGCCGAGTTCCACAGCCGATCCAAGTGCTCCTGCAATCGAAACGCTTTTCCGTTATAACTGCGGATCCCTTCAAAAACTCCGTCCCCATACAACAGCCCATGATCAAAGACGCTGATCTTGGCTTCTTCCTGCGGGACAAACTGCCCGTTGATAAAGACTTTCATAACCGTCCCTTCGACCTTTCAGGCAAGGAGTGAGCAAAATAGGCCTTTTGCCTTGGCAGAAACCGTCCAGAAAGAACCATTTTAATTTCTCATCGGAAAAGAGGCAAACCCCGGCAAAATTTTGGCCGGGATTTCTTCAGACGCGGATACGGTCCGAAGGAAAGACCTTTAGCGCCCGCCCGGAGGGCCAAGACCAGACAGGGAAACCTTTTCCAAACAGTCCCATGATCTGCGAAAAACGACGTTCGGAAGGCGCCGGGGCCTCAGGCGGGTTGAATACATCCGTCCACCAGTCGGACCACTCGATCCGCCTGGGCTGCTATCTCCAGATCATGGGTTACCATGACAATCGTCAGATGCTCCTGTTGGTTGAATGAGCGGAGCAGATGAAGGATTTCCTGGCCGGTTTGACGGTCGAGGTTGCCGGTGGGTTCGTCGGCCAAGAGCAACTTTGGCTGGGCCACTAGCGCCCGAGCAATGGCGGCCCGCTGCATCTCGCCGCCGGAAAGCTCCGACGGTTTGTGGTGCAGCCGATCCCCCAGGCCCACTTGCTGGAGAATTTTTACGGCGGCTTCCCGATAGGTGCGCCGACGCCGCCAGTATCGCCACCAAGAAGCCGATATCATCACCGGCGTCAGAACATTTTCCAACGTATCTAATTCCGGCAGCAGATGATAAAACTGGAAAATGACGCCCACCATACTGTTTCGGAATCGGTCCCGCCAGCGAGGAGGAAGGTTATCGATCCGTCGGCCTTCAAAAAGAATCTGTCCCGCCGTGGCCGTGTCTAAACTGCCTATCAAATGCAGCAGGGTGCTCTTCCCGGAACCGCTCTGGCCCACGATGGCTAAGAATTCTCCGGTTTGGACCGTGAGGTTGACCCCTCGGAGGACCGGGATTTTCAACGGACCTTTCTGATAGACCTTATGCAGCTCTTCGACCGAAACCAGGGGGCCTGTTTTCTTCTGCCCGTCCGCTTCTAAAAAGGGCCGGGCGCGACGTTCTAATGGGGAACGAATGTCCCTTACCCGGGCAATGCCTGCCGGAGGCGTCCCTACGGCGGCGACGGCAGCTATTTTCTGTTCCGAGGTTGTCGGGCTGGTGCTGGATACGCCGGTACTTTTGGAACTTGCCCCCCCGCGACCGGAGATGGGGATTCCTAAAGAGTCCAGCGTTGGCGCCCCATCCAAACAGGGCCCGCCTTGGACGCGCGGCGCGGCCACCAATCGAGGCGTCGGGCCGGTCGGCTTCGTCTGGGGTGGTTGAAATTCCAACATCGTTTTTAGAGGGTCATCCATGACATCTGCCTCCGCCCGGCTTTTGCTCCAGAATGGTCTTCGGACTATCCCAAAAGGAAATAATACACGACCAGGCCGCGTACTCTCTCCTGGTTCATTCGTATCGTAACGCCTCTACCGGCCGGAGCATGGCGGCCCGGAGAGCGGGCAATACGCTGGCCAACACCGCAATCGACACCGCCCCCAGCACAACCCAACCCACCATGGCCGGCTGCACAATCGTCGGAATCTTATAAAAATAGTAAATCTGCGGATCGAAAAGCGGTCGTCCGGTCAGTTTGCCCAGCAAGTCGGCGATCTGATTGATATACCGCACAAACAGCAGTCCCAGAACCAAACCCGCCGCCGAACCGCTCAGCCCCAACAGCAACCCATAGCTCAGGAAAATGCCCATCACTCCCTGGCTCGAAGCCCCCAACGATTTCAAAATGCCAATGTCCCGCGTCTTTTCGACCACGATCATAAAGAAGATCGCCAAAATCCCGAAGCCCGACACGCAGATAATCAAAAACAGCAGCACGTTCAAGATTGCGGTTTCCATTCGCACTGCATTCAAGAGCGGCCCTTGTTTGTCTTGCCAGGTAAACACCGCATACAATTCCGGTCGAAATTTCGTCCGCAATACGTCCCGCACCATGTTGCCATCTACGCCGGGTTTCAGCTTGATCTGAATGGAACTGACCAGCCTGGCCCCAGTGGCCGGGTCGATCATCCCCCGCAATTCCTGCAATTTCTCAATCGGGACAAAAACAAACTGCGAGTCGTATTCGCTCATTTTGCTTTCATAGAGATCGACGATGGTGAACGTATCGCTGATGGCCTTCGGCGGCGTGCCGGCCGTCGGGAAGGTGAGTTTCACATCGTCGCCGGGCAGAAGCACAAACCGATCGTCGCCCTCAGCGTCCCGAAAGCTGATCAGTCCCATGCCCAACACGGCCCCGGTATGCTGCTGGCGGGAAGGATCGAAAGTCTCCGTCTGCACACGGCCGGCAAAGGGGTCTTCCAGTTCCGCCGAACGGGTCGATTCGGCCGAATGGGTCGAGCCCGAATGCCCCAACGCCGCACCTTGTTCCTGGGACGAACGATCCGGCGACTCCGTGTTCCTACGGCGGACGGCAACCTCCTCGGAGTCTGCGGTTTGCCGAGATCGTAAAGGCGAGGGCAACTTCAAACCGGACGCCCCGCCCTGCGACTCTCTGCCTGAAGGTTCCGATTCCTCCGAAGGACTCTGGAACCTCGTCGGCTCGGAATCAGACAGGTTCTTCTCGTGCAAAAGCCGGATGGGATTCAGATGGGACTGCTCCGGGGCCGATGCCGACCGGTTTGTTCCGGCGGGTGCTGGGGCCGGTCGCTGCTCCGAAGAGTTGGGTTCCGTCTGCGAAGAGCTGGCGACAGGAGGATTTTTCTTGGGCCGAAGCATTTCTTCGTAGCGAGCCCGTCGTATCCGATGCAACCAGCCGGCCGCCGCCATCTGGGGCCGCTCCCGGGCCTCCGAACCGCCTTGGTGGTCCCGAATGTCGTACCCTTCCTGCCGAAGGTCCCAACTAAGTTGTTTCCTATTGTCCGGATGTTGGAGATATTTGCTGAAATCGCTGACCCGCCCCTGTGTGGCTGCGTCAATGCCGATCAAATGCACCGGACGGGTGATCCATTTGCCGCCTCCGTACGGCGTCTGAAAGCTCAGCATCGCCGGGACCACCACCGTAGGCGTCATCGCTTCGATCCACTCGCCGGCGGCGGCCTGAATCTGCTCCATGTGCCACTCGGCGTCCGGCATCCCCTCCAGCGTAGTCGATTCCAGCACCACATCCGAAAGGATTCCGTGGATGCGGTTTTCCATTTCTGTGGTAAACCCGGCCATCACACTGTTGACCACAATCATCGTCGCCACCCCCAAAGTGACGCTAATGACCGAGGCCAACGCAATATACCGGGTCCGCAGATACCGCCAACAAAGCAACAGCTTGTACATCGTTGAGGCTTCCTTACCTCAAACCTTTTCTCACTCTCCCAAGTCCATGCACTCGCTTCTCTGCTCCCAAACCCGAAGGGGCTTATTCCTGTTCCGGCCTGAGCAGGGGGAAAAGGATCACTTCCCGAATCGTCTGCGCATTGGTCAGTAACATCACCAACCGGTCGATCCCAATGCCCAATCCTCCCGCCGGCGGCATCCCATGGCGCAACGCCCGGATGAAATCCCGGTCCATCCTCGCCATCGACTCTTCTTCCGGCAGGCCGGCCAATTGGGTTCGGAAAAGTTCTTCCTGTAAGTCTGGATCGTTGAGTTCCGTGTAGGCGTTGGCTACTTCCATGCCTTGGATAAACAGTTCAAACCGTTCGGCGATGTGCGGGGCGTCGGTCTTTCGCTTGGTCAACGGACAAATCGCCGCCGGATAATCCATCACAAACACCGGCCCGGCCAACTGATCCGTAACCACCGTCTCAAACAGTTCGTTTTTCACGACATCCGGGTGTTTGCCGGCGGTTTCCAGCCCGGCCCGCCGCGCGCCTTCCACCACCGAGGCCGGCTCAGCCGGATCGACCTTGGCATACTCGGCCAAAAGCTCATCATACGTGCGCCGGGCAAACGGCGGCGTAAAATCAATCTCCCCTTCCCCCCAGGGAAGCCGAAGGGATTGCCCGGTGGCCTGGATCGCCTCCACAATCAGCTTCTCAGCCAAATCCATCATCGTGCGATAATCGCCGTACGCCTGGTAGGCTTCCAACATGGTGAACTCCGGGTTGTGGCGGGGACTGATCCCTTCGTTCCGATAGACCCGTCCCAGCTCATACACCCGTTCCATGCCGCCCACCAAGAGCCGCTTCAGGTGCAATTCCAAAGCGATTCGCAAATACAGGTCGATGTCCAGAGCGTTATGGTGGGTAATAAAGGGCCGGGCCGCCGCCCCGCCGGCAATCGCATGGAGCGTCGGCCCTTCGACTTCCACAAACCCTTCACCGGCCAAGGTCCGGCGGATGGACTCGACGATCTTTGTCCGGCGTAAAAACCGCTCTAAAACGCCCTCGTTGTAGGCCAAGTCCAAATAGCGCATCCGTTGCCGAAGCTCCGGGTCCCGAAGCCCCTTGAACTTGGCCGGCGGCGGCTCCAAGGATTTGCACAAAAAGTGCAGGGCGTCGGCGAAGATGCTCAATTCGCCTGTTTTCGTATGTTTCAGCTCTCCATCGACGCCCACGAGATCGCCCAGATCAAGGCATTTGGCCACGGCCCAGTTCTTTTCACCCACCTGACGCTGGCCGATCAACACCTGAATCTGCCCGGTCCAATCCCGGATGTTCAAAAACAGGAGTTTTCCGGTAGGACGTTGGAGAACAATCCGGCCAGCAGCCCGAACATGGGGCCCCTGCTCCTGCGGCGGATGACCAATTTGGCAATCTCCCGGAGCAACCATACGGATTTCTTTTTCCCGCTGCCGGATTCGGGCGATCGGCTCATGGCCGTCGAAACGCCCACCCCAAGGGTCCAAGCCCAATTGCCGAATTTTTTGGAGTTTTTCACGCCGGGCCGCCTCTAGGGCCTCACCGCCCACCGGACCGCTATCTATCGGTTGCGAATCCATAGACCACCGCAAGCTATAATCTACTCAAGACTATTCAAAAGGGATTCTCGAATCAGGGTATCCCCCTCTAGGGTACCACTGGTAGCCCCGGCCCTCAGCCGGTTTCCATAGTCCCAACCTTAAGCCGGTGTTATAAAGAAATTCCAGAATCTGGGCATTTTAGCTCTGGGGAAAATTGGGTCAATGGCAGTGCTCCTGTGTCCCTCCCTTATCCGGTCTTAAAAAGCAAAGAACAGTTCTTCTAGGTACAGAATCGCCAGTCTAAAGGGGGGTAGGCAAAGCTCTTATGGTCCTCAATTTCCACAAAACCGGCCAAAAAGGGGGGCTTGGAAGAAGAAATTCGATTCGAGAGTTTCATTTTTCTAATCCATGATTACAGAAAAACAAAGATTAAAAATACTGAGAAGAAAGAGTGGGAGTTTATAATCTTTTGGAGGGTAGCTTAAGAGTTACTATTTAGATAACTTTTGTAATCATTCTTGGCCTATTTAGGAAGCCCCATGCCCAGGAAGTTGATATTAGATGTTGATCCTGGCATTGACGATGCAGTAGCGATCTGCATGTCGCTATTCGACCCCAATTTAGAGGTAGTTGCCGTAACTTCGGTTGGGGGAAATGTGCCTCCCCAGCAGGCGGCACGAAACGTCCAGGTCATCCTCAGTCAAATGGATCCCCCCCGTTGGCCCAGGATCGGAGCGGCTACGGCACCCGAGCATGGTCTTCCTACCGAAGGCCGTCGGATATTTGGCCCCGATGGTTTAGGAGGGGTACCTTTCGAGGCGGCGGTGCGGCGGGATCTCCATCCCTCGGAAAAAGTCATCTGCGACGAAGTTCGAGCCGCTCCTGAAGCGGTAACCATTTTGGCCCTTGGTCCCCTGACCAATATCGCCAGGGCCTTCCTGCGCGACCCTCAACTTCCTTCGGTACTGGGCCAATTGGTCATTGTTGGGGGTACGGTGAGCGGACCGGGCAATATCACTCCAGCGGCGGAGTTCAATATCTACTGTGATCCCCAAGCGGCCAGGGCTGTTTTTCGTGCCCCTTGCACCAAAACGCTGATCCCGCTGGATGTTACCAACCGCGTGGAATTGACCTTGGACATTCTGCATCGATTGCCGGACGAAAACAGCCGGGTTGGCCGATTCTTGCGGAAAATCTTACCGGCTACTTTTCGGGCCTATCGGCAAGAGCTTGGGTTGGAGTCGATTCGGATTCACGATGTGGTGGGGTTAGTGGCCCTCACCCATCCAGAGTTATTTAGCTTTGTGGAAATGGCTGGGGACGTGGAAACCATGGGGGAATTGACCCTGGGGGCAACCGTGTTTGATCGGCGTCGGGTACCGGCGTGGCGGCATAATATCGCGGTCGCTACCGAAGTGGACAAACAAGGGGTCATCGAGGAGATTCTCCGTTCTTTACATGCGGCTGCTGCCGCTTCCGAACTATAACCCCCCCTATAATGGGACATTCTCTTTCGCAGTACCTACTCCGCTTGGCTGATCGTCTTCTTCTTGCAACATTTCCGCCCCCCTGCTGAAAAGGCACCTTTTTTTCTTCGGATTTTCTTCTTTCGTTCGCATTTACCGCTCAAAGAGGGGATGCCCTCCAATAGAAGGGTAGGCAAACCGTCCTCGTGGGGGGCGGACGGATCAGAAAGAGAAATGTCTCGCCTCTTTTTCAGTTCGTCTAAGCCCCGTTTTTAGGAATCCGAACCGAAAAAGAACCTTCTATCGTATGGATAAAATATATTCCATGAGGTAAGATAGCGTTTTCTCCCTGGTGGTACTGGGCGAGGTTGTGTTGCCGTCGCTCGACTCTCCCCCTTAAAAAGACTCAGAGAGAGGTTTGGCTCAGCACCAGAAGGGAACACTCTGGGTAGGTTTTTTCGGCTCAGGGTGGTATCTTAAGTGTTCTCCAACAAGAGCGAGTTTCTGTGTGGGAGTATTATGTCGATGAACGAAGCACAACGTGGATCGGCCGCCTCTGCCCCCACCTCGGTTCCCATGATCGAGGCGGAGGGACTGACCAAATACTTCGGCGACTTTGCGGCGATACGAGACGTGAGCTTTAAGGTGTATCAGGGCGAGGTGGTGGCTTTCTTGGGGCCGAACGGCGCCGGGAAGAGCACCACGATGAAAATACTGACCGGCTATTTGGCGCCGTCGGCAGGTGTGGCGCGGATTGCCGGGCATGACATGTCGGTGGATCGGTTGGCCGGGTCGGCCCATCTGGGTTACCTGCCGGAAAATGGGCCTTTATATCTCGACATGTCGCCCCGGGCCTTATTGAACTTTTTTGCCGAGGCCCGTGGATTGACCGGCATCCGGAAAAGGCAACGGATCGAGATGGTCGTGGACCTATGCGACCTTCGTGCCGTGATTGGCAAACCGATCGGCAAACTTTCTCGCGGCTACAGGCAGCGGGTCGGCATGGCCCAGGTGCTGTTGCACGAGCCGGATGTTTTGATTCTGGACGAACCCACCGCCGGACTGGACCCCAATCAAATCCATGAAGTGCGGGAAACCATCCGAAAACTAGGCCAGACGAAAACCATCCTGCTTTCGACCCACATCTTGCAGGAGGTGGAGGCGATGGCCCGACGGGTGCTTTTTATCGACGAAGGTCGATTGATCTATGACGGCCCGATCGACCGACTGACCAGCGACGGTCGCGGTCTGGACGTGCATTTCCGAGAACTGACCGGCGCCGGTGCGAAATAAGTTGTTTCCGGCGGTTGCAGCGGCGACGTCGCCCGCACAAAGCTCTTGATTTTCCAGGCCGAAAGGGAAGCGCGATCAACCGATTGGTTTTGCAACCCGAAGAGAGGAATCGGATAGGGTGGAGCCATGAGCAACATCATCAACAAAAACGTACTTTGGGCGGTGTTTAAGCGGAACTTTGTCAGCTATTTTTCCAGCCCCACAGGGTATCTATTTATCTGCGTGTTTGTCTGGCTGAGTGTGATGGCCGCCTTTTGGCCGGACGAGTTCTTCAACACCAACCTGGCCAACCTGGCCCAACTGAATAAAGTCTTTCCCTGGATCATGCTGGTATTCATCCCGGCGATCACGATGTCGATCTGGGCGGAAGAGCGGCGGCAGGGGACCGATGAGCTGCTGCTAACGATCCCGGCCACGGACTGGGACATTGTGGTGGGCAAATACCTGGCGGCAGTGGCCATTTATAGCGTGGCGCTGCTGTTTTCTATGCTGTGTACCTATACGGTCCTGGAAAACCTGGGCGACCCGGATGTGGGACTGTTTATCGGGACGTATTTCGGCTACTGGTTGGTGGGGTTGGCGATGTTGGCCGTCGGGATGGTGGCCTCGTTTTTGACGGCCAATGTAACGGTGGCCTACATCCTGGGCGCACTGTTCAACGGGATATTGGTGATCCTGGGCACGGTTCCGGTGCTTTCGACCATTTTGCGGAACCCGCAATGGGCCGTGTATGTGCAGCGGTGGGGGATCAGCGGCCAATTGGCCGATTTCGGACGAGGCGTGGTGAGCCTGGCCGGGGTCGTCTATTTTCTGTCGATTACGGCAATCATGCTTTACTTGAGCATGGTGCTGATCGGTCGGCGTCATTGGCGTCTGGGGCCGATCGTAGGATCGGTGGCGGTGTTTTATGGCCTATTGCACTTGGCCACCTTGGTTGTGTTCGTCCTAGTTGGGTTAGGACTTTCTTCCGTCCTGGCGCCGATCACCGTTATGCTGCTTATCTTGTCGGGCTATTTGGTGGTTCACACGGCGCTTTTATACTTATGGCCTTCGGTCCAGTTTCAGACGGCCGATTTGCCGGGCCACTATATTACCCGTACTTTGGCGATGGGTGTGGCGGCGGTAGGTTTGATCCTATTTTTCCATTCGCATAACCTTCGGTTGGATGTAACCAGCGAACGTCTCAATTCGCTTTCGCCGGAGACGGTCCGGCTGGTCAAAGAGCTTCAGGTGGATCGGCCTATTGTGATCGAAGCCTTTATCAGTCCAGCGTCCGAAACGCCGGAATCTTATGTGCAAACCCGTCTGAACCTTCTGAACCACCTGTATGAGTTGGCGGCGCTGGGCGGCGAGAAAATCCGTTTGATCATCAACGAAACCAGCCAACTCAGCGAGGAAGCGGCCCGCGCCGAACAACGTTACCGAATCCAAGCCAAAGAAGTCCGCAGCATCGACCGCGGGACGCTGCGGACCGACAACATCTTCCTGGGCGTGGCCTTTACCTGTGGAACAGCGCAAAAGGTGGTCGTGCCGTTCATCGACCGGGGTATTCCGGTCGAATATGAATTGGTCCGATCGTTGGCCACCGTAGGAGGCCAAGAGCGAAAAAAGATCGGCGTAGTGGACACGGATGCGGGATTACAGGGCAACTTCATGATGGGCGTGCAACAATGGCCCATCATCGACGAACTGGAAAAACAATATCGAGTCGAGCGGGTGGATCTGAACAGCCCGGTCAAAAAAGAAGAGTTCGATGTGCTCTTGGCGGTGCAACCATCGACGCTTACCCCGGAACAGATGAGGCATTTCTTGGAAGCGGTTCGCTCCGGGATACCTACGGCGATTTTTGAAGACCCGTGTCCGCGATTTGCTCCCTGGGTACCGGCCACCAGCGAACCCCGCCGACCGCCCAGCAGTCCGTTCATGATGATGCCTCGCGAGTTGCCCAAAGGCGATATCCAAGAACTCTGGAACCTTCTAGGCATCGATTTTCCCAAGGACCAGATCATTTGGCAGGATTACAACCCCTATCGGAAGATCGATCTTTTCCGCGAGCAGAAGCAGTTCGTGTTCATCGGCAAGGGATCGGGGGCTGCGGAGCCGTTCAATGAGCAACATGTTATCAGCGCCGGATTGCAGAACATGCTGCTTCCGTTCCCCGGGGCGATGTTCAAGTGGCGGACCTCGGAGTTGGAGTTTGTCGAATTGTTGCGCACCGGTCCCCGCACGGGCACAGTGCGATACGGCGATCTGTTCCGGATGAATCCCAATGCGTTTCTCAGGCCGACCAATGAAAGCTATGTGTTGGCCGCCCGCATCCGGGGCAAACTCAAACCACAGGCCTCGGGAGGGGATTTACCGACGCCGACGGGGGCGAGCAGCCTTTGGCCGGCCGGGGCCTGGCTAGCAGCGGCGTTGCCCGGTCAACCGGCCTCTGAACCAGCCGGTTCACCGCCGCCATCCCGTACGGAGTCCCCGGCCTCCCCGTCGCCATCCTTGCCTTCGACGACGCCGGATGCGCCTGCTGCTTCTGGAGATACTCCGACGCAGTCTGGAGAAAAGCCAGGTGTGAAAGAGACGCCCGCTCCGGACGAAACGCCGGTGGCCAAGGAGTCGGCCCCTGCCGCGCCAGAAAAACCGAAACCTCAGGAAGTGAACGTGGTCGTAGTGGCCGACATCGACATGCTCACCCCCACCTTCTTCGCCCTGCGGGAACAAGGCGAAATCGAAGAGTTGGGCATTACGTTCGACTTCGACAATGTAACTTTTGTGCTCAATGCGGTGGACGAGTTGGCCGGGGAAACCCGCTTCATTGAGCTTCGGAAACGTCGGCCGAAACACCGCACGCTCACCCGGATCGAAGAGGCCACCCGGCAGGCTCGAGAAGAAACCGCTAAAATTCGAGAAGCCGCCTATAAAAAAGCAGAAACAGTCCGTAAGGAAGAACAAAATAAACTAGACAAACGCGTCGAGGAAATCCAGAAAAACAAGGAAATGTCGGAGATGGAAAAGGCCATCCAGATGCTGATGCTGGAGCGGGACGGGCAGCGACGCCTCGACGCCAAGGTCAAAGAGGCCGAAGCCGAACGCGATCGCGAAATCAAACGAGTCGAAACCCAACTGGCAAGCGCGACTCGGCGGGTCCAAGACGCCTACAAAATGTGGGCCGTGGTACTGCCGCCCATTCCGCCCCTGGTGGTGGCCATTGTGGTCTTCGCAGTCCGACGGGCCAGAGAACGCGAAGGCGTGCTCAAAACTCGTTTACGCGAATAATCATCCGGAATGGTCCTGAGACCGGTTTCGTTGGGTATCGTTCTGCGATGCGTGAGCTTCCCCAACGCAAGCTATGAAATCGCTGGATAAAATCGGAGAGGAGCAGAAGCGATGAATGAAAATACAAAAACGCTTATTTTTGTACTTGCGGCGGTAGGGATTTTGTTGGTGGCGTGGGCCGTCCAGCCCCGATTGCCTGAAGAACGTCCTCAGGAGGAGGTGGGCCAACTGTTGGTCCCGGAATTTGATCCCCGATCCACTGCCAGCTTAGAAATCGTTAAATACGACGAAAAAGAAGCCCGGATCGAAACCTTCGAGGTAACCCATAACAAACAAAAAGGCGGTTGGTCCATCCCTTCCCACGACAACTACCCGGCCGACGCCAAAGAACATCTGGCCGAAGCCGCCATAACCTTCACGAATGTCAAAATCCTCGATGTCGCCGCCGAAGACCCCGGCGATCATAAGCAGTACGGCGTCCTGGACCCAGACCCCCGCGATCCGCGCGAAGGCATGGGAACCAAAGTCATTATGAAAGACAAGGAAGGTAAGGAACTGGTGGCGCTGATCATCGGAAAGCAAGCCTCTCCGCCATCCTCCGGTCAGTCCTCCGGACCTTCGGAACTTCGTTATGTCCGCCGGGTGGGGGACGACCGAGTTTTCGTCGCAGCGGTCAATATCGATCGGCTTTCGACCAAATTCGAAGATTGGATCGAAAAAGACCTCCTGAAACTCAATCCCTGGGACATCAAAGAAGTCGAAATCCAGGACTACTCCGTGGATATCGTGCGCGGTATGATCATCCAACGCGGTCAAATGACCCTCGAATATAACGACACTGGCGATCCGCGATGGAAACTGGTCCAAGACCTCCAGGCCGCCGAAAAAGGTCTCCAACAGCTCGGCCTTGGCCCAGAGGAAGAACTGAACACCGCAAAATTGGACGACATGAAATTCGCCCTCGACGACTTAAAAATCGTCGATGTGAACCCCAAACCCGCCGGATTGAGCGCCGACCTGAAAGCCGAAGAAACCCTCATTACCAACCGAGAAGCGGTTACCAATCTGGCCGCCCGCGGTTTCTATCCCGCCCAGGTGGAAGGCCGTTACGAAATCGTCTCTAACGAGGGCCAGATTCGGGTCCTGATGAAGGACGGCGTGGAATATCTGCTTCGTTTCGGCGGACCGGCCGGCACGGGAAAGGCCGAAGAAAAACAAGCCCCTAAATCTGAATCAAAGCCCAAGGAAAAATCGGAAGACCAAAAAACCTCCCCGGGCATGAACCGATTTATCATGGTAACGGCTCGGTTCAACGAGTCGGCCATCCCCAAACCCCAGCTCGAACCGCTGCCCGAAGATACCTCGGAAAAACCGTCCGCCGAAGCAAAATCTGAATCCAAACCCGCTTCTGCTTCGCCGAAAGAGAAACCGGAGTCGAAACCCGAATCCAAACCCTCCGAAAAGACCGATCCCGCCAAACAAGAAAAGACCGAACCCAAAAAAGACCCCGAACAGACCAAAAAAGAATTAGAACAACGCCGTCAGGAGATTCAAAAAGAAAACGAACGCAAACAAAAAGAATATCAAGAAAAACTCGAACAGGGCCGCAAAAGGGCCAAAGAACTCAACGACCGCTTCGCCGACTGGTATTACATCATCTCGGAAGAAACCTATAAAAAAATCCGCCTGACCCGTTCCGACATCGTTAAGAAAAAAGAGGAGAAAAAGGAAGAACCCAAAGAAGCGGAGCACAAACACGAACACGAAGCTCAACCTAAAGAAGGCGAAAAAACGCCTCTCCCAGCCTCCACAAAACAAGAACCCAAATCCGAAGAACCTAAACCGTCGATGGAAGCCAAACCGGGTGTTTCCCAACCTTCGCCAGAATCGAAACCCTCAGAATCCAAACCGGCCCCTGCCCCTGCCGACAAACCGGCCCCCGCTCCCGCAGCTTCTAAACCTACGCCTGCCGGTACAGAGGCTTCCAAACCGCCCGCCGCGGAACCGGCAACTCCAAAACCGACTCCTTCTAATCCCTAAATATCCAAGTTCCGCCGAAGAAGGGTCCCGGAAGCGAAAGAGTATTCAGGCTCAGGTGCAGAAATCACGGGAAAGGATTCAGTCCTCCGGCCATACCGCGATAGCTTCCGGGTGATCGGCGAACCACTGTTTGGCCCGTTGAATGGCTTGGTCCCACTCCTGTCGGCCCACCCGGCCGCGTCGGCCCATGAAATCCACCTGCACAATGGCTGCCGTTCGGGCTACGGCCGTATCGGCATAACAGGCCCCGGCTGCCTCCGGTTCTGGCCTGGGACGATGATCCTCCAGCAAAAGCTTTAGATAGGGAAGCCGGGTTGGGCGATACCGGTTCGTCAGCCCGGCTACGAGGGCTTGGTATCGGGGGGTTGGTCCCGGCCGCTGCATTTCCTCTTTCAAGGCAAGCCAAAGCCGGGCCTGAACGTGCCGCGGTGCATGATCGGCCAAAATTCCCGCTGCCGAGGCCAATTCTTCAGGACTTCCCCGACCATCGTTTGGGCTGTCCGTTTGGGTAGAGAAGACAATTTTTTCGGCCTGCTGGAGGGCTGCTGGCAACCAAGGTTCTGCCGGCCCTCGAAGGAGCCGATCCGCCAGACAAACGCCAAACGGTCTGCCCTGTCGTAGATACTCTTCTAACCGGGCGGCTATCGCCGGGTTGGCCGACTCCGCCTGAACACGCCGAATCAACTCCTCATAATCAGCCGGCGCACGGTCCGACCATAGCGAAAACGCCTCTTGCAGGGACTGCCACTGCTTGGCCGACGGTCGAGGCCGACGCACATACGTCCGCAGATTGTGTTCTTGCAGGCAAGCGGGAGTTCCAAATTGAAATGCATACATCTCAGCCAAGGCTCTCTCCACCGGCCAACCGTCATACTCCAGACGAAACAAGGCCGCCAACGTGCCGGTGCGATGTTTACCCGCCCAGCAGTGGATAAGCACCGGCCAATGTCCCGGCTCGTCCATGAGGTGGAAAAATTCTTCCAGGTATTCCGGCGGCGGCCAGGGCCAAGCGCCCTGATCCCCGATCGGCCAATGCAGAAAACGGACGCCTAACTGCTGGGCCAACTGGCTTTCCGCCGGGCCAGAAGCTTCGCCCAGATCAAAAAACCACCCAGCTTTCACCCTGGGAACCGCCCCTTCATGCAGGCAGACGACCGTTCGGATGCCGTATTGCCGAACGATCTGCCCAAAGCCCTCTTCACTCGGAATGCCCATCCGATAGAGTACCCCCGGCCGAACTTCCTGAAACCGGCGGTAGTTATGCCGTTGCCACCGATAAACGCCCAGAAGGGCTAATCCCCCAATCAAAACGGCCGCCCCCACCAGCCGCCACATTCGGCCTTTGATCTTAAAAACCCCCCGAATAGATGGAGCAGAAAAGTCCTGGCCTAGCGAAGCATAGCAGGATGGAAGATTAGGCAGTTTGGGCAATTTCAATAAAATCCCTTTCTTCAAACCGGGGTTTTTCTGAACCACCCCTTCTCCCAGCAGGAAAGTTTTTCTATTTGGGCCTTCTTATATCAAACAGGACAACTGCCCCACAACCACAGTTCAAAATTCTCTCTTGACTCCCAACCGACACGTGTCTAATTTTTCCCCGCCTCGCATTAGGCAAGTTCTCGGACTGCCTATTTTGTCCATATTTCCCATTTTCCTTCTAGTTTCTTTTCAATTCTGTGAACCACACGGTTAGGATGCAATTGGGCCGGGGGGCAAAGTCGGCCGCCAGGAAACGCTGGTTTCTGCTGGCGGTTGGGGTGCTGGCCGTCGGGTTGACCGGATGTGCTACCACCTCGATGGTCACCATGCGTCCGATCCCGAAAAATCCCCTGGCCGACACCCTCCATCTTACGAGCCGAAAAGGCCCCCAACCGAGCCAGCGGGTCATGCAGTTTTTGCGGGTCTATGATCTGACAGGCGATCTGGAGGGCGATCCGCAAATCCTGCTCCAAAAGGCCCAGGCGATTTTAGACGCCCAGCCGTCGGCTGAATATGCCTACATCTGCGCCGAACTGGCCTATCTAGGGGCCAAACGGGTTGAAGATCGGGACATGGCCAAGGCCCTGAGTCTTTATAGTGCAACGGTTTTGTATGCCTATCGTTATTTGTTCGACGACGATTTTACATATTTGCGCAATCCGTATGATCCGCAATTTCGGGGGGCGTGCGATTTATACAACACCGCGTTGGAGTCGGCCCTTCGGCTTGCCAGTCGCGAAGAGGGGATTCGGCCCGGCCAGAGCCGACGGATTGTTACCGCTGCCGGAGAGTACGAAATTACCTGTGTGGTCCGCGGCAGCCACTGGCGGCCTGAAGATTTCGGCCCGGTGGAATTCGTCTCCGACTACGAAATGCGCGGCCTGAAGAACCACTATCTGACCTATGGCCTGGGAGTGCCGCTCATTGTTACCCGCCGAAGTTACCAGGGGGAACCGCCCGCCGCCCGATATTATCCGGAAGGTCTGAGTTTTGCGGCCACCGCGTTTCTCCGGCCGTTGCCCGAACGCACCTTCCGCAAAGAAATCCTTCAGGAACTCCTCCGGGAACCCGCCGAGGGAAAACCAACAAGAACCGGTCGGCTTCGGGCGATGCTGGAACTTTACGATCCGCTGGTAACCCAGGATATTTACGTGGCCGGTATTCGCGTGCCGTTGGAGAGCGATCTGACCACGCCGCTAGCGTATTTTCTGTCGAACCCGGCGTTAGGGACGCTAGCCACCACGGGGCTTTTACGACCTGATGCCCTTCAGAAACTGATGCCCGGCCAGAAAAAACCCTATAAAGGTCTCTGGCTGGTCCAGCCGTATGAGCGGGGCAAAATTCCGGTCATCTTCGTCCACGGCCTTTGGTCCAGCCCGATGACGTGGATGGAGATGTTCAACGATCTGCGCAGCCAGCCGGACATCCGCGCCCATTACCAATTTTGGTTCTACCTGTATCCGACGGGCCAGCCGTTCTGGATTTCGGCGGCCCAGATGCGGGAGGATCTGGCGGAAATGCGTCAGATATTGGACCCCGAAGGCCGAGAATCCGCCCTGGATCAGATGGTGCTGATCGGCCATAGCATGGGCGGCCTGGTCAGCCGACTGCAAACCCTCGAAAGCGGCGACGATTTCTGGCGTCTGATCAGCGACCATCCTTTCGACGAAGTCCAGGCCGATCCGGAAACCAAAGACCGGATCGCCAAGGTGCTGTTTTTCCATCCGAATCCTTCGGTTCGCCGGGTCATTACCATTGCCACCCCGCATCGAGGCAGCAAGTTTTCCAACGACGCCACCCAATGGATCCTGCGCAAGCTGATCGAACTGCCCACCTTAGTGTTGCAGAGCCAGGAGGCGTTTTACCGGAATAATAAACATTTGTTCAAAGACGACCGCGTCCTGAAAATCAAAACCAGCGTGGATTCTCTCTCTCCCAGTTCGCCGGTCTTTACGGCCATGATCCAGGCGCAGCGGGCACCCTGGGTCAAATATCATGGAATTATCGGGTTGGTGCCGGAAAAGGGTCTTTACGGCCATTTGGCCAAGGGGACCGACGGCGTGGTCGCCGCCGAAAGCGCCCACATGGACGACGTCGAATCGGAGATCACCGTACCGGCGGATCATTCGGGGGTACATAGTCATCCGCGGGCGGTATTGGAAGTCCGCCGTATCTTGCAGGAACATCTCGACGAGGTCCAAGGTCGCATCGCCTACACGCCGCCGGTCCATGTGCGGATGGCTTCCCGCCAACAAAAACGTTCCCAATAGGAATGCGGCGATTTCGGCTTGCCAGACGGCCTCTGGGGGCTACCCCCCCTGTCGGCAGCTCTCTTTTCTCTTTCCGTGGGAGAAAGCCGTTTTTTCTTTCTTCATGGACACTATATTTTGTGTTCGCTTTTTGTCTTGTGCCACATCTTGTGTCCCATCTAGGGGGTTTTGTCGATTGAACTTCGTTTTTGGATTGCCCTGAAAGAAAAGAATCTGTACAATCCCCCCTGGAAAACTGGACTATTGGTAGCTTAGCCAGCCGGCTGTCCAGCCTGAGCCAGTCCGTAGCTTAGGCTGTCCAGTCCGTAGCTTAGGCTGTCCAGCCTGAGCTAATCGCCCTCTAAACAGAGGGCGGCACATCGTCGCCGGCTAACAGCCGA
>JAKPGL010000129.1 GCA_029550925.1 Planctomycetota bacterium
CCAAACTTCCCCTGGAACCGGCGCATTGACTGCGCAGGCGTCAATAATTACGGAAACTGAATTCCATATTTGTTGCCTAATGCGATGCGAATTTTATCCAATTCCCTATCGATCGATTTGCATTGGCTCTGATGCCGGGAGATGATCGTCCGCATTCGTGTGACCAAGGCGGGGTTTTGGGTCCGAAGATACATGTCGTTGAGAATCCCCAGTTGGGCATACACTTGAGCAGTTTGGTTGATACCGGCCACGATTAGGGCGGCAGCTTGCCCCACCAGCGGATCTGTCCCCTGCCAATTCACCGAAGCCAGTTCATTGGCACATGCTTGCAAGGCGGGTACGAACGCCACGGCAATTTCGATATTTTCCTGAGCTTGAGCCAACGGAGGGGATTCATGTATTGGGAGGGCGAACGGATGCATAAACTCCAACGTATTGTCCATATCTTGAGACACAGCTAGCCAAGTGATTCGCACCAGCGTCCATCCGACGAAGGTGTTTCGTACGGCTTCGGCAATTTGCTGGGCGATCAGCACACTTTCGCCCAACCCGGCCTGGGCCAACGGCACCAACTGCATGCGCTGAAGCCGGTGTTGGACTTCCGTGGCAGAAACGCCAAACTTAAATCCCTCGGCGTGATGGGGAAGCACTTTCCAGGTGGCCACCGCCACCACCTGTCCGGCCCGGTCCAGGATCGGCCCTCCACTATTTCCTTCGTTAATCGGGGCATCCGTCTGCACCCAGGTGATGTCGTCGTAATTTTGAAGGAAACCGGCCAGTCCAGGCAGGGTCATTAACTCCGAAGTAGTGCGAACCCCGCTGAGAATGCCTCGGGTTATGGTTTTTTCCAGCCCTTTGGGAGCACCATAGACATAGACCTCTTCGGCCAGCCGGAGAGGAGCAGACCGAAGCCCTAACGTGGCCGGGGGATTCGCCAGCCCTTGAACTTCCAAAAACGCTAAATCCGCCCGGGGTTCCAAAGCACATCGTGTTACGCGATACATTTGGCCAGAATAGAGTTTGACGCCTATGTCGATCGCTCCGTTTACGACATGGAAGTTAGTAACTACCACCGGTCGGCCAGAGGGTGTCCGCACAAAGAATCCACTTCCCAAGCGTGTCCCATCCAGCCTGCTGGTTACAATCACCACGCAGGCTCTCTGGATGATTTCCATGTGATCTTCGATTCGGCTGGAGGGGTTGGATTGGTGGCCGGGCCGTGGGCCCTCCGGAGGCTGCTTTTCTGCCTGCCGTCGGAGCATCTCCGTCAGCCATTTTTCGATGGTTTCGGGCTGCTCGGCGGGAGCCTCCGGTAGATCATCAGGGGGAAGGCCAGGCAGTTGGATCTGGTCCGGTTTGGGCGGACTCTGGTCCGAGGGTAGCCCGCCGGACGGTGCTTCATGTGGCGGGGGAGGGCCAATGCCCCCCGGAGTCGCTCTGGGCCCACGGGAAGCCGTCTCCCGGGGCCGAGCCGACATCCATACCAATGCCGCCAAAAGCAATACCACCCCTACCGCCCCCAAAATGGCTACTATCAAATATGGATCCCCAAACGGGTTCGATTTTGGAGAAGCTGTTGCTGGCAAACTGGGGGGAGATGGGGCTGGCATAGGCCCAGTCGGTCGGGCGGCCCCCGTCCCGATAGGTACCCCTTGGGCAGCTCCAGAAGGCCGGACGGCCGCTTGGGTAGCCGCCATAGGCGGAAGAGGCGGTGCTCCACCCGCCCCCAAAGGCCTTTGCTGAGGAAGCGGCGGAGGAGTGCTCGGCACAGGCTTTCCTATGGCTGTTGCTCTTCCTGTTGCAGAAGGCGGCATGGGACTGGGAGATTTCTGAAAGCTCGTGGCAGGGACCATCCGCACATCCGCCGGAATTCGCCCCTGGGCCTGCCACTGCCGAACTTGCTCCAGCAGATACGGACCCCGCCATTTTCCCTGAATCCAGCAGAAAACATATGACTGCGCACTTTCTTGCACCATCACCCCTCCCCTTCGAAAAGAAAATCTCGCTATTTATTAAATTACGGGAACCTCTGAATAATTCCCGTTTTTATCTTGTGGGCTTCGAAAAACAGGCGAAAGGGGCTTTCAAAGCCCACGAGGACTAAAAAACACCTATTGCTATCTTCGTAGTATAATCACCCCCCCCCCGGCGCTGTCAAGCATGTGGAGAAAAAATTTTCCAAAAATTGTACGAGGGGGAATTTTCAGAAAAGAAAAGTTTTGCTAACCTATTGGGCTACCAAGACTTAGATTAATTTCTTAAGGGAGTTTTTGAAAAGGAATTATGCAGAGGGGCGTCCCTAGAAAGAGGGGGAAACCATG
>JAKPGL010000066.1 GCA_029550925.1 Planctomycetota bacterium
TTCTGAATTCAGAGGGGCCAGAGGGGCTGAGGAAAGCCGGGCCGGGGCAGGCCGCCGAGGTCCAGGCCGTTGCCCAGAAGCCCCAGCCAGCGCCGCCCCAGCCCAGCCGCCGATCCTCAAAGCCTACTGGATCGAGGCCGCCGATTCCGACGGAGCCGCCTGCCCGCCCGCCTGCTCAGCAAGCCAACGCCGGAGGCTGTCCGTCGGATAGAGCACCGCTCGGCCAATTTTTATGCAGGGCAATAGCCCCTGTCGGGTCCAGGTCCACAGGGTCCGGGGGCTAACCTGCAACATCCGGGCCGCCTCTCGAGGCCGCAATGCCAACGGGGTTTGGGGTGTCCTGCATTCCATGATTACTCCTTTCTAAAAAAGGAATCTGCAACCTTGCCAAACAAACAGCCCGATGTTCCGTATCCCCCGGCGCTAAGTAAAAGCGCTAAGTTTCCAAAAAACAAAAAGCCGTAAGGTCTTGCACCCTACGGCTTTAAGATTTTTGGAATTTTTTGGGGCGCTAAGTCGGCGCTAAGTAAATCACAAAGGCCGTCGATCAATCTTCGTCATCTTCGGAGGGGCGGAAGTCTTCGTGGGTGTGGTATTCTCCTTTTTTTCGGAGCCGGTTCAGCCGCCCAACAGTCTCTTCGTCTTTTTTTCCTTTACGATTTTTTTTCCACCAGGGCGTTTGAATAACCGCCGCTGCTGTTACTCCAAGCAACTGGCCAAGGGCTTCCGCTGAGGCCGCCGGGGGGACTGGTAAAATAGAATCTATTTTCTCCAGCTTTTCACCTGCCGTGCTTCTGTCAGAGGCAAGAACCTTCAACATAGTTTGAAATTTCTGATCAGAAACCTTCCCGGCGTAAATCCTCAGAAGATTGGAAAACAATCCCTCCTTCTCTTTAAATTCCACCTCGGAGGCTGCTTGGGTTTCTGGGGGGCTTGCCGCCGGGGCCGCCGACGCCTGAGCCGCTTCCTGGGGCGCTGAAGCCGGGGCCGCCAACTGTCGGCACAGTTCCGCTGAAGCAAGGCCGAGGGCTGTTATTTCAAAATGCAATACCCAGGGAACCGGAATGGCCTTGATTTTTTGTTCCAGGGAGGCCAGCAGAGGGGGCGGGAGCTTTCTTTCTCGAAAATCCTCGATAAGGGAGAGGTCCACGAAAGAATTGGGGCCAGCCTGTACACAGACGCCTTGCTCTGGCCGGAGAGGAGGGGCAGGGGCCGCCAAAGAGGCCTGGATCAAAAGCGAAAGCCAAGTCTCTGTTTTTCCTTGCCCAGTAGCCGCAAAAGCGGCCTTGGGAGCTAGCACCCCAAACCCCTCATCTGCTCTCATCACCACCAAAGCGGAAACCTCTACATATTGGTTTTGCGCCGTTTGCTCTTGCAATCCCAAAAATCTAGCGGAGATTGCAACCGGGAAGCTCAAGAGCCTCTCATTGGGCAAAAGAGCAGGCAGGTCCTCTTCCCCAAGGTTTCCGGGCTTCAAGGAAACTTTCGTTGCCAAGTCTAACGGAAGTCTCTCGAAGGCCTCCGCTAGCCGCCCTAACGCCTCTTGTTTGCTAGACACCGATTCCGCCTCCTATCGGCAAAAAGAACCGCCCTACAAAAAGGCAGGGGCAGGCAACCGAGGGCGGATCGGCTTTCGGGAGCTACCCTAGCCTGCCCCGCATTTTCGCCAAACTGCGCTCTCACTGAACATTTTCGCTTTTTTTGATTTACGAAAAAGGGGGGCCCCAAAACACTCGGCGCGCGCGACGTGGGGATCGCTGCGGTTAGCACCTTCCCGCCCAGATTTTTTTGCCCCCTCCCCACGATCCGTGGGATTCCCGTTTTGGCCTTCGGATCACGTCGGCCAGCCGATCATGGGCTTCGTTAGGGCTATGGGCCGGACCGCCTCATCAGCAAGGCTAGTAAAGTTTGCCTTTGGGCCTCGGAAAGCCCCTGGATTGCCGCCTGGACTTCTGGGGGCAATTGGGCCTCTTGAGCCGCCGGATCAACTGAGGCAGGAAGATCACCTACCGGGTGGGCCGCTCTTGCCGCCGAGGCCGAAGTCGGGCTGCCAGTCGGGAGGACAGATAGGTCATCAGCCGG
>JAKPGL010000068.1 GCA_029550925.1 Planctomycetota bacterium
CGATCCGCTTCCTCCCGAAGTTGACGAATCGCCTGCTCACGGGAAAGACCCTGTTTGCGAGCGTACTCGTCCACGGATTTCAAAAGCAACCGATATTCTTCATCCTGGCGGGATTTCCACCAAGTGAACACCGACTGGCCTTGGCATCCCAAGACCAGCCCCAATAACACACACCCCCCGATCAACCGACATCCTGTTTTCCGCATACTTTTCTCCTAGGGACCCGAATAGGTGAGGCGTACGATTTTGGGGCGAACTATTCCACTTTGGGGTAACTTCCACCAATATCTCTTCTCTGTGGGTGTTTAGCATTGCCCCATAGAGCAGTTTCCTTATGGGGGCGGCGGCTGGGCCGCGGACGAAACATCCGGAAGACTTTCTTCGGGGCTGAACAGTCCATCGTGTTGGGTCTGGGCCAGCCGGACCAGAAGGAGTTTCTGTTGGGGATCGCCGGAGGAGGTTTGGGTAAAAAAGTACCAACCCAGGCTCCCTTCTCGTTCCGGCACACAGCTCAGCAGAAGGATTTCTCCGGGGGCCAAAAGGGAGCGGATCGCCAGATCGGGAAACATCTGCCTTTCTCGGCGGATCTCCACCCGGAACATTCCCTGGTCTCCTACCCATCGCTGAGCTGGTTCTCCATAGTGGACTTCCGGGACAAGTTCCACCTGGACCCGGCCGTCGCGCATTGGCTGCGCATAGAGTCCAAACAGCCCCTGGGCTTTCCGGAAGGTTTGCCCACCAACTCCCTGGGTTTCCGGTCGCAAAATGGTCATCTCGTCGTACAGTCCGGAAGCAATCACCTCACTCCGGCAACCGGGGCGCAAGGACAACCGTCGGCCGCTGATCCAGGGTTCCACCGTTTGGGCCTCTTCCACCCGCACCCGGTTTACACCTTCTTGTTCAGCAGCAGAGGCAGAATCGCACATTTTCAGTAGCCGGGCCAAGCTGACCGGAACCGGCGTCCCTACTACCGCCGCCCGAAATCCGTTTTTCAACAACTCTCGACGGAGCGAAGCGGGCAGCGCCTGTTCATCCACCTGGGACCACAAGGTTTCATTGGCTTCCCGGTCGGCCAAAGGAACACGAACAAAAAATACCTCCAACCCCACCGCATCCGGCGGCATCTGGACCGGTCGGAGCAGAGTATTTTTTTGTTGGCTATAGGCCGTTACCGGACTACAGCCCCCAGCGGTTCCCATCCCGACCAGCAGCCCTCCCAAAGCCGCCCAGAGGGAGCCCCATTGGAAACCGTGGGCCGTTTTCCTTTTCCCTACGCGAACCACAGAAAATCCTTCCGGTTTTATGCCCCGCCAGAGCATGGAGCGTGCAGAACTCCCAGTCCCCGGCCAGCAAGGCTGGTTTCTCCACTTCACCAACCTCTTTCCTTCCCCAGCTCAGTTCGCCCGGGGGATTCAAAGGGGGGAAAAGTACCGGAATTGTTTTTCGGGAGTCAAGACAAAATGGAAAATATACACAAAATAAATTGACTAGATAGTTTGGCGGACTATTTCCTCTGGGTCCATCTCGATCCCTCCACCCCCGCACAAAAAGCCTCGTAGGCTGCGGTCAGGTCTTGGAACGAGACCGGTTGCGGATGAATCCACAGCCGGTAGCACAGCCGCACCGGTTGGCCCGGATGGAGCGTTTTCGGCCGAATCCCCGGCCAACCCACACACATCGCCCCATAATGTCGGGTTAGCCAGGTCGGCGGATAGTCTGGATGCTGGGGGTGGATCATAATGGCTGCCCCGCTCCGGAACGGACTTCCCAGCATTTTCGAGGTAAAATCGGCCCATTTGAGCCGGGTATCCAATAGGTCGTCGGTGGTTCGGCCCGTGGGCACGGTGATTTCGGTTTCTGATCGGCTGGAAGGGGCAAACCGGACGGTCAGCCCTCCGTAGCTTTTCTCCGGCGCCCCCCAGAGGGTAACCGGCTGATCGGTCGGTTCCAGATACAGAGCGATGTCCAGGGTACGATGTTTTCCGGCGTCGGCTCGATAGACCCAGAACCATATCCGTTCCACCATCACCTTTTTCGATCCCACATACCAGCCATTTTCTACCCCCAACACCGCACAGACCGGCCCTGTCTGCCGGGCCAGCCAACGGACGAATTCCTGCCGGATCGTGGCGCCGGCCCAAAGATCGTGTTCCTTGCCTTCGATGACGATATGCGGCCAAGCCCAGAATAGACCGTGATGATGGTAATGATCCTTGGGAAAGTCCTCGGTGAGCACTTCCCCTCGCAGACCGTATAAAGGATGCACATAACAGGCCCGGGTGCGTCGATGGTCTTTCTGGGGAACGGTTTCGTTGGTGATCGGGCCATGGTTATAGACCAACACTGGCCCTTGCCCTTCCCACA
Organism: Planctomycetota bacterium; assembly: GCA_029550925.1. GTDB lineage: Bacteria > Planctomycetota > Planctomycetia > Pirellulales > Thermoguttaceae > JANXAQ01. The sequence continues at coordinate 2,365 of JAKPGL010000068.1, forward strand.
GACCAAGCGAAGCGGGACTTACCTCTTTGAATTGGAAGGCGGCCGAAGCGGAATGGCTGGCTTTTTGAAGACGATAGCGGATCACCGTTTCGGCGGCGCCCTCTGCGGGCGAGGATTTTTCGCCACGGGTGTTTTTTTCTTGGGTGGATTTTTGGGGCGAGGAGGGATTGTCTGCGATCTGTATCGCCAGTTGCCGGCGGTTTTCTGCAATTTGGCCGTCGCTTGCCAAGCCGGGCGCTATCTGCACCAACACCGACAGGGGAAACTGCGGACTCGTCGCGGAAGGGGTTTGCTTCGAGGGAAGACTTTCTATCGGAATAAGTTCCCAGCAGGCTTCTCCAGAATCGCCCTTTTCTGTGCCCAGTTTCTCTGGGGCCGGAAGGAGGGCTTCCAGGGGCAAGGCCCGGAGGGGTACTTCCAGGACCCAATCTTCCGTCTGGGGAGGGACTTCTGCGTGGGCCGCAAGCCCTCCTAGCCCCAACAGTAGCCCGGCCGTCCAGAGCAGCCGCCTTGTGAACGCCCGGCGCCGACGTTTGCCTAACTGCAACCTGAACCCCCGGGAAAAATTAGACGCCCGGAGTTTCCCTAAGACCAAAGAGGTTACGAAGATCCATGAAAAGGGCCATCTGATTCCAAGCCATTTCCAATCGGAGCGCATTGTTTCATCCCTCCAAATAGATAGTTCGGTTCCACTGCCGGCGGTCCAGGGAATATCGCTCTGGAGCAGCCGTATGCCCATTTTAACCCCTCTTTGATCCGCCGATCCACAACCGACCTGGGATTTTCCGTCCTGGCCGTCGCCATCGAGCCGGTGCTTTGGGCGCCGTCGAGCGTCGTTCGGGCCCCCATCCCCAAGACCCCGGTGGAAGCAATAGTGATCTTATATACATGATTCGGTGCGTTCTCCCCTATGTTACAATTAAAGTATCGCTTGGGTCGTTTGAAGGAGGCAGAACCACGTCCTGTTCCTCCTACGCAAGCGGGATACCAAAATGGGGGGAAAACCTCGGAAAACCAGAGTGCTGCTTGCGGAGGAGCAGCGGGTCCCTCTGCTCGGCGAAGACGGTGCGGGACCGGAGCAGGATTCCCGGAGACCTTGACGGAGAAAGCCGCCGTTGCGGAACAGACGTTTGGGGCGACCATTGCCAACCTGGGAAGGGAGGAACCGATCATGACCATCCAATTTCTGTGTCCGAATGGCCATGCGATTCGATGTTCGGAGGAACAGGCCGGGCGGGCGGCGAAGTGTCCCAAGTGCGGCGTGAAATTTCGGGTTCCCCGCTTGGAGGACCTGGCCGGCGTCGAACCGCCCACCGCAGCCGCTCTCTCCGAACCCCCGACGCCGGTTGCCGCGGAAGAACAGATTGAGTTTCTCTGTCCGAATGGGCATCGGCTATTCGGTCCAGCCCGACTCCAAGGGCAGCCCGGCCAATGCCCCGAATGCGGCGTCAAGTTCCGCATTCCTTCCTATGATGAGATCGACGAAGAAGAGGAAACCTCGGCCGAGCAAGACCTGATCCAGCTCAGCCGAGCAGAGGAGCACACCGATGCGGGCCTCGTGCTGGATGAAGGCGTCGAAGCCGAACCGATTTGGGACGAGAGCCTGGAAGGAATCGGCCCCCTGGTGGCTCGCCTCTGGGAACGAAAAAAGCAGGAGGCCGTCCTGGAACTGGAGTTTGAAGACGGATATACCTTGACGCCCGATCGGTTTTTGGCCGCCTCTGCGTCCGGCGCCTATGGTTTGTTTGCCGTCGAAGAGCCGGACGGCACTTATACGCTCACCGCAATCGCCTGGAGTTCGGTACGTCGGGTGCGATTGCGTGGTGCGTCCGCCCTTCCCGCCGACTTCCAGACATAACTCTCCGATCCGTGTTACCTGCTAAGGAGAATCCCAAGGGAAGAAAACCTTTCGCGCCATAAGCAGAAATGTTAGGGGTTGATGGTATCCAATCGGCCCAGGAACCCCACATAGATCGGGTAGCGAAAGAGCTTTGCTGGTTCCAAAGAAATGGCGGCGAGCCGACTCGATACAGTCTCCCAGGGAGTGTGGATGGTCGAAAAAGGACATTTGGGACGGAAGATGGTGGTAGGTTTTTACCGATACGACAGTTAAGTCGGCCCAGAGAAGCTGGCATCCGAAGCACTACCCCAGAACCCCGACACAGCGTTTTTTATTCGACAATTTTATCCGAAGCCTAGCGAACGTCTTTTCCTTTCCCGCTGGGAAACGACGCTTGTTTCCCCCAGGCAGGGCCAAAAAATATAGGGCGTAAGAACCAGGGGGATTCGCTTTCCGAAAGGTCTCTGGAAAGGGGGTGAGGGGCAGGAGAGTATCTGTCGGCCTGGTCCCCAGGGAAATTGGGGGCGATTGGGCTGCCGGTGGGGTTCCCTTCCTTGCCCGTCGGATGGTATATTGGAATCCCTAACAGGGGGTAACTCCTTTGGGCAAGCCTCCTGCATGAATCCGTTTCATTTAGCTATGCTGGTAGAAGTGGAGCGGATCCTCGCAGAAGGTCGGTTTCAGGGTTCCCGCCAGGTCGGTTTAGCCGTGGTGGGGAGGTTGGGGTTTTGCTCCCCAAGAAGGGGGCATTTTGGCTTGGAGTGATCGGATCGGACGCCGCCGACTTCTCCGAGGGTCAGAATGTTGGACAATATCCACTTTTCGACGCCATTCCGTCTATCAACGACTATGGGAAAGAGCACATACACTGAGAACGTTTTATCCGAACCGCCCCGAACCACTCGAAAAATAAACGTCTCTTCGGACGCCCCCCCGCCGCCCGGAGACGGCGGGGCCCAAGAACATTTCTGGGAAGTGCGGATTTGGACCGGCATGTGTCCGTCGGGCTGGTTTCGGCTGTTGTGGCAGAACCGGTTTGCCATCGATCCGAGCCGATGGGCCATGGCCGCTCTGCACTGCTTCTTTTCTGTGTGTTGGAACTTTCCTCTGTGGTTGTTGCAGGAGGTGCTTTACGGTCGGCAGATTCGGCAGACGCGGTTGGTGGAAGACCCGCTGTTTGTACTGGGCCATTGGCGATCGGGAACCACGCTGCTGCACGAACTTTTGGTGAGCGATCCCCGCCATACCTATCCCGATACCTACGCTTCCTTTTGCCCGAACCATTTTCTATTTTCCCGGCCGTGGATCACCTGGTGGCTTCAGTGGTTTTTGCCGCCCAAACGCCCGATGGACAATATGTTGGTCCATTGGGACGCCCCGCAAGAAGATGAATGGGCCTTGTGCAATATGGGGCTTCCTTCGCCCTATCTGACGTTGGCCTTCCCCAACCACGGCCCCCAGTTCCAAGAGTATCTGGACTTGCGGGAGTTGTCCCCCGAAGCCCTGGCCGAGTGGAAACAGGCCTTCTATCGCTTCCTCCAAGCCTTGACCGTGCAGTCGCCCAAACGGATTGTGCTGAAATCGCCGCCGCACACGGCCCGTCTCCGGGTGCTGGCGGAGATGTTTCCCAAGGCGAGGTTTGTCCACATCGTCCGGGACCCTTACGCCCTGTTTCCATCGACGATGAAGACCTGGCAGCGGCTCTACCGGTATCATGGACTCCAAGTCCCCCGCTATGAAGGTCTGGAGGAACATGTATTCAGCACCCTGCTTCGGATGTACGAAGCGTTTGAGGAGGACCGTAAGCTGATCGACCCGGACCGATTTTGCGAACTCCGGTATGAAGATTTGGTGCGGGACCCGGTGCATGAAATGGAACAGATTTATATCAAGCTAGACCTGGGCGATTTTGAGGCGGCCCGCCCGGCCGTCGAAGCCTACGCCGCCCGAAGCCAACATTATCAAGTCAACCGTCACGAGCTTACCCCCGAACTGAAGGCAAAAATCGCCCAACGCTGGCAAACCTATTTCCAACGCTACGGATACCCTCCCTAACCCGGCTTCCCGCCATATTCCCTGCATCGCCCGCCCCATAATCGACCTTTGAACAGCCAATCGAACAGATCCGTCCACGGAAGGCCCCAAAATAGACCGTCTCCGAGGCCACGGCGTTTATCCATTCCAAGATCAATCTACTGTGCAAAGGTCCGACCTGTAAAAGATCGTCGTTTCCCTTTCCAGGTCAACGGGAAACGGCGATTCCAAGCTCCATCCTTATTCCCCTTCATGGAGAACTGCTATGAATACGCCCACTTCGCTTCATGCGTTACACGCTCAAAAAACTTCTTTCCCTCTTCCATCCGACAATTTCATGGCAGATACTCCCGGAAAGTTTGGGCAAGAATGGGGCTGTTTGGTATTCTTGGTATTCCTCATCGTACTGGGCCTTTGGGACCTTCCCATACTGGCTGCCGAAAAACCACCGGCCCAGACGGCCCAAATCCCATTTTGTCAGCCCTGGGACCAGCCGTATCAGGCAGAAAACGCCGTCGGCAAGCACGTGCTGGGGCTGTGGACGTTTGACTCGGACAGCAATGGAAAGGACCAAAGCGGCCGGGGGCATGACGCCACACTCCAAGGCGCCCGACTGGCGCCCAACGGTCGGTTCGGCGGCGCATTGGAATGTTTTCCCGGTTGGCCGGTGGAGGACAAGCCTCATCGGGCCTTTGTGCCGGCCAAACCAGAGCTTTCGCCCCGAGGACCGTTCAGCCTGGAACTTTGGTTCTGCCCAAAACCGGAACTGGCAAAGCTGGAGGCCGAAGCCTATCTGGTGGACAAAAAATATGTTGCCCATGCCGATTACCAACTGGTGATGACCCAGCCGGATCGTTCCGGCGCCCGGGGCCTGCGTATGAGCTTGGGCTTTGGGCAAGAGTCGGACACCTGGTACGCCCCGGCCCGACGGTGGGAACCGGGACGATGGTATCATCTGGCCTTCACCTACGACGGCCAGGGGACCGGCGTGTTTTACCTAAACGGCACACCGATCAGCCAAAGCACCCATCCGGGCCGACAGGGCATTGTTCCCGGCACGCATGGCCTATCCATCGGCGATCGGTTGGGCAGCCGGTATGCCGGCTTTCCAGGCCTGATCGACCAGGTGCGCCTGTGTGAAGGGGTGCTGGAATTTCGGCCGGTTGCTGTGGAGACAGTTTCGGACCGACGGGTTTTTCTCCGCATGGAGCCGGACGTGCAACTCCGATTGCAAATTGCCAACCTGCGCAAAGAGCCGATGGAGGCGCTAACGGTTCGGCTTTCGCTAAAGGACATGCCGCCGGAAGAAAGAAAGTTGGAAAACCTTCAGCCTGGTCAAAAGGCGGAGATTTCCTATCGGCTGGACACCCGGCTTCGGCCGGATGAATATCCGCTGCATGTAGAAATTTTTAGTGCTGGCCAAGGCGCCGAGCCGATGGCCGCCCAGACGATTCGGCTTCGGATTGTGCCTCGGCCAGCGCCGGACCGGATGCCGGTGGTCATGTGGGGCGGTCGGCCGGGCCAGCCGGGCGAAATCGAGCGCCTCAAACAGATCGGGTTTACCCATGCCCTGGGCCTTGGCGTCAACTACGCCAGCATTTTCGAGGCGGGCCAACCGATCGACCCTCTGCCGCCGGAAACCTTGGAAACCCAAAAACGACTTCTGGACGAGGCGTTGGCCGCCGATCTTACCATTGCCATTTCCCTTTCGCCCGGAAGCTGGCTTCGCAGCAAGGAGCAATTTCGGCGGGTGGGGCGGGACGGCAAACCTGGCCGGAAAGAGGATATTTGTGCGCTTTACCCTGGCCTGGACGCCTTTTGCCAGAATGTGGGGATTTCGGCGGCCAAGGCGTTTGGCCGATTCCCAGCCTTCGGCGCCGCCTTGGTGCATTCGGAAGTGCGGGACGCCGCTGCTCCCTGTTTCCACCAGCACGATCGGGAGGCGTTTCGCCGGGCTACCGGCCTGGAAATCCCTCCAGAGGTAGCCAGCCCACGGGGCGTGGATTACCGGCGCCTGGCCCAATTCCCCCAGGACCGGGTCATCCCCGACGATCATCCCTTGCTGGTCTATTACCGATGGTATTGGAAACAGGGCGACGGCTGGAACGGCCTGAACACCGCTCTATGCCGGGGACTGCGAACCGGCCTGAGGCCGGACTTCTGGATTTGGCACGATCCGGCCGTCCGAGTGGCCAAGGTGTATGGTTCGGGCGGTCAGGTGGATGTGCTTTCCCAATGGACCTATTCGTATCCGGACCCGATCCGGATCGGCCTGGCAACGGATGAACTTCTAACCATGGCCGACGGCGCAAACCCAAGCGCTTCCGGGGTCAATCAGAGCGGTTCCGAGGGCAACCCGTCCGGTCCGGGGGCCAATCAGGCCGGTCCCGGCGGTCCGCAGCAGGTGATGAAAATGACGCAGATCATCTGGTACCGAAGCCAGACCGCCCCCGAACCGAAACCGGGCCAAGACGCCCCCAGCTACCAGGCCCGTTGGGAGATCGAGCAGCCGGACGCCCCATTTATCACCATCGCCCCGATGCATTTGCGGGAGGCGTTTTGGACGAAAATCGCCCGCCCCATTCAAGGCATCATGTACCACGGCTGGGAGTCCCTTGTGCCGTGCGAAGGGCACAGCGGCTATCGTTATACGCATCCGCAGACGCAGCATGAACTGGCCCGGCTCATTCGAGAGGTGGTGGAACCTCTGGGGCCGATGCTTCGGCAGGTGCCGGCTGCGCGGAGCGACGTGGTCATGCTGGAAAGTTTTACCTCCGAGATGTTCGCCGGCCGGGGCACTTTCGGTTGGGGCGGTTCCTGGGCCGGCGATTGCTGGCATGTGCTCCAATGGGCGCACCTGCAAACCGACATCCTCTTCGATGAAACGATTGCGGCCGGCGGGCTGGAAGGTCGCCGCGTCCTGGTCATGCCCGATTGCGATGTGCTCTGCCGAAGCGTGGTCGAACGAGTGCGGGCCTTCCAGCAGGCAGGTGGCATCCTTGTAGGGGACGAGCGTCTTTGCCCGGCCCTCAAGCCGGACATCGTACTGCCGGTCTATCAGCGCACCGGACACAACGCCAAGGACAAAGCGGCCTTGCAGGCCCTGGCCGCCCAATTGCGCCAGCAATTGGACTCCCGATACACCCGCCGGCTAGATACCGACAACCCGGATGTGATCCCCTATCGCCGGGCGTATAAATCGGCTGAGTATGTGTTCCTGGTGAACGATCGTCGGCAGTACGGCAACTATGTAGGTCATCATGGCCTGGTCATGGAACAGGGCGAACCGAGTCAGGCGCAGGTTCGCCTCCACCGGGCCGACGGCGTCGTTTATGACCTGCTCCGTCGCCGGGAGGTTCCGGTCCGGAAAGACCCGCAGCAACCGGACTGCCTGATGTGGGAGGTAAATCTGGGGCCGTGTGAAGGGGCGGTGTTTTTGGCTTTGCCTGCGCCGGTTGCTGCTGTGCGGCTCCAGGGGCCGGAACAATTGGCCCCAGGCGAGTCGGGTCGGCTAAGGATCGAAATTGTCGATGCCCAGGGCCGACCGTTGGAGGCAGTCTTTCCGGTGCGGGTGGCAGTTACCGATCCGGAATCACGGCGGGCGGAGCCAAGCGGCTATTGGGCGGCCGTGGATGGTCGGTTGGAAGTCCCGTTGGACATCGCCCCGAATGATACGCCAGGTGTATGGCAGATCGAGGTGCAGGAACTTGCCTCCGGCCAAACGGCATGGGCTTACTTCCGGGTGCCTCATCCTGTGCCCTGGCCGCCAGAACGAAAAAGCCCCATCCCCAAAGAAGCCGCCGAGGCCGTCCAACCAAAGGGATAACGGAGGAGGGGCAGAGAACTAGGAAACAAAACCGAAGGGCATCCCCTTCGGTCCGTAAAAAGCTATCGACACAGTTTCGACGATTTGGCGAGGTCGGAAGGGTTTTTTTGACAAGGAGTCGGCCATGCCGCGGTATGCATGGGCGCGCTGGGGCGATCTGAACGCCTTTTTCGGCTTGATGCTAGATAATCTGACGGTGATGATCATGCTGGTCGTGTTGATCAGCAGTCCGCATCCAGAGGCCGACGGCAAGTTCAGTCGGGATTTTGTGCTGACGCAGATGATCCCCGGCACGGTGTTGGGCGTGGTGGTGGGGGATATGATCTATACCTGGATGGCGTTTCGGCTGGCCCGACGCACCGGCCGGACTGATGTAACCGCCATGCCGCTGGGGCTGGACACGCCGAGCACCTTTGCGGCGGCCGGGCTGGTGCTGCTGCCCGCATTGGGAAGGGGATTAACCGTTCGGCAATTGCCGCATGAGCAGGCGATGGTCTTTGCCTGGCATGTGGGGGCGGTGGTATTGGCGTTGGTCGGGCTGTTTAAGACGATTGCGGCGCCGTTAGGTGGGGCGATGCGACGATGGGTCCCCAGGGCCGGATTGCTCGGCTCGTTGGCCGCTATTGCAATGGTACTGATTGCCTTTTTGCCCCTATGGCAACACATTGCGGCGATCCCCGTGGTGGGCATGGCGGCGCTGGTGGTGATTTTCGTAGGGCTGGTGGCCCGACGGCGATTACCCGGTGGAACGCCTGGGGCCTTGGCGGCGGCCGCGGTAGGCGTCGGTGTTTATTGGGCGGGGCGGTACGTGGGGCATTGGACCGGTTGGCCGATCGTACCTTCGACGGAAATCCCGCCGCCCGTCGGATGGCGAGCGCCGGAACTACTGCCGCTGTTCGCCCGGGATTGGGCCTGGTGGCAGGCCGTGCTCCAAGAGGCGGTGCAATATCTGCCGGTCATGTTGCCGTTCGCCCTGGCCACGATCGTCGGCGGGATCGACTGCACCGAAAGTGCGGCAGCAGCAGGCGACCCGTATGACACCCGCACCATTTTACTGACCGAAGGGGCGGCCTCCGTGTTGGCCGGGCTGGCAGGCGGCGTGATCCAGAATACTCCCTACATCGGACACCCAGCCTACAAGGCAATGGGCGGTCGGGCCGCCTATACCTTGGCTACCGCATTGTTTGTGGGATTGGCCGGCGTGTTCGGTTGGTTTGCGTGGATTTTCCAGTGGTTGCCCGAGGCGGCCATGTTTACGATTTTGGTGTTTATTGGGCTGGAGATCACCGCCCAGTCGTACCGAGCCACCCCGAACCGCCATCTGCCCGCCCTGGCCCTGGCGGTGATGCCTGCCTTGGCGTATTTGGTGTTGGTGGGCGCGGGAAGTTTAGGAGCAGGGCAAAGCGCCGCGCTGCAGACCAGCCCAGCCGGACTGGCCTTGCGAACCTTGGCCAATGGATTTATTATCACCAGCCTGTTGTGGGCCTCCATGTTGGCGGCCATTTTGGACGGCCACCTGGTGCGGGCCGCCCTGTATATGCTCTTTGCCGCCGGTTGTAGCCTGCTGGGCGTGATCCATTCGCCGCTTCCGACGGCCATGATCGCCCTGCCGTCGCAGGTGATCGCCCAGATGCCTCAGGAACCGGCCCTTTTGTGCCAATCGCCGTACCACTGGGCCGCCGCCTACCTGCTGGGCGCAGGGCTTCTCGGATTTTTAGCTCTCTACCGACTCGGTTTCCCTCTGCCGGAGACAGATCAGCAGGAGTGAGTGGGGAATAGGGGCTGGCCTTGGGCACGCCCGAGGCCTCCTCATGGATGACCTGATACAAAAGGAGAAGGGATATCCCCGCTGCCGGGCGCTAATAGCGGAAGACTTTTCGCAGCAGCCAGCCTCCCCAGAGCACAAGCACTCCGTTGGCAATCCAAACCGACCAAGGCGGGATCGTGCCGCTTTTGGCCCCGTCCACGCCGTAGATCATCAGCGGGTAATAGACGACCAGGATCGGCAGAAAACAGAGAAAGAAGCTGGTCAAAAAGTCCCGATGCCGAAGCCAGATGGCCATCGGCGCCCCGACCCAAAGGAAACACAGGCAGCTAAAGCCGGCGGCCCATCGGCGATGGGGTTCCGTGAGCAGGCGGGCCAGATGACTTTGGGCCTCTTGGAGGATTTGCCAACGGGCCTGCCAGGTGCGGTCGGCCAGATCGTCCACTTCCCCCTGAAACATGGCCAATGCGGCGTCCCGGGTCATTTCTTGCTGGAGTTTGGCGATCCGTTGGCGTTGTTTTTCGACTTCGGGTTGAATCTGGCGCAACGGAAGCCAGGAGGGCGTCATGTTGGCGGCGGCGGCCCGACTGGCCTGCGTCAATGGGATCAACTGTTCGTATTCGTCCGGAAAGCGAATCGACATCCCCCCCTCGACATCCACCTTGCCGTTGCGAAGCCGAATCCGAAGATACCCCTCCTCGCAATCCGAACTCAGCTCGGCCTCGGCGGCCCGGATGGTAATGCGCGGCATAGTGCCCCGGGAGACCAGCGAGATGGTCGGGCCGATCAACGTTCGGCCTTGGACCTGTTCGACGTTGATGGCAAAAAAATTAGAACTGTAGCGTCCTTGAGTCTGAAGCATGTGGTAGGCGATCTGTTCCACCGATTGGACGATCACCCGCTGCACGCCGCTTCGGCCCCAGGAAACCGCCAAGTCGTTCAGCCAAACGGCGGTGAAACTGATGACGGCGGCCAGGAGCAAGTTGGGCCAAAGGATCGGCCAAGGAGAAATCCCCAGGGCCTTTAAGGCGACCACTTCGTTGGCGCCGGCCATTCGGCCATAGACGTTCGTGGCTGCCAGCAACAGGGTAATCGGAATGGCAATCCGCAAGGCGTCCGGCAAGATGTACGGCACCAGACGGACCACTTGCGCCAGAGGAAGATTCTGAACCAAGGCTTCCCGGACTACCCCGCCCAAGACGATCAACATCGTCATGGCTACGAGGGCCAGCAGGAAGACTTTCAGGAGTTCGATTAAGACATATCGGCTCAACAGGGGCATAGAGGGTAGTTTGTCCCTAATCGGCTTGCCGGGTCAAGAGGGGTTGGCGTCCTTCGCCGATCTTTAAGAGGGAGAAAAGTTATCGAGGAGTTTAGGGAAAATTGTTCTGAAGATAATCAAAGGAAAGATTTCTTTGCCCCCTATTTAGAGGGATATTTTCCTTCCGGGTTTCCCATGCTGGCCGTCTTTACAGAAAAACCATTTTGCGCCATACTACCAGCCGAAGGATTTAATATGCAAAGGAGTCCGGAGGATGGCTAAGCTCTCGGTCAGCGAGACGACCACGTTCCGGTGGAGTTTTGAGGAGGATGTCAAGAACTATGCGGGGGCGGGCATCCCCTCTATGGGGGTGTGGCGTCAAAAGCTTTCTGACTGTGAGGAGGCCCGAGCGATCAGCCTTTTGCGGGAACATGGGCTGGAAGTATCGCATCTGTTTTGGGCAGGCGGATTTACCGGCAGCGACGGCCGATCGTTCCGGGAAAGCGTCGAGGACGCCCAGGAGGCGCTCCGATTGGCCAAACGATTGGGAGCAGGTTGCCTGTTAGTTTATACGGGGACGCGAGCGGGACATACCTACAATCATGCCCGGCGATTGGTCCGAGATGCGTTGCTGGAATTGGTCCCCCTGGCGGAAAACCTGGACCTGGCGATAGCCATCGAACCGATGCACCCGGCCTGTGCGGGCAGTTGGACCTTTTTGACCACGTTGGAAGAGACGTTGATGGTGTTGGATATGGTGGGCAGCCCCCGGGTAAAAATGGTATTCGATACCTACCATTTGGGGCACTCGGAGGGGATCGTGGAACGGATTAAAGAATTGGTACCCCGGGTGGCGTTGGTGCAATTAGGGGATACTCGGACAACACCCACCATTGAGGGAAATAGATGCCGACTAGGAGAGGGGACCCTTCCCCTGGCCGACATGATAGCGTCCTTTGCCTCGGCGGGGTACGATGGATATTATGATGTAGAGCTGTTAGGGGAAGAATTCAGCCAAGCGGATTATCCCAGCGTGCTTTTACATGCCAAAGAAAGTTTTGCTCGCCTGGTGGGAGGCGCAAAAGCGGATTCGGAAGGGGAACCTTCCTCCAGCGTGAAGCCTATTTTTTAAGGAAGACCTGTGGGTCGTTTCCGAGATATCGATCCTATTTTGCGGGGATGGGGATTCCAGCCGGATATGGTTCGCGCCCGCATGGTCCGGGCGCGGGACGGACGCCATGTGCTCCAAATGCGGATTGATCTGGGGTTGCTCCAGATGGAGATTGTTGGCCGGCCGGATGGGCGGCGTCCGCATGGCCATGAGAGCTATTTGGAATATCTGATGGAACAGTCGGCCAGAAGCACCGGCCCGTTTGTCCTCTCCCAAAGGCAATGTCAAGAGGTGGATCGGGAATTTTTGCAGTATCATCATCGTCGGCTTTGTTGGTTGGCCTTGGGGGAGTTTCGGCGGGCCATTGCCGACGCCGACCATGCTTTGGCGCTACTTGATTTTGTCAGCGAACACAGCCCAGACGTTCAATGGTCGGCTTTCCATGAGCAAAGCCGTCCGTTGGTGCTATTCCATCGGGCCCAGGCGGCCACGTTATATGCCTTAGAGCAAAAGGGACCGGAGGCGGCTGCGGAAGAAGCGGATCGAGGATTGGCCCAGGTCCAGACTGCCATTGCTCTGCAGTGCGATCCACCGGGTCCGGAAGAAACCCTGATGCTCGAACAATTAGAACGGCTCCGCACCTGGCTGCGGGAGAATTGCCAACAAGAGCGGACTTTACAGGAGCGACTTGCCGAGGCCATCGCCGCAGAACAATATGAACTAGCCGCCCAACTCCGGGATCAACTGCGAGCCTGCCAAGAACGCCCCCACCCTTAAGAATCCTTCCCAAGATACCCCCATTATGAGGCGTCAGCCACCACTCTGTTAAGCGGTTTCTTGAGATTTTCCCCCAAAATGGGTTGCCTTACCGGCGGGGGGTTGTTAGAAACTGCCTGCCTATTTTTTAGCCTTTACGAAGCCTCTCCCATCAAAGGCCACCCAACCTAGGGGGGCCCGAGGCCAAGCCAAGGAGGCAATCGGTCGAAGCGGAAAAGACTACCTTTCGGAATGTTTTTCAAGCCAGCGTGTCCTAAGCAGAGGTAGGGGAAGATACAGGAAATAGAGATTCGCCTACCAGCCCCTCAAAAAATGGCGTTAGGGGGTTGAGCAGGAGGGGGTGGCATGGCATAATACAAATAATCGGAAATCCCTGGGAACGAGTCCCCGTGTGTTTTTCCGTTTGTTTCCTTCCTGCGGTCAAGAACCAAGCCCTACCCTGATGGACCGCTAAAAACCTTCCCCAGAAAGGGCCAAAGCGTCTTTGCTCTGGCCGCTAAAGGCCGGGGTGATTCTTTGAACTATTACACCAGACACTCCTAAAAGAGTTTCCCTTTGGAATAGCGAGTGTTTATTTTGACAGATAGGCCGGGTTAAGGCCTAAAAAGGTTGCATTTGTTCCAGAGGAGAAGCCACCGGTGGGAGTTCCTTTGAGAGGGGATTTACCATGAGAATGCATCACCTGGTGTCTTGGGTGTTGTGTGTGGGGATTTTCGGATCGCTTTTGGTTTATGGCGGCGAGGCGCCGAAGCCTGCTCCCGCCGAAGCTCAGCCCACTCCGGAGGCCAAGGCCCGTGCCGACTACGAAGCCGCTCTAAAGGCCGTTCAGGAGGCAGAAGCCGCTGTGGCGCCGCTGAGAGAGGCCATGCAAAAGGCGGACAACGCCTATGCCGAGGCCAGAGCTGCGGCGAATGCGAAGCGGAACCAGGCCAACGAGACCAAAATGTTGGCCGGCGAGGAAGGGGCGAAGATGTTGCAGCAGGCCGAAGCCAACTTGGCTAATGCCGTCAAAGCCCTTGAGGAAGCCGCCAAAGCCAAACCAGAGATGGAGAAGGCGTTAGAGGAGGCCCGGTCGGCTGCTCTGCCATTACAGCAGGCGTATGAGGCGGCTGAGAAGGCCGCTCAACAGGCAGAAGCTGCCGCTAAGGCCGCCGCCGAAGCCGCCAACAAACACGATATAGAAGCCCAGTTGGCCAGGGCGAAAGCGACGTCCCTGCGCAAAGCGGCGGAGGTTGCCAAAACGGTGTTGCCCCAAGCCCAAGCCGACCTCGAAAACGCCCAGAACCAAGCCAACGCCGCAGCTCAAAGCCTAGCCCAAGCGGAAGCCCACAAAAAGGCTGCCGACGAGGCCCTAGCCAATGCAAAAAACCAGGTCGCCGCCGGTCCTGCGACTTTGCAGGCCGCAGAAAAAGCGGCCCAAGAGGCGGAAGCGAAGGCCAAACAATTCGCCGGCGACGCCAACAAACCGGAAGCGGAGAAAAAGCAAGCCGCCGCCGAAGCCGCCGCAAAGCGAAAGGCATTTGAAGAAGCCAAGTCGGCCCTGGCCAAAGCGCAGGCTGCCATTCCTAACCTACAAAAACAGGCAGAGGCGGCAGCCAAACGACTGGCGGATGCCCAAGCCCAGAAGCAAAAAGCCGACGAGGCATTAGCCAGCGCCAAACGCCGATTGACCGGTTTGCAGGGGGCGGAACAGGCCGCCCAGGAGGCGGCCAAACTGGCCGAGCAGAAGACCCAAGAGGCAGCCCAAATAGCCGCCAAACGCAAAGCCGCCGCCGATGCCGCCGCCGTGCTGGCCCAAGCCCAACAGGCCCAGCAGCAAGCTCAGGCTCAGGCCAATACCGCTGCACAAAAACTAGCCGAGGCCGAAGCCAAGAAAAAGGCCGCTGAGGACGCCTTGGCCAACGCCAAAAACCAACTAGCCGCTGCTACTTCAGCCGCCGAAGCCGCCGAAAAGGCCGCTCAGGAGGCCGAAGCCAAGGCCAAACAAGCCGCCGGCGACGCCAACAAGCCAGAGCCGGAAAAGAAAAAGGCCGCCGACGAGGCGGCCGCCAAACGCAAAGCCGCCGAGGAGGCCAAAGCAGCGGCGGCCAAAGCTCAGCAGGCCCAGCAGCAAGCCGAGGCCCAAGTCAACGCCGCCGCCCAAAAGCTCTCCGAGGCCCAAGCTCAGAAAAAAGCGGCGGACGAAGCCTTACAAAAGGCCAACCAGCAAGTAGCCGCTGCTACAGGCCCCCATCAGGCTGCTCAGGAGGCGGCCAAGGAGCTTTTGCAACTGGATGCGGCGGCTCGGCAGGCAGCGGATGAGGCGGCTGCCAAACGCAAAGCCGCCGCCGAGGCGATGGCGGCCTACACCCCGGCGCGGCAGAAGCTGGAGCAGGCGGCCTTGCAAGCCAATAACGCCGCCCAAAACCTCGCCCGGGCCGAAGCCCAGAAAAAATCGTTCGAAGAGGCCCTGGAAAACCTCAAGAAACGGATCGCCGCCGCTAAAGAGAGTCATCAGGCAGACGAACAGGCAGCCCAACAGGCCGAAGCCGCCGCCGAACCCCTCAAACAGGAAGCGGAAAAAGCTCGGGCCGCCTATCTGGCCGCCAGGAAAAACGTCGATGACAAGCGTGCCCAGGTCGAGCAGGCGAAAGTGGTTCTCTATCGGCTGCTGGCGGCCCAGCGGATCCAACAGATCATGGAAAGCCCCCAGCCGCCCCAGCCAGCCAACCGTATCGACGAGATTGTCTTTGCGAAGTTGAAGGCCCTGGGCATCCAACCGGCCCTTTGCTCGGACGCTGTGTTTGTGCGTCGGGCGTATTTGGATATTACCGGCAAATTACCCACGGCCGAAGAAGCCCGGGCGTTCCTTCAGGACAGTAACCCGCAGAAACGGGCGGCGCTGGTGGATCGGCTCCTGGACCAGCAGAGCCATTTCGATTATTGGGCCATGCGATGGAGCGACATCCTGCGCATTAAAGCGGAATTCCCGGTCAAGGTTTGGCCGAACGCCGCTCAGGCCTATCATCGCTGGGTGTGGGAATCCATTGCCCGCAATAAGCCCTATAACCAATTTGCCCGGGAATTGCTTACCTCCAGCGGCAGCAACTTCCGCGTCGGGCCGGTCAACTTCTACCGAGCCATCCAAAACCGGACTCCCGAAGGGATTGCGGCGGCGGCAGGGTTGGCGATGATGGGGACCCGGGTGGAGCTGTGGCCTCAAGAACGACGGGCACAGTTGGCGGTCTTTTTCTCCCAGGTGGGCTACAAGCCGACCAGCGAATGGAAAGAAGAGATCGTCTTTTGGGACCCGCTAAAATCCACGGATCAGCCTGGCAGCACCGCTCGGGGCGTGGATGCAGTAGGTCCGGCGGTTACCGCCACCAACCAGATTCCCCAAAACCTGCCCGAACCGATCAATCCCAACGGCCCCATCGAAGCGGTCTTTCCCGACGGGACCAAAGTAACCATCCCGCCGGATCGGGATCCCCGGGAGGTGTTTGCCGATTGGCTCATTCGGCCGGAAAATCCCTGGTTCGTCAAGGCGATCGTCAACCGTACGTGGGCGTGGATCATGGGACGCGGGATTATCCACGAGCCGGACGATATCCGAGACGACAACCCGCCCAGCAACCCGGAACTATTGGCCTACTTGGAGAAGGAGTTCGTAGCAAGCGGTTACAATATGAAGCACCTGAAGCGGCTGATCCTGACCTCGACCACGTACCAATTTTCGTCGATTGTTAAGGATAAAAGGCCGGAAGCCGCCGCCAACTTTGCCAGCTACCCGCTGCGGCGGGTGGAAGCAGAGGTGCTGATCGACATGATAAACCAAATCACCGGCGCCTCAGACCTTTATACCAGTGCGGTTCCAGAGCCGTTCACCTATATTCCCAAAGAGCTGACAGCCACGGGAATCGCTGACGGCAGCGTAACGGATTCGTTCCTGACGTTGTTCGGTCGATCCTCACGCTCCACCGGAATGGAAACCGAGCGAGTCAACGAACTCGGGGCGTTGCAGTGGTTGCACATGCTCAATTCGGTGCATATTCAGCGTAAGATACAAACCGGGCCGAAGGTGGCGGCCCTCATTTCCTCTGGAGAGCCTAAAGAAATCGCCGAAAAGCTCTATTTGACGATCCTTTCCCGGTTCCCCACGGAAACGGAATTGCAGGCCGCCCAGGAGTACGCCAAAGCGGGGGTGGCCCGGGGCCCCGCCCTTTGGCACGACCTGGCCTGGGCCTTGATCAACAACCCGGAATTCCTCCTGCGGCATTGATCCTTTGACGTTCAACCCTAAGAAATAGGAAGTAACATCCACTATCCTTGCCCAAACGTCCCCCAATGGAAGGAGGCCAAAGCCATGACAAACCCCAACTCCCAAGAGCATCTCTCCCGACGGGAAGCCCTGCAACGCAGCGCATGGGGCGCCGCAGGCGTCCTGGCCGCTGCCAGCGGACTGAACCCCTTGGTCTTCGCCGCTCCAGCCGCCAAAACCGACGAAGACCAATTGGCCAAAGAAAAAGCGGCCCGCGACGAGGCGGCCAAACAGAAAGCCAAAGACAAACCCAAAATCAAATCCGTCATCCAGATCTTCCTCTGGGGCGGCATGTCCCATAACGATACCTGGGACCCGAAGCCTGGCAGCGGGTACGAGTACCTGGGCGAGTTCGACCGAGTCATCCCCACCAACGTCGATAAAATTCAACTGAGTTCGCTGTTCCCCATGCTGGCCAAAACGGCCGACAAATACTCCCTGATCCGCAGTATGACCCATGGGAACGACGGCCATGAGACGGCGGCCTATCTGATGCAAACCGGCCATAAACCCGGCGGCAACCTTTCCTACCCCAGCGTGGGGGCCATCTTTACCTACTTCAGGAAGGAACAGTACAAGGGACTGCTTCCTCCGTATATTGTGATGCTTCAGGCGGCGGGGCGGTTTTCTGAGGAAGGTTTCCTCGGCCCAGGGTACAAGCCGTTCGCCACCGGCGGCGATCCCAATGCCCCGCGATTTGAGGTGCAGGGGATCGTCAACCGAGGCATCGACGACCGCCGGCAACAGGCCCGCCGACAATTGCTCGATCAGATCAATCTGATGGGCTATGGCCTGGCCGACGCTTCTCAAATGGCCGCCGCCCAGGAGGCCCAAGAACGAGCCTACCAACTCCTGTTAGGCCAGGGCCGGGAAGTCTTCAACCTAGACAATGAATCCAAAGAAATTCGGGATCGATACGGTCGGAATACCTTCGGCCAGGAATGCCTGGTCGCCCGACGGCTGGTCGAAGCCGGCGTGCCGTATATCAACATTAGCTTCCCCGGCGGTTGGGACACCCACGGCGGCCATTTCGCCACGATGCGCCGTCAGTGCCCGATGTTGGACCAGGGCTTGGCGACGTTGCTGGCCGATCTGCAGGAACGCGGTCTGCTCCAGACCACTCTGGTCTGGTGTACCGGCGAGTTCGGACGAACGCCGAAAGTCGATTGGGCGCCGCCGTGGAACGGAGGTCGCCATCACTATGGAAAGGTGTTCACAGTCCTCGTAGCAGGCGGTGGCATCCAAGGCGGCCGAGTCGTCGGTTCCACCGACGAAAAAGGCGAAAACGTCAAGGAACGTCCCGTCTATCCAAGCGACCTGTTGGGCACCTTCTATCTGCTAGCCGGCATCGACCCGGCGGCCAAGCTGCCCCATCCGCTGGGACTGGAAGCCCGCGTGTTGGATACCGAAAACGAAGGTATGAAGTCCGCGGGGATGCTGGAAGAACTCCTGTAACCATTGCTGCGTTGATAAGGCAGTCATCCTGGGGGGCGGCCTCCCCATAGATACCGCCGCCCCCCAGAATGCCCTACACACCTCTTGATCTGTTTTGAAAAACCGAAAACTTACTATGGGAGGCAAACCATGAGGCGGTCGAACATCACGGCCATGGCGGCCTTGACGCTGCTATTGACGGGCAGTCTGCCCGTATGGGCGCAGAACCAGTATATCGGTTACGTGTATCCAGCCGGCGGCCAGCAGGGATCCACATTTCCCATTCGGTTAGGCGGTCAAGGGTTGGCCTATCCGTCTGGTTTGGTGGTTACCGGCGACGGCGTCTCGGTTCGACTGGTGGATTACTACCGGGTCATGAGCAACCAGGAACTCAGTCCTTTACTGAGCCAGCAGCTTCAGGAGCTCCGAAAGCCGGAAACTACCCTCAGCGACGCCATGGTCGCCAAATGGGCCTACTATGAGTTTCCTGCACCGATCGGGCCGCCGGAACTGATCGCCGCCCAAAAAGCCGCCGTCGCTAACGCCGCCGTATTGTCTCCCCAAGAATTGGCCAAGCAAAACCTGATTCGACGCATCGAAAGCATCTTTGCCGAGGACGAACGGTTCCCAGCCGTTCGCTCCCAGTGTGAACTCATTTTCGCCGAGGTAACCATCGCCCCCGACGCCAAACCCGGTCGCCGCGAAATCCGTGTGGTCACCAAACGCGGCATCTCCAATCCCTTGCCATTTTATGTGGGCCAAACGCCGGAAGTGGCCCGTAAACCGATGAAAACCTGTCAACTACCGGTGCTTGGCCGGGAGCATCTGGCCCAGCGCCATCGACCGCCCGAAGAAGAGGAAGTCCGCATCGCCATCCCTTGCACGATGAACGGCCAGGTCGCCGCCGGCGAAATCAACCGCTATCGGTTTCAGGCGAAAAAAGGCCAGCATCTGGTCATCTCCGTGGTCGCTCGGGAGTTGATCCCCTATGTGCCGGATGGAGTGCCCGGCTGGTTCCAGGCGGTCATCCGTCTCTACGACGCCAACGGTCGGGAAGTGGGCTATTGCGACGATTTCCGCTTCCATCCCGATCCGGTCCTGTTTTGGGAGGTCCCGGAAGATGGGGAGTATGTGCTGACGATCTACGACGCCCTGTTTCGAGGCCGGGAAAGCTTCGTCTATCGGATTACCATCGGCGAACTGCCCTTTATCACCAGCATCTTCCCCTTGGGCGCCCGAGTGGGCGAACAAGTCAAGATCGAGATGGACGGCTGGAACCTGGCAGGCGCCGCCCTCTCTCCGCCCCCGGCAGAAGCGGGGCCTGGGGTCCACCTGATAGCGGCCAAGGTGGGCAATGTGGTCTCCAATTACGTGCCGTTCGCCTTGGACACCCTGCCGGAATGCGTGGAAACCGAACCCAACGACGAACCGGCCAAGGCCCAAAAGGTCCAACTTCCCATCATCGTCAACGGGCGGATCGACCGACCGGGCGATTGGGACCTCTTTGAAGTCGAAGGCAAAGCGGGCCAGACGATTGTGGCGGAGGTTACCGCCCGTCGGCTTGCCTCCCCTCTGGATTCCTTCCTGAAAGTAACCGGTCCGGACGGCAAGATCCTGGCCCTGAATGACGATCATTTTGACGCCGGTTCCGGCCTGAACACCCATTACGCTGATTCCTACCTCATGGTAAAACTACCCGCCGATGGAAAATACTTGGTCCACCTCGGCGATACGAGCCGACAGGGCGGCAAGGAGTACGCCTATCGGCTCCGGATCAGCCCGCCGCAGCCGGATTTCGCTCTGCGGGCGACCCCTTCCCGCCTGAACATCCGCAGCAAAAGTTCAGCGGCCCTTACCGTGTTTGCCATCCGCAAAGATGGTTTTGATGGGCCGATCACCCTACGGTTCAAAGATTTGCCGCCCGGCTTCGAATCGGGCGGTGCTACCTTGGGCCCCAAACAAGAAGTGGTCAACCTAGGGATCAAAACCACCCTGACCGAAATGGACCAACCGGTCAATCTCACGGTGGTGGGCGTCGCCAAGGTCGGCGACCAAGAGATCGTCCGGCAGGCCGTACCGGCCGACGACCGAATGCAGGCCTTCCTATGGCGGCACTTGTTGCCCGCCGATACCCTGCCCGTTCTGGTCTTCAATCCGAACTATAAGCCGCCGGCCGCCCGAGTACGGCCGCCCATTCGGGATGAAGATCGTCCGAAGGACCTGCCCCGCACCACAACGCGAGCCTCCGTCCAATGGTATTTAGGACTGATTGAAAACTTGTTCCAAGAATGGCTGCTGACGGAAGATTTCGCCAATCGGCAAATTGCCGACATCGAAGCCCGCCTGATCAAGTAACCCAAGCCATTTCCAACCAAGGGAAACCACTTCTCGGTCCCGCGAAAGAGCAGGGCGTCGGCGGCCTCTTGCCCCAGCACACCGGCGTCTAGCCCACCTCTTGAGGCCGGCAGACTGTTCTCCAGACGGTAGAAATGACGCCGCCGGGTTAACTCGAAGAAGTAAGGCCAGCATCGCCCTCAGCGACCGAGGAAGAACCTGCCGGAGGCGTCGCCAATTTAGAGGCCGACTTCCCCATGACCGCCGACCACTCCCGGCGCTGCCGAGAGCTGGGAATCCGAAGGGCCTTCCGATACTTCGTTACGGTCCGGCGAGCAACCTGGATGCCGTGTTTGGCCAATTCGTGCATCAGGTCCTCATCGCTCAAGGGGTTCTGCTTATCTTCGTTGGCGATGATCTCTTGGAGTTTCAGTCGCACGGCATCCCACGCCACCTCATCGCCCTCGGCGCTGATGGTACCGCCGCAGAAGAAACGTTTTAACGGGAAGATGCCTCGGGGGGTTTGAATCCATTTATCATCCACCGCCCGGCTGACCGTGGTTACATGGACGCCCACCTTTTCGGCGATCTGTTGCATTTTGAGCGGTTCGATATATTCCGGGCCTTTATCCAGAAAGTTCTTCTGATGATCGACGATCGCCTGGGCCACCCGCAACAGCGTATTTCGTCGCTGCGAAATCGCGTCGATAAGCCATTGGGCGGAATTGAGTTTCCGCTTGATGTATTCTCGGGTTTGTTCGTTGGTTTGCGGGTCGCTCAGGAGCCGACGATAATAAGGACTGATGACCAACTGAGGAAGTCGGCCCTCTTCCAGACGCGCCTTGTAACCGCCGTCGTCCGTCCGCTCCACGTAAACATCCGGAGTAACCGGAGGAATAAATTCTTCCTGAAAATCGGCCCCAGGCTTAGGATTGAGTTTGCGCAGTTCTTGCAGGACCGCTTGAATCGTCTCCAGACTATACCCGGTCTTCTTTGCGATGGCCGGTAGCCGATTCTGCTCAATGTCCTCTAAATGGTGCGTAATCAGGGTGCGAAGCTCGTCGTAATAAGGCATCCCCGGAGTCAGTTGCAGCAGCAGACACTCTCGAAGGTCCCGTGCGCCCACGCCGGGGGGGTCCAGTTTTTGGACCATCGCCAGGGCGCGTTCCGCCAGGGCCAGGTCCGCCTCGGTAGATTCGGGACCCAATAGGTCCCGCAATTCCTTGGTCGTCAGATACCCGTTGTGGTCCAGATTGTAGATGATCCGTTCGCACATGGCCCGCAGGTCCGGGGCCAGATCGAACCAAGCCAACTGACTCTCCAGATAATCCTGCAAGGTGGGCGGTCGGGCCGTCAGATTGGCCATCGCATCATGCTGTCGCTCCGCCTCTTCCTCCATCCGATTCCGGGAAGGCCGGGTGTGTTCCTCGAAATGCTCCGGCCACTGCTCGTCCATTTCGACCAGGCGTTCGAAATCGGCCTCGGGTTTTGCCTCGTCAATGACGAATTCCCGTTCGCTTTCGGCAACGGGTTCCGAAGGCGTAGGTTCCAGGGGCTCTTCGGATTCTTCCGGTGCAGCGTCCGGATCGATTTCCACCTGCTCCAAGACAGGATTTTCTTGCATCTCTTGTTCGATCCGCTCTTGCAAAGCCAGGATCGGCAGTTGCAAGATTTCCATCGACTGAATCATCCGTGGGGCCAGAATCTGCTTCTGGACCTGTCGCATTTCTTGTCCTAGGGACAGCCGCATCGTGCTCTCTCCTTCGCCGACTTAACAGCCTCCACCCCTACCAAGCGATTACGAAAACTCCTGTCGGCCGCTCAAGGCGTCGGTCAGAATCTCCTTGTTCGCAAATTCTAACACACTCCCGGCAGTAATGCCCCTGGCCAACCGGGTGATCCGCACCGAAAACGGGGCCAACTGTTGGGAAATATAGAGGGCGGTGCCGTCCCCTTCTATAGTGGGATTCGTCGCCATGATCACCTCTCGAAACTCTCCCTGCCGAACCCGATCCACCAGGGCCTGGATCGTCAAATCCTCCGGCCCGATCCCCTCTAAAGGGGCAATCCGCCCCAGCAACACATGATACACCCCCCGATACACTCCCGTCTGCTCCAACGCCATCAGGTCCCTCGGCTGCTCCACCACACATAACATCTGCCTGTCCCGCCGGGGGTCGCGACAGATTGCGCACTCCTCCTGCTCTGCTAAATTATAGCAAATCCGGCAGTGTCGCAGGTTTTCTTTGACCTGGCGGATGGCCTCGGCCAACTCCAGGGCCTCCTGTTTGGAGACCCGCAATAGGTGGTAGGCCAGCCGTTCGGCCGTCTTTTTGCCGATCCCCGGCAGCCGCGCCAGTTGATCAATCAGGTTTTTCAACGGTCCGGTCAATTCAGCCATGGCTCTATAGAGATCTATAGAGAAAATATTCAAAAGAACGATACGAAACCCGTTCGCGTCTGTTCCTCCCTTGAGTATCTTCCCGAAAAAACGTTATTCCTTTTTTTTCCCTTCGGCAGGTGGTTCCTCATCCTCCATATCCTCTAGGGCGGAAAGCATTTCGACAAATGTGGCCACAAACGGATTGCCCAGTTGTTCCATAAAATCCTTATCCTGCGCCATGGCCTTGGCCATCTCCACGATGTCCACGTCTTCCTCCACGTCTTGGGCTTCTTCCTCCCCCAGCATGGAGGGCAAAAAGGAGAAGATGTGTTGGCGGACCTTGACCGCCGCGTCGTTAAAGGCCGAAACCAAAAGGTCTTCGATCAATTCCCGATCTTTTTTCTCCAACAGTTCCGGGGCCAATTGGCATTGGCGCACACACATCATGCCGTCCATTTCGATCTTGACCAAACCGCCCCCCGAACGGCCCCAGACGCTGATTTTCTCGAGTTGGCCGCCGACCAGGAGGAGTTGTTCCTCCAGCTCGTCATCCGGAGCGTCCAAATCTACTCGAGGCGGAGGCGAAACAGGGCGGGATTTTTTCGACTTCGACTTCGACTTCGACTTCTTTTTCGGGGACATTTACAAAACTCCTTGCTAAAAAACATCGGGGGGGATTCATTCCTGCTCTGGCGGTTCCGGCAGGCTCAATTGCACCGGTTGCGCGCCGAACAAGTCGATGGCCTTTTGTACAAAGGCTCGCCGCTGGACCTCCGCCAATCGCTCTTGGTAAGAAGAATCTGTCGGCGGCGAACTCGGCGGCTTTTCGGTTTTCGCTTCGGACGTTTCGGCCAGTTGAAACGACACCTGCACCCGATAGCCCAGCAGTTCCTCTAACGCCTTCTCGAATCGGGCCAATTGCTCCGGCCGTTCGCAGAACGCTTTCGATACAGTATAGGCCGGATCGAAATAAATCACCAGACGAGTTTCGCTCGACGCCGCAATCGAACTAAAATACCGACCGTGTTCTGCGACAATTCCTCCCACTCGCCGTAAAACCGCTTGCCAGATTTCAGCGGCGTTGTCCGGGCCTAGCTTTTGCCATTGGGAGGACTTAGGTCTTCCCGAAGGGGTTACGGCCTCTTCGTCCGATGTCTGCTCTGGGAGGGACTCTTTTTTTTTTGCCAAACTCTCCTCCTCCAAAGGCCCGGAGGAACCCCTCGAGGCGGCGGGAGCCTGCTCTTTGGATAACGGCGGCGCGGTTCGGCTCGCGGCCGAGCTTTCGGGAATGGTCCATTGTCCGCCGGATCGCATCGCCGCAATCAACTCCGAAAGCGATTCCAAGTTCTCCAACTGGCAGATGCGAACCAAGGCCAACTCCGCTAAAATGCGTCCTTGGGTGCTAAACTTCATCCGGCCCAACGTGTGATCCACCAGTTGCACGATCGCCAGCAAGGTTTGCAGTCCAAGCCGACCTCCCGTCTGGATCACCTGATCGGCCATGCGGGAAGAGGTATAAACGAACATCTGGGCGGGGCACCCTAAGACCGCCGCCATGCAATCCCGAAAATAGCCTAACATCTGTTCCAATAAAATGGCGGGGTCCACCCCTTCTTGAATCGCTGCATCCAGCTCCGCCAGTGCCCCGGCCGCATCTCGCTCGATCAGCCGACCCACCAAGGCCGCCATCCGTTCGTCCCCGGCGGCGCCCAACAGCTCGTGTACATCTTCTAACGTGATCTTGCCTGGGGCAAAGGCCAGCAATTGTTCCAGTAGGGATTGGGCGTCCCGCATGGACCCGGCCGCCCGACGGGCGATCACCTCCAGGGCCTCCGGGTCCGCTGACACATTCTCTGACTCCACGATCTGTTGGAGCCGACGCAAAATCGCCTCCGTCCCGATACCCGCAAAATCAAACCGCTGGCAACGGGACAAGATGGTGATGGGGATTTTGTTCGGCTCGGTGGTGCAGAAGATGAATTTCACATGCTCCGGCGGTTCTTCCAATGTTTTGAGCAAGGCATTAAACGCCTCTTTGGTGAGCATGTGGACTTCGTCGATGATGTAGATTTTGAATCTTGCCCGGCTCGGACGCACATTGACGTTCTGCCGCAGGGCGCGTATCTCTTCGATCCCCCGATTGCTGGCGCCGTCGATCTCCAGCACATCCACATCATCGCCGGTGCTGATGGCCTGGCAGATGTCGCACTGATTGCACGGTTGGGGGCTTACGCCCTGTTGGCAATTCAGGGCCTTGGCGAAAATCCGAGCCGTCGATGTTTTCCCCACCCCCCGGGCGCCGGTAAATAGATAGGCGTGTCCCACCCGGCTGGCGCTGATGGCGTTGGCCAGGGCCTTGGCCACATGTTCCTGACCCACCAGGTCCTCAAACCGTTGGGGTCGATATCGGCGGGCGACGACGATGTACCCCCGCTGCTTGTCCCCAGCTTGGGCCTCTGGAGGGGGCGGTTCCGTCAAGGGACGCCCCTTCTTGGCCGGTCCACCAACGCCTCGTTCCACCATCGAAAGACCTTTTCATGGATAGACACTACCACCCTGCTCCTCCCACCCCCACGGCTGTGATGATCCAAAAAGTTCGGCCCCCAACGGGAGGCCCACTACACATGGTTGTCTTGCTTATGGCTGCTGACTTTCGTCCCTGACCAGGTTCACAAGTCCCCATTGTAGGGGCCCCCCGTTGGAGGCCGATCTGGCTTATTTCTCCCGGCATCCTGAATTGGAAAAGCGTTCTCTGTATTAATTAGTTTTAAGCGAAAACAATCAGTTCGTCAAAGGGGCACCCCCCCCACCCGGAGGAACTGTTTATCGGGGGGAGTCTCCCCCTCCTCCCTCTGATGCGAACCTCGGCCTGGACGCTCTCCCCCGAATAGGTCCCCTTATGGTAGCTTCCCTTTGGGGCCAAGGGGAGATATCCTTAAAATTGTAGGGTTTTGCGATTGAACTTCCCACAGTTCTGCCATAGGCCGACGGCTGAAGAAAGCCCCCAATAGTCCGGCTGCCTTCCAGAACTCTTCCATAATCCTAACGAAACCCTTTTAGGTCTGTAGCATTTTCTTCAAGGAGAGTTTCTCATGCCAGGCTTCCGTGAAAGTAGAAATCGAACGTGGTGGGGAAAACCAGCTCAGGTGGGGCGGGTAGGTTTAGGGCTGGGGGTGATGGGCCTATTGGGGGTGGGCTTGTGGGGTGGTTTAGCCGGGGCCGCCGAGAAGGACGCTCCGTACCAGTTTTTTGTCTTCGACAATGGTCTGCGGGGAATTGCCGGCCCCCCGAAGGTCCTCAAAGAGCTTGGATATGCCGGGGTGGCATGGGGCGGCTGGAACGTGGCTCCGGTGGTCAAACAGTACCAGTCCCAGGGATTGAAGGTCTTCAGCACCTATGTGAGTTGCCATTTGGACAAGACGCCTGCCTACGATCCGGCCGCGAAAGAGGCGATTCGTCAGCTTCGAGGAACGGATGTGGTTTTGTGGCTTTGTGTGTTAGGGGGCAAACCAGGTCAGGAAGACGAAAAGGCGGTTGGGATCGTTCGGGAAATTGCCGATCTGGCCGAGGGGGCGGGGCTCCGGGTGGCCCTCTACCCGCATACAGGCTTCTACGTAGCCACCACAGCCGACGCCCTCCGCCTGGTCCGACAGATCAACCGAAAAAATGTCGGCGTTTCGATCAACCTATGCCACGAACTGATGACCGACCAAGCGGAGAAACTGCCCACCACCATCCGGGAGGCCATGCCGTATTTGTTCTTGGTTTCCATCAACGGGGCGGACGCCAAGCAACCAGGCTTCGGCTGGGAACATTTGATCCAACCGCTTGGCCGGGGCAACTTCGATGTCTATGGACTGCTCAAGCAACTTCATGCGGCCGGCTACCGGGGGCCGATCGGTCTGCAATGTTACGGACTCAAAGGGGACGCCTTGGAGAATCTTCGGCAGTCGATCGGCGCCTGGCGGGAGTACATGGCCCGGCTGAGCGGGGAATAGACGACGGAGGGGCGGAGGGCGGTAAGCCTCGGACGCTCCTGCAAGGGTAGGGCGAGGACGCTTACCGGAGCCGCGCCCGTAAGGAAGCGGCTTTGGTGGAACCCAAGCCGGCTGCCTGCCAAAATCCTGTCCTCTCCGACCAGCATTAGGATCTGCCCAAGTCGGCGCCGCCGAAGAGGAAGGTCCCGTTTGGAGTGCGGCGGCAAGGGGCCGTCTAAGTCCCGCGACGCCGCTTTGGCAACAGGAACAAAATTCCCCCAGGAATGCTCCCTATAGATAAGAAAAAATAAAGCGGGCCTGTCGTCCGTCTTTCAGGACGGCCTTCCCGCCGCACTCCAAAATGTGTAGATACCCGCGCATAAGAACACGCTAGGAGAGAATAATGTCCAATGCAATTCGAGGCGGCAGGGGGTTCCGATGGGTGGGGTGGGTGCTGATCAGCCTGATCTGGGGAGGTTGCCAGTCCGAGGCAAGCCGTTCCCAGCCGGGGGTGGAAGCATGGGTCCAGCGGATTCAAGAATTTTACCACCGCCATCAGAAGTTGCCGGATCGACTGACAGATTTACAGGAGTGTTTCGCCAGCGCGGAGGAATTCCACCAGGCGCTGCGGAACCCGGTAACCGGCGACGATCCTGGGTATGAATACGTCAAGCCGCCGCGGGGAGTGGTGGGGACGGCCTTAGCCGATCGGGTGGTCATGGTGTATCAGTTGCGAGCAGGTCAACAGGCGTGGGATTTGCCGGTCGGATACGTGTGCGGGCAGGCGGGTCTGCTGCGACCGAGCGACATTACGGATACCGTGCCGAAGTGGCAAACGTTTCAGCCGCCCGAAGCGCCGGTTCAACTGGCGTTTCCGGCGCCGCCCGAACGGCCCCAAGAAGCCCACGATAGCAGCCTCGACGCTCGGCAAAACAGCGACTCTCCAGAGCAGCAAAAACCCAAGGCCCTCCAAGCCAAGTCGTTTCCGCCCTCGCCGCAGTCCAAAGACGCCGCCGTATGGAGTTATCGGGCCTCCTTTTGCGGCTTGGAGTATATGCTGTTTGGGATGCAAAACGCTTTATTTTATCAAATGGCCAGGGAGGACCCTTACCGACTGATGGACATGCTCTGTGAAGGATTGACAAAGCAGCAACAGACGGAACTCCGAAGCCGGGAGAAACTGCGCCTCCAGGATCGGCCTGTTTTGGATGTCGAACTGTTCCTGCCTCAGTACCGTCACCAACTTCGGGTGCGATGGTGTTTGGCAGGGACTCGTTTATATTGCCTTTCGGTAACCGGACCGGAAGGCGCCCTGAACGAAGACAATGTCGGCAAGTTTTTCCAATCCTTCCGATTGTTGGAACCCTGACCGATCGTTTGCATCCTAGAAATCGGTTCTCAACCGGTAGATGAACGAAGTCCCCATGTTGCCCCGTAGTTGCGGGATTTTGAGCCGCTTGCTAGAAAATCCCCCTGCTGTTTGTCCCCGGAGCCGGTTGCAGTGTCGCCGCCGACCTACAACCGCTTGGGATAACATCCTGATGCCAGGCTTCAAGCTATAGGTGGTTGAGCAACCGGCTCTTGTCCCCGACCCGACGGCTTTTCAACCGGCCCGCCAAAAGGTAAACTGTTCTTTTTGATACCCATGAGAGAACCCCAAACCGTTCTTTCGATTGTAGCGCCATTTTAGCCGACCGGCTAAACTGACGCCGATGAGGAAGGCCGCTTTGGCTGTGTGCAAGCAAAAACGTTTCTTTTCGTCGTTTCTGGTCCCATAATGAGGGAATCTTTCGACCGTGATCCTTTTTTTAGAACATTCGGGGCCGATCCTCCTGGTAGGCGTGATCCTGGAGGTGATCTTTGGGAGTATCCTGGTCCGGACGGGCCGAGGGGTATGGCTGGGGCCGATGATTGGTGTTCTTCTGTTGACTTTAGGCGGCGTGTTCCTGGAACGCTGGATCGAAACGCCCAAAGAACAAGTCGCCGGTGTGTTGTACGGCGCCGCCTCGGCAATCGAGCATAATGATGTGGAGGGGCTTTTTGAATATATTTCTCCCACGGCTCGCTATACACCGCAACGCGCCCGAAGCGTACTCCAGCAATATCGGTTTCAGCAGGCCCGCATTACCCATCTGGAAATTGAGATCAACCCATTGACCAGTCCGCCCACGGCGACGGCCCACCTGGTCGGCTGGATCAACATCGAAGACACCCAAGGCCAACCCTTTTACGCCGGCCGGATAACGCTGGAAGTCCAATTGCGATGGGAAAAAGACCGATGGCGGATCACCGGCCACCAAGAGCAGGAAGTTCGTTCGGATTGGTAACCGGGGTGGGTGCGCGTGCAGAGAGCCCGTTCGATGGAGCCCCAAAGGATACACGCCCCCAAATGAATAGCCCCTCAACAGGTTGGCTTCCCCGGAGGATTTAGGGTGCGGGTGGGGCGGCGGTTGCCGGCGGCCAAACCGGCAACGGAACCATCCCATACGGATAGCCGTACCGGTTCCAGGCCCCATAGGGGTTCTGCCACGATTGAAACGGCAAGGTCCAAGGCCCTTGCGGATTGCCCCACGGACCAAAAGGCGTGGCCCCTGGCCGGAACGGATACAGCCATTCTCCATAAGGCCGAATGGATTCCCCAGCGCCCCAGGTTTCCACCACATGCCGATAGTCGAAACTGCCCCGGACCGAAATGCCCGAGCGTTTATGTCGGTAGCCGCTCTCTTGATAGGTCGGATCACCGGGAACCACAGCAGGCGGGGGGGCCTGGTACTGGACAAGCCGTTGGTCCGTGCCGGGAGCGTGACTGAATCGGGCCGGCTGGAACATCCAACTGGGTTGGGCCTGTGCCGCAGAGGAGCACTCCGCAGTGCAGTCGGACGATTGTCCCAGGGCTGGGAGATTCAGCCCCAGAAAAGCCCCTATTCCAACCAGTAGAAATACCCATGCTTTTTCTGGTCGGCTGGGCCGCCCCTTGAATGAGGGGGTACGCTGAAAGAAGAGTGCTCGTTTGCCGGGGCTGAAGGATCGGTTGCCGCTCACGGTGTTTACTCTTTCCAACAGGGCGGGGCGGAATGTTTCGGATGGACAACATTCAGGCCGGGTTTTCCGCCCTCGAAGCCCGGTAAACACCTATCGAGCAAACCCCGTTCCACGACGCCGGAAACGTCGGAGCAGTTACCCCCCCATCTGGGTTATCTGTCCGAATTCCCACTGGAAGGAAAGATCCAGCGGTCGAGTCATCCCCCTGAATCGGCAGAGACGCCAACCGTGAACCGAAAGCTGGCCTACACAATTCGATAAAAGAGCTACGGGGCGGGACGTTCGACCAGTAGCGGGGGGTCGGCCGGATCATACTGCGGCATTTGGGCCGCCTTCTGCGGATCATAGACGTATCGGGCGCCCGGTGGAAGCGGCGGAAGTTGGATGCCGTTCTCTTGGATGATCTTTTCCATGAACTCCTGGTGGGTCTTGGGAAAATGGCCGTGTACGCCCCGATAAAGATTCATGGCATGAGGAATTTGAATCCGAAAGACGACCATCTGAGGGGCCTTGAAATAGACGGAAATCGGTTCGGTGATCAGGCCGCCGCCGTAACCTTGCCCCTTGGGGCTGACGCCCACCACAGCCTTTTCCCGCACCACGGTCGGAGGGTTTTCCCCAGGGACTTTGGCGCCGCCGGGGCCGGTTGCTTCCCCAGAAGACGCCTTTTCTCCTTGGGCCGTGGGAAGGGAATCGGGCCTATCCGTAGAAGGAAGGGGGCGACGGCGTGCAGCCGGGGCAGGGGAACCCGATGGGTTCGATCGTGCGGGGCCGGAACCAGGCTGTTCACAACCGGCCGCCCCAATTGCCAGGCAACCAGCCAGCCAACCGATCGAAAATATCTTCTGAACTGCTCGCATGAGAAAAGCTCCTTGGACGGAAGATCGCCCAGGCCGAAGGAATTGTAGGCCCGTGAGGAACCCCTTGGAGAGAAAAGAGGGATGTCTGGCCCGGGGGTGTATTGCCCTTAGGAGGCATTATTGCATGGCGGCGCGCACGGCGTCAAGGACCTTGAGCCGGGCCTGGGGGAGGGGGTCTGCCAGCAAAGCGCCGGCGGCTTGTCGATGGCCGCCGCCGCCGAACAAGCCGGCCAGTTGGCTGCAATCCAACTGGGATCGGCTTCGGAAGCTGACCTTCACACCGCCGCTTGCCAGTTCGATGAACATCAGAGCCGCCTCCGCACCGGCCGCCGTCATCAACAGATTGATCAAATCCTCCGTATCCGACGGGAGGGCGCCGGTGGCCTGGAAGTCCGAGCGTTCGATCCAGGAGTGGATCAGCCGGCCGTTGAGTTCCGTCTCGGCCCGCATGAGCACCCGCCCCATCAGACGCAGTCGGCCTAGGGAATCGTTTTCGTATAATTGCTGATAAATTCGGTCAGGCGATGCGCCTGCGTCGGCCAAGGCGGCGGCCAAGCGGTAGGTGTCCGCCCGAGTCGAACCAAACCGAAACCATCCCGTGTCTGTCGCCACGGCGGCAAATAACTGAGTCGCCGACATCGGGTCCAACGAGACGCCCCACCGGCAAGCCAATTCATAGACCAATCGGCCTGTAGCCTCCGCCGTAGGGTCTTTGAATTCCTCCGCTCCCAGGTCTTCCGAACGAAAGTGATGGTCTAGGACGATCTTCGGTACGGCGGTGCTGCGGACCCATGAGGCGGCCTCGCCCAATTGCGACCAGGCCGAGGTATCCAAAATCACCACCAGATCGGCGGTTTCTAGTTCTTCGGGCTGCACGTCCCGCCCCAGACGCCGAAATCGCTTCTGCGGGTCCAAAAACTGAAACGTGGGCGGCACATCAAATGCCCCTACTAAAACCACATCTTTGCCCATCCGTTCCAAAAAAGTCCCTAAAGCCAGCGTACTGCCCAAGGCGTCGCAATCGGGCCGCACATGGGTTACCAGCACCACCCGGTGGGCCTGCTGAAGCCGCTGGATCAGCCGACCCCAATCAATCGTCTGGGGAGAACCGACGGCTTCCTTAGAAGCGGACAATGCGGACGACTCAGGCAATCGACCACCAGGATCATTCACGGCCGGGACTCCTGTAGTTGGATTTGGGCCAGAATTTGCTGGGCGGCAGACACATCTTCGGCCATCTGGGCCAATAAGGCCCCTACTTCTGGAAATCGGCGAACTTCTCGAAGTCGGGCCAAGAATTCGATCTCCAGGAGCTGGTCATACAAATCCCCTTCAAAACCGATCAAAAACGCCTCCATTTTCTGCTCCGTCTCCCCGAAGGTCGGATTGGCGCCAAGGCTGACAGCGGCGGGCCAGGATTGATCTCCGACCCACGCCCGGCCTGCATAAATCCCTTCGGCGGGGATCAAAAGACGCTCCACCTGAAGATTCGCCGTGGGATAACCCAGTTGTCTGCCACGCCCAACCCCCCGGACGACTCGGCCGCGAAGGCGATACGGTCGGCCTAACAATTGGGCGGCCTTTTCCACCTGGCCCTGGACCAACAGACGCCGAATCCACGAACTGGAAACAACCCGCCCCTCCATTTCCACCGGCGGCACCACCTCCAACAGGACGCCGGCCTGCCGACACCACGTTTCCAATTGGGCCTTCTGGGCCTGCCGGTTCCGTCCGAAAGCAAAATCGCCTCCCTCGACCAACACTTTCGCCTTCAATTGGCCAACAATCCACCGCCAAAAAAACTCTCCCGCCTCCAGCCGGAGAAACTCCCGGGTGGTCGGATAGGCCAGCACCCCATCCACCCCTGTTTGGGTCAACAGCTCCGCCTTCCGCTCCGTCCAACAAAGCAGCCTGGGAGCGGCGACCGGATCAAGCACCCACGCCGGCGCCGGATCAAAGGTAAACACCAAGGCCGGCGCACCGAGCCTTCGGGCCTGGGCGACGAGCCGCTCCAACACCCGAACATGCCCTACGTGCACCCCGTCGAAGTTGCCAATACTGACCGCCCCGCCCCGCAGGTTCTCAGGAAGCGCCTCTAAACTGCGTATCAACATGACCACCGCTTATCCATCCGACTTTGTTGGATAGTCGCCTCATTCCGAACGCCGCATTTCGTCTTCTCCGCCAGGAGCAGGGCCTGTCCCCCGGCCAAACCGCTCCAAACTTCCATGAGGCGTCCGGTTTACCGCATGGGCCTCCCTCACTGGATTGCCCGATGAGCTTCTGAAACACTCTATCCTACCAAAAGTCCTTTCCCTATTCTACCCGCCAAAGAAAAGCCTCTTGGGGACGGACGTGCTGGCAAGTTCCCACTCAGAAGGCCGTTTGACGCCGGGATAAGAATGGAAACTCTGTGCGAAACCCGGCACGCTGTAGAAAAAGCCGTCCAAAGACCCAGCCGATAAAAAAACTCCCCCCGAAGCCGATTCCTTCGGAGGGAGCGGGGCAAGCCTATTCTCGCAGAGCGGCGTCGGGGTCCCGCACGATCGGTTCCATGACTTTGGTATTGCGTTCCAGGGCCAGGATGATCGTACGTTGTTCCGCGCCGTCGGGACTTTGAGCCACCACCGGTAAGACCTGCCGACGATCCGGCATTTCTAGTCGGAGGTGGAACACGCCGTCCTCTTCCACCCGCACCGGTTGGCCTCGAATCGTAACCTGGGCGCCGGGGACAGTCTTTCCATAAAGCATCACCTCGGCGTCGATGTGGAGGTTGAATTCCTCTCGTTTGTTGCCAAGGTTGACGGCGCCCAATCCATAGCGCACAGGCCACGGGAGCAACGATCCCCCCAATTGCTCCTCTAAGACCTCTTTGACCTCTCGGGTATCCACCGTCGGATCGTATCCGCCGCTTAAGGCATAGACCCGTTGGTACTCTTCCGGCTTTTCGGACCAAGGCTGTTCGGCGGATTCGTCGATTCGACTTCGGGTGGTGGTAACGATGTTGCTCCGGGCCAAACAGAGAAATTTCCCACTCGGCGCCAAATACCCGATCTCAAATTGAAAACTCTTCGGCGGAGAAGACACATCGACGTACCAGGTATGCACCTCGCCATGAATGGGAATGTCCCGAAGATGTTTCCGCACGGCGCTGGTGGCGCCTTCCCGAAGCACTTCCAACACTCGCAGCACAGGACGTGCCCCATGCCAGTGCTGCCCCAAGGCGGCCTCAGCCCGTTGGACAGCGGCCCGGCTCACCTCCCAGCAGGTCTGAATCCAATACGGGTCCCGCACAATCGCTACCAGCCGATCTCGTCCACCCCCATTCGACGAGCTTTCAGAGCCGAACGCTAAATCTTTACAGGCGGCCAACTGGGTCTGAATCTTCCGAAGTCGCTCTTCCAGATAGGCGGAACGAACTTTCCTCTTACCAACAGAAGGTTTCTGCTTCAGGGTCTTTCGGGCCGCACTGGAAATGGCTGGGACGGAAGCTTTTTTCTTCAGCGCACCGTTCGAAGAAACTTTTTTGGAAGTTTTCCCAGCAATTTTGCTCTTAGAACCTTTCTTCGCCAGCTTGGCCAGGGATACCACCAATTCTTCTTTCCGCATACTATGCCAACCGGACACTCCTTGTCGTTTGGCCATGGCCGCCAAATCCTTTACGGTCCGATTCCGAAGCTTGGCTATGGTACTCACAGAACCCACCTCCCGGCCAAGTCCATGCGAATCAGGCCTGGCCGTCTTAGGGCCTTAGCAAAATCGCTTGTCGGACCCCTCCGTCCGCTTGTAGGTCTTGCCATTGGCAGGCGCCCAAGGGGGAACATCTTGTTTCGGGCAAGGCAAAACCTTCCAAATCTTCTTCCTTTATTGTAATTACAGGACTTCCCGGATGCAATCCGCTACCCTACGTTTTCCCGCACAAATGACTCGGCGTCAAAATACCATAACCTATTGAAAAATAAGAACTTAAAACAAAAATTTTGGACAAGAGAACTTGAAATTTTTCGGGTTTTCCCCCCAAGAATGGGTAGCCACTCCCGACATTTTTCGGAATTCTAAACGCCCAACAGAAAAAACATTTGGAGCAATTCCCACCGCAAGGGGGGGACTATCGCATTTCCGCTTTCCCCAAAATTAACACTTTCGGTGGGTTTAATGTAACCTATTAGAAGCAATTCCGGACGAACTCAAAAACAACACCCCTCCGGGAGTTCGCTTTTCAGGCAATCCTTCAGCAGGGGTGGCCTCCCCAGGCCATGAATATCAAGGTGAAGAGAAACCGATCTGCCCAAGGATTCCCGGCCCCCCCCTGCCGGAGATTACCTTTCCACAAGCGGAGGGAGACTCTGAAAAGCGAACTGCGTTTCGCACCAGGCAGCCACATCCAGCAGGGCCTCTTCCTGGTGGGGTCGTCCCACCAGTTGCACCGCCCCGGGCATTCCATCCTCGGCCAAGCCGCACGGGATCGAAACTACCGGCAACCCCGCACAACTCCACGGTGCTTGCATTGTTTTGTCGCCGGTGGTCTCCAAGGTAGCCGGGGCTGTGGTCGTCGTAGAAGGCAGAATGAATGCGTCCCAATCACCCAACCACTCGGCAGCCTCCTTGCGCAAGGCCCGAAGCCGATCCAACCCGGCCAGATAATCCACCGCCGGAATTTGAAGCCCCTGGTCCAAAAGTCCGGCGATCTTCGGGCCATACTGGGTGCGATGTTTCGGGAAGTTCTCTCGATGGTAGGCGGCCGCCTCGACGGCCATGATCAGGGTGTGCAGGTCCAGGACCTCGGCGAACTCGGCAGGCCAAGCCCATCGCCCCACTTCCGCGCCTGCTTTGCTCAGCCGACTCAACGCCTGCTCAAAAAGTTTCCGAATGGCCAGATCGGCTTGGTCGGCAAAGAAGCCGACAACCCGGGCCAGCCGAGGCGGTCGGCCCAGGCTGGATGGCCAGGAACGGTCTTCTTTGGCGTCTAACTCTTGGTCGGCAAAGAGCGTCGGCTGGGATGGTTCCGGCGGGTCGGCAAAAAGCCCCTGCTGTACCCAACCACCCGCTGTTGTCCCTTCAGTTGCCTCGCAGGGTTGCCGACCACTTACAGTCCGAAGCACCCTATACATCAGGCGAAGGTCTTCCACACACAAGGCCATCGGTCCGGCATGGTCCAGATGCCAACTGACCGGAACCACCCCGTCCAAAGGCAATTGGCCAAAGGTAGGTTTCAATGTAGCGATGCCGCAGTAGGCGGCCGGTCGGACCAAGGAGCCGCCTGTTTGGGTCCCCAACGCCCCCAGGCACATCCCCATCACCACGGCGGCGGCTGACCCACTGGAAGAGCCGCCCGGCGTGTGCGAAAGCGTCGGACTCCAGGGGTTTCGGGTCGGCGAGGGATCGAAACAGGCAAACTCCACCGTAACTGTTTTTCCCAACAGGATGGCCCCGGCCCGTCGAAGCACCGAGACCAACGGCGCATCCCCCGACGCCCGATGATCCGCCCGCAATGGCGAACCAGCCCGGGTAGGCCAATCGGCCACATCGAAAATGTCCTTGATCCCTATCGGGATCCCGTGCAACGGCCCACGGTCCAGACCGGCTTTCAACTGTCGGCCTGCTTCCGTGGCGGTTTGTCTGGCCCCGGCTTCATCGACCAACACCCACGCCCGCACCCGATCGTCATACCGGCGGATCCGCTCCAGACACATCTCCACCAAATCCAGCGGGGTGAGTTCACCTTGGCGGATCGCCCGGCTTGCCTCGACAATGGTCCATCGTTTCATAGTGGTTTTTCCTCCCTCGGCTCAAACTTCTCAAGTTTTAGCCTATAATAAAAGGTCTTTGGTCGAGTTGGAAGGAATAGGTTTACGTTTCCCGAGAGGATGATGATGAGCCACTTTTCCCCCGCCGCCCCCTTGGAAAAGCAAAGTTCCCCCAACCGATGGTGCGAGTTAGCGGAGCGGGTGTTGGGTGGGCGTCGGCTTACCCGCCAGGAAGGCCTGGATATCCTCCAATGCCCCGACGAAGAACTGCTGGAGCTTTTGGCCGCCGCCTATCGGGTGCGGCGTCATTACCACGGTCGGCAAGTCCAGGTCAATTTCCTGATCAACGCTAAAAGCGGCCTGTGCGGCGAAGATTGTGCCTACTGTTCGCAGTCGGCCGTCTCGACCGCCCCCATCCAGAAGTACCGGTTGGTGAGCAAGGAGAAAATCCTGCAAGGGGCCGAATTGGCCGTCGCCCATCACGCCCGCACCTACTGCATTGCGGTTTCCGGCCGGAGGCCGTCGGACCAGGAATTGGAACTGCTGGCCGAGGCGGCGGCCGAGGTGAAGGCCCGCTGGCCCCTGCGCATCTGCGTCTCTCCTGGTCTGCTCAGCCAGAAGCAAGCCGACCGACTCAAACAGGCCGGCGTCGATCGGATCAATCATAACCTGAACACCAGCGCTCGGTTTTACCCCCGCATCTGTACGACCCATTCCTACCAGGATCGACTGGCCACGCTAGAAGCAGTCCGGGCCGCCGGATTGGAAATCTGTTGCGGGGCCCTTCTGGGCATGGGCGAAGAGGCCGAAGACGTGGTGGATTTGGCTTTAGAATTAGCCCGGCTTGAGGTCGAGGCCGTGCCAGTCAACTTTCTGAACCCAATTCCTGGTACTCCTCTGGAGGACGTCCATCGGTTGACGCCGCAGTACTGTTTGAAGGCGTTGTGCCTGTTTCGGCTGGCGGCGCCGAAGTGTGAATTGCGGATGTCGGCCGGCCGAGAAATCCATCTGGGGCCGTTACAGCCGTTGGGACTTTACCCGGCCAATTCTCTCTTTGTTGGCGGGTATCTGACGACTTCTGGGAGGGCGGCGGAAGAAGATTTCCGCATGATCGAGGCGTTGGGGTTCGAGGTAGTCCTGGACGGGGCACACTAACCCCCCCTCCTAATGGGGTCCGTTCCTCTGCCGAATGGGAATCTTCCGGGAGATTGGCGGAAGACTCTGATAACTTCTTTTCCTGGATAAGATTACTTCTTTTCTTCCTCTTTCTTCCCGAAACCTCCAGGTTTTTCCCGCCCTTTCAGCCTTCCCCCCTTAAAGTAGGGATTTGAAGTAAAGCGTGTTTCTCTGACAGGAGAGACCTAAGGGGTTCTTGGGAGAGCGGCCGAACAATCCTTACGGTAGGCAAAATCCCTTAAAGCGTAAAACTTTCCTAAACTGCCAAATTCGTTTTGGTCGATACGACTGGAGGAAAAGCAGGTTTTCTCTGCGGAGATTGTCTTTTTCAGGATACAGGGAGTACGTCGGTTTTTTTAGGCAGGCTCATCACCGAGGGATTCGCCTCGTTTTGCACCTCTTGCAGGGGGATTTTGAGAATGTACCGAAAAATTGGGCTCACGGCGGTTACCTGCATCGCTCTGGTGTTGGTAGCTAGGGTCTTTGCTCAAGAAGAGGAAACGCCCAGCGGGGAGCATTTGCACCCCATTCCGGCCCATAGCCCCACCCCTATTTTGGACCGGATCGAATCGGCTGGGAGGAACCTTTTTGGGATACTTCCATTGCCTAATTTATCAGGACCAGGTTCTCGGAGTCCGTCGTATCGGGCGCAACGGCCTCCCCAATCGCCAGAAGCCTCCCCCCCACCGGCGGCGAGTTCTGCTTCTGGTCTCCGCAACCCGGCCGTGAATATCTACCGAAGCACCCCTTCTGGAGGAGGTTTCCAGGAAGTCCCTTCTCGCAGAGGAATGAGTGAGTATCCAAACCAATCGACCCGGATAGGGGAAGAAAATTCAAGGGCTGCTTCTTCCCGAAGTCCTGCTGTGCCAGTTGTCCGATCCGAAAAAGACCTCCCCGAAGTTTCCGAACCTTCAGAACCAGAGGATTCCTCGCCTGGGGCCACTAGTCCCGGCAAGGGATCGCCGTTGGCGTTGCCGTTACATGAACGGTTAAGGGTCTTTCGGGAATCCGGGTTTGCCGGTGCTGGGGTAGGCCGATCCGAACCTTTGCCAGCCGGTTCTGGGGAAGAAAAATCCCCCTCGATCGGCGGCGCATCTAATTCTTTCCCGAAATTAGGATCCCCTTCTGCCCGATCGGATACGCCCTCCTCCCCAGGCGCCTCTGCCGCTCCCAGCCGGGCCTACTCGTATTCTTCCTCAGGCCCAAGTGCGGAGAGTTCCCATTCATCGCCTGCTGGGGCGTCTTCTGGCCGGAGAGAACCCACGTTGGCCCCACCTCGAAGTAATGCTTTCGGCGCCGGGTCTTCGGCCCCATCGGGGCAAGCAACCACTGGTCCGTCGGAGAATCCTCCGGGCACTTCGGTAGCCCAGGACCGGAGTAGTACTCCATCCCCAGGTGGTTCCGAGCTCTCCGGAGGGACGGGCAGTAAGGCATCGCCTTCGGAATCGGGAGGGCAAGCCTACCGACCTTCGCTGACGGCGGGTCGGCCTGGCCAGCGCTCGGAGTCGGACAACCTGCTCATTGCCCGCCAAAGCCCGATCCTGAGCATTCAGACCCATGGGCCGCGCCGGATTACCGTCGGCAAAGAGGCGCCCTATGAGGTGGTGATCCAGAACTCGGGTGCGGCGGCGGCCAATGATCTGGTGGTAACGATCGACTTGCCGCCTTGGGCCGAGGTCCTCGCTGCCGAAGCAAGCGTCGGTTCCACCCAGGCCTCGGGGACCGGCGAAAAAGGCGGTCAGTTTCTTTGGCGCGTTGGCCGGTTAGAGGCCAAAGCTCAAGAAAAACTGGTACTCCGGATTACGCCCCGCGAAAGCCGACCGTTTGAACTGGGCGTCCGCTGGAGTTTTACGCCCCTAAGGTCCCAAGCGGAAATCGAGGTCCAGGAACCGAAATTAGGCCTGCAATTAGAAGGTCCGCGGGAAATCCTTCACGGCCAGCGGCAGATTTACAAACTAATCATGACGAACACCGGCAACGGACCTGCTGAAAATGTAACGATTTCTTTGGTCTCCAAAGGGGCCGGTGATCAGGTCTCCGCTAGCCATAAATTGGGCGTACTCGCCGCGGGGGAAAAGAAGGTCCTGGAAGTGGAACTGATTCCGCGAAGCCCCGGGGAATTGACCCTCCAAGTGCAACTCCAAGGCGACGGCAACGCCCAA
The DNA here is from genome assembly GCA_029550925.1 of Planctomycetota bacterium. Lineage (GTDB taxonomy): Bacteria > Planctomycetota > Planctomycetia > Pirellulales > Thermoguttaceae > JANXAQ01. The sequence continues at coordinate 42,391 of JAKPGL010000068.1, forward strand.
GCCTCTTTGAGCGAAACCATCATGGTACGCAAACCGGAGTTGCGACTGACGCTCACCGGGCCGACGGAGCACTTTGTGGGCGCCCCGGCGGTGTATCGGCTGCAAGCGGCCAATTCGGGCAATGCACCCGCGAGAAACGTCCAGGTAACGGCCTATTTGCCCGAAGGGATCGACCAGATCGTCTCGACGCCCGAAGGCCGATTGAGTTTCGACCGTCGGAAGCTGGAGTGGACCTTCCGGGAAATCGCCGCGGGCGCTTCGGAAGAGATAAGTCTGAAATGTCAATATCGGACGGCTGGTTTGGCTCGCATCTCGGCAAAGGCGACAGGCGAATCGGACCTGTCGGCTACAGATTCCATTAACACCCAAGTGGAAACGATTGCAGACCTGACGCTTTCGGTGGTCGATCCCCCTGGGCCGACGCCGGTCGGGGAAGAAGCCGTCTATGAAATCCGAATCCACAATCGCGGCACTAAGACGGCCGCACAAGTGGAAGCAGTCGCCTATTTCTCCCACGGCATCGAACCCGTAGCGGCCGAAGGGGCGATGAATCGGATTGGCCCCGGACAGGTGGTCTTCAGCCCCATTGCCGCCATCGCTCCGGGTCAAACCCAGGTCTTGAAGGTCAAAGCCAAGGCAGAACGGGCGGGCAATCATATCTTCCGGGCCGAGGTGTATTGCCGATCGGCTGGGGTTCGGTTGGTCAGCGAAGGAACCACCCGGTATTTCGGCAATGCCGTGGATCGGCGGCCTCAACTGGCCCAGCCGAGTCCATCGGAGCGAACCAATACCTCTGCCACCCAACCGCCTGTCCGCACCGCAGAACGGCCTACCGGTCCGTCTTCTCAAGAGCCAACCACCGCCCCGTCCAGAAAAAATTGACCCCCTCCTGATTTTTTCCTTCGGCGGGGGCCGTCTTTTCTGGAATGTACACCCTGCGCCCGGTGGCATTCTACCGCCTTTCGAGTTCTCTTATCTGCCGCGTGATCCTGCCCCTGATTGAATCGCCTCATGCTGCAATTCGCGTAACATTTTAGCCGAATGCAAAGGGGGTTTCTTGTAGGGCGAAATTTGCCCGGTATTGTCACTGCCGCGCAAGCTCTCAATCCAGGGTCCTACGAGGCGGCTACTTTGTTATTCCTCCCGAGTAGCGGCTGCAAAAAGCCTAGATTGGGCGCTTGCGCGGCAGTGACAAGGTACTGCATTCGGCTAAAATGTTACCAATTCGCCGTCTTGGGCCCCCAACGTCTGGGACGGCCACTCTGCCGGAGTTTCTTCCCTTCGAATGGTTGATCTGCTAAACTGAAATTAGGTGTATTATAGAGAGTTTGGTGTTTTTGGTTCCGGGGGGGAGAAGAGACTCTTTCCGGCTCCCTGAAACCTTTTAAAAGTTTGCTCTTGGAGGAGATCGCCATGAAGAACAATTGGATACTATGGGTGCTTTGTTGTGGGCTGGGTGCAATGAATCTGTTGGCCGTAGGCAGTTTGGGGGCTGAGCAGCCCAGGCCGGTACGTCGGCTTTCGCTGGCTGAGTACCGGGACAAGATGAAGGCCGGTTGGGTCGGGCAGATGGTCGGGGTGGCCTGGGGGGCGCCAACCGAGTTCCGGTTCCGGGACCGAATCGCCCCGCCAGAAGCGGTGCCGAAATGGCGGCCCCAAATGATCAACGACGCCTTCGGCCAGGACGACCTGTACGTCGAAATGACCTTCCTGCGCACCCTGGAGCAATATGGTCTGGATGTTTCGATTCGACAAGCCGGGATCGACTTTGCCAACACGAAGTATCCGCTCTGGTGCGCCAACAATGCGGGCCGGACGAATCTACGCCGGGGCATTGCTCCGCCGGACAGCAGCCATCCAAAGTTCAACCGTTGCCCCAACGACATCGACTACCAGATCGAGGCGGACTATTCCGGCCTGATTGCTCCAGGGATGCCGCAGTGGGCGGTCCATTTCGGCGAAAAGTTCGGACGCCTCATGAACTACGGCGACGGCATGTACGCCGGCCAGTTCATCGGCGCCATGTACGCCGAGGCGTTTTTCACCGAAGACATCGAAAAAATTATTGAGACAGCCCTGCGGGCCATCCCATCCGACTGCCAATACGCCGAGATGGTTCGCGATATGCTCGCCTGGTATCGGGAAAACCCGGACGATTGGGAAAAAACCTGGCAAAAGTGCCAGAAAAAATACCGCGAAGACCCTCAGTACCAGAAGGCCTCCAACGGCGGCATCGACTGCAAAATCAACGGCGCCTATGTGCTGATGGGGCTTTTGTACGGCAAACGGGATATTGAGAAGACCATTGTTATCTCGATGCGGTGCGGCCAGGATTCGGATTGCAATCCGTCTAGTGCCGCCGGCGTGCTCTTTACGACCATCGGCTTTTCCAAGTTGCCGGCCGAGTATAAAGCGCTGAACGAATCCCCGCAATTTCTCCACACGCCGTACACATTTCCTGCTTTGATGGAGGTTTGCGAGAAATTGACCCGGCAAATCCTCCAGCGGGAAGGCGGACGGATCGAACGCGATGCAACCGGCCAAGAGGTGTTCGTCATCCCGGTCAAAGCCCCGACGCCCAGCAAATTGGAACTCAGTTGGGCCCCCGGTCCGATCGCCGACAGCCGATTCACGCCCGAAGAAATGGAAAAGATCGAAATGACCTTCGAAAAAATCTTCCAGCACTTTGCCCCCGGTTGGAACATCCGGGATTGCGGCCAGGAAATGGAACCCGGGCTGCACGACCACTGGGGCGGTAAGAAAAACGTCTTTGTTACTCATCCGTTGGATCGACAGACCGGCTGCACCATTTGGCGAAAAGTGGCTTTACCGGCCGATAAAAAGACCGTGCTTCGCCTGACCGTCGGCCATCATCCCGAAGGCGACTGGACCTTGCTGGTCAAAGTCGATGGGAAAACCATCCTGGAAAAGCCCATCGGGCCAAAAACCGCCCAGAAAGGCTGGACCACGGTGGAAGTCGATCTATCGGCCTACGCCGGCAAAGAGGTCCTGGTGGAACTGGTCAACCAACCGAGCGATTGGCACTGCGAAGCCGGCTATTGGGCCCAGATCGCCCTGGAAAACAAGTAACCCGTGGCGATGTTTTCTACTCATCGGGCAGGATCAGGGGGGGCCTAATCTGAGTAGGTTAGAATGTACCCCAACGAGCGGGTTTAGGATTCGCCCAGACAGGCGGCAATCTCCGCCCGGCAAACCGGACGGATCACGCCCCGCTCGCAGATAATGGCCGTTACCAGCCGGGCCGTCGTTACATCAAACGCCGGGTTATACACCTCGACGCCCTCCGGAGCGATGGGCCGACCCAATGGGTGGGTTACTTCCCGGCCGGGCCGGTGTTCGATGGGGATTTGGCTTCCGTCGGCAATGGCCAGGTCAAAGGTGCTGGACGGGGCGGCCACATAGAAGGGAATGTTGTGGGCGGCGGCCAGGACGGCTAAACCGTAGGTGCCAATCTTGTTGGCCACGTCGCCGTTGGCAGCGATGCGGTCCGCCCCGGTGATCACCGCCTGGACTCGGCCCTGTTGCAGGAGGCTGGCAGCCGCATTGTCGCAAAGCACCGTGGCCGGGATGCTACGCTGCTGAAGTTCCCAGGCTGTTAGCCTTGCCCCCTGCCACAACGGCCTGGTCTCATCCACATAGACATGGATGCGTTTGCCGGCTTCGACGGCGGCATAAATGACGGCCAAAGCGGTACCGTAGTCCGCCGTGGCCAGGCCGCCCGCATTGCAATGCGTCAGCACCGATTGGCCGTCGCTAAGCAGCTCCTGCCCATGCCGACCAATAGCCCGACACATCTGGCGATCTTCTTCGTGAATGGCTTTGGCCTCTTGGAGGAGAGATTCCAGGATGACGGGGATCGGCTGATCTTGCAAAGCTAAGGCGCGGCGGCGCATTCGCTCCAAGGCCCAGAAAAGATTCACCGCCGTTGGCCGAGTGCTGGCCAAGGCCCCAATCACCTCCTCCAACCGGGGCCCAAAGGCCGCCTTGGCTGGCTGGACGGATTTTTCCACGGAGTTCTTCTGGCTGACCAGAGGCGGATGCAGGGGGCCGGTAGCCTGTTGTAAACCCAGCACCACACCATAAGCGGCGGCAATGCCGATGGCCGGGGCGCCGCGGACCCGAAGCTGCCGGATCGCCTCGCAAAGGGTCTCCAGGTCCCGACAGGTCAGATACCGAAACTCGGTGGGCAGCAAGGTCTGATCCACCAATTCCAGATAGCCGTCCGGCCCGCCGCACCACCGGAGCGTTTCCACATGTTGGATGACTTTATGCATTTCCATTGTTTTTCTAATCGCCTTTGATTACTCTGTGCGGTCCCCCGGCAACCGAAACCTTGATCTTGACCCAGGGAAGAGATTCTCTATCGGCGTCGGCTAAATAGTGAAGACCTCGGAGACTTCGTATCGGCTGGCCACGCAGAGGGGCAGATCGCCTTGCAAGAGGTCTTGATGCGTTTGCAGGGCGATTGCGGGGGAGTTGTTGTTTTCGGAAAGATGCCCCAGGCAGGCCCAGCGAAGTCGGCCTCCCAAGGCAGAGCGAAGAAGCCGGGCCGATTCCTGGTTCGATAGATGCCCCCGCGGCCCCCGAATCCGCTGTTTGAGCCACTCGGGATAATCCCCTTGCTGAAGCATCTGGGGATCGTAATTGCTCTCCAGGAGCACCGCATCCAACGAAAGAATCAGTTGCCGAAGCTCTGGAAAAACATGCCCCAAATCCGTCAGAACACCCAGCCGATTCCGACCATCATCGAACACGAAAGCCACCCCCTCCACGGCGTCGTGGGGAGTGGGGATGGTGTGGACTTTCAATTCGCCCAGATGGAGGACCTGGCCCGGCTTAAAGAAATGCACTTTTCCCAACCGGCCCAGGCAGACCCATTCCTGCGCGACCGCCAACGTCGTCTCCGTTACATAGGCGGGGATGCCGAACTTCCGCTGGAAAATGCCCAAACTTCGAATATGGTCCCGATGATCGTGGGACACGAGCAGGGCGTCCACCTGACGGATGTCTAGGCCATGGGAAGCCAATCGACAATCGGCCTGAAGACCGGAAATGCCGGCGTCCACCAACAGGCGGACCCCGCCCCCTTCCACATAGACACAATTCCCGTTGCTCCCGGATTGTAAGACTATCATCCTCATAGCGGGTATTGTAAACCGGCGGGAAAAAATCGCAAATCCTAGACCTCCCCTTTTTCTCAGAAGGGGGTCATCCACTGCCGGACAAGCCGGCAGTACCGCCCCGTCGGTAAATGGGTTCGGTTTCACCACAGAGAGCGGAGTGGATCGCTGAGAAAAGAGAAAAAGAGAAAGAAGTACTCTCGGACTGCCTGGAACGGGGATAACAATAGGGTCCCGGAATGGCAGATCGTTGGCCACCCAGAGGGTACAATCACCTTCTCCAATCTCTGGGAGAAGCAGCACGGTCTTTCTGTTTTTTCTATTTTATCCAGATTATCAAAGATGCCCTGATTTGCCATTGCTCCGATTGGGAAAGCCTTTTATGATCAGCACCTTCGATTTTCTCTCCGGGAGTGGTTTGGCATGGGAAAAGTAGTCGGCCAACGGGTTCGCGGGGCGGCTTTGTTAGGGATGTTGATCCTGGTTCCCTTGACCGCGATGGTGGGGAATTCTTCGATACCCAGTCTGATCCCCGCGTGGATATTGGAGGGACCATGTGGAGCGAAGTGGGCCTCGGCCCGGGAAGCCACCGTTTCGTCTCCCGAGGAGGATTCTTTGGGCAAGGCTGCTTTGAAGAGTCCTGATCTCCGCCAAAATGGCCAAGATTTTCCTCAATTGCCCTCTTATGAGGTTCTGCCAAACCGTCCGAAAGAAACAATATCTTCTCTGCCTCCCCCAAAGAGGGGGTGTGCTTTTCCAAGCCCCGACCCCCAAAAAGAAACCTTTCTTCCCGAAGAGATGGGGAAAACGAATTTCGTCCTCCCCAGCGAGCCCCGAGTGGGGGCCAATGGCCCTTCGAACTGCGGCTCTATTCCCCTCCCGGATGGGCAAGTCGCCTCTGCCGTAGTATTTTGTTCTGAGCAGAAAGATTGCCAACAGTTAGGTCGATATTTGGAAAAATTAGGCGCTACGGAGTACCGTTTGGAGTCTTGGGGTACCCGAGGAGAAATGTATCATTTCCAATGTCGCGTGAAGGTATTGCCGGAAGGGACGTTGTGGACCCGACATTTTGAAGCCACTGCTTCCAGTGCTTGTCAAGCCATGCAAGAAGTCCTGGCCGAGGTGGTCCGCTGGCGAGAGGAGATGGGGCAACCGGGGCTTTCCCCCTAAAAGAGGGGCATGGGACAAAATCCGAGAGTTAACAAGGACTTCTGGCAAGTCCCCTGAGATGGTAGAGTGGACAGAGAGAAGGGGAGACTCTAAAAAGAGTGTACGGGGACTTGTCAACAGGCTATGGTAGCGGCTAGGCTATGAGGATAAGATATAGTAGTTCTTGCCCAGCCATTCAGTTGGGAAGTGTTGCATGGCGTTATTGCTTTCCTTGGAGGCTGTGTGTGCAGCCTTCGGGAGAGTGGGCTGGGTTAGATGAGGAAGACATCGAGGCTTTCGAGAAAGGAGAATCCGCGGAGGGCCAATCAACACGGCATAGGACTCCCGGGCTGGCAAGCCTGGAAGCCGTGTTATTTTTAGCCCAGGAACCATTAAGTAGTCGAAAAATTGCCCAGTTGGCCGGCTTGGCAGACGGGACCCAAGCGCGTACACTGATCCGATTACTGAATCGGTTGTATGACGAAGAGGGACGCTCCTTTCGGGTCGAGGAAGTGGCCGGGGGGTTTCAACTCCTGACGCGGGCGAAGTTTGCCGCTTGGCTTCGGCGGTGGACGGCCTCGGCCATGGAGGTGCGGCTATCTGCTCCGGCCTTAGAAACCCTGGCGGTGGTTGCCTACCGCCAGCCGGTCCTCCGGGCGGAAATAGAAGCCATTCGAGGCGTCCAATGCGCCGAGATGCTCCGACAATTGATGGAACAGGATCTGATCCGGATTGTCGGTCGGTCCAATGAATTAGGACGCCCCTTTTTATACGGAACAACAAAACGGTTTCTCCAAGTCTTTGCGCTGCGCCATGTCCAGGAACTCCCCGCAGTGGGAAGTTTCCCAGCAGGCGCCCCAAGCAATTTGCCCAAAGAAAAACAACAGGAAGACAAACGTCTGGGGGACAACTCCCAGCCAGAACTAACATCCGTTCAAGCTGCCCTTTCTACTGGTAACGAGTAATTCTATCAAGGAGTCGAACGTGAAAACTCAACTGACGCTCCCAACGGTCCTTGAAGACGTACGCATCCTGCCTCTTTCCGGATGGAGAGAACTCTACTGCCTCTCTCCGCGACCCGCCCGAGATGACGACCTCGATGAAGAAGACGAAGACTTCGAAGAGGAAGACGAGGACTGGGAAGACGAAGATTGGGAAGACGAAGACGAGGACTGGGAAGACGAAGAAGACGAAGACTGGGAAGAAGTCCCGGAAGAGGAAGAAGAGGAGGAGGAAGAGGAAGAAGAAGAAGAGGAGTGGGAAGAGGGGGACGAAGACTGGGAAGATGAAGACTGGGAGGATGAAGATTGGGAGGAAGAAGAGGAAGAATAGACCTCTTCGAACGTTCCCCGGGAAGTTTTTCTCCGTTTTGGGAGGAGCTTTGCAAAACCTCCCGGTACTAAAGAGGAAAGGCAGAAAGACCACGTCTCGCCATGCCTTGTCCCCAGAAGAACATCCGTACAGACTATTTCAAAACCTCTGGACGTTCGACGTTCTTGGCGCCAAAGGGGACGGGTTGGAAACGTCTCTTTGGCTCTTCTGGATTCCCGCTTGCACGGGAAGCAGATGGGGAGGACGCACAGAAGTCCGGGTTCCTGCTTGCGCGGGAATGACAAGTCCAACTTCTGGATTCCCGCTTGCGCGGGGATGATGCCAGAGAGCCGCTTCTTTGGAAGCGACAAAGTGAAGGCGTTTCGACGGCCCGACAGGGCCGTTTTTATTTTCCCGAAAAAGAGGGAGGTTTACTCTGAATCCCCTGCCGAACGGCCTTGGACGGCATGGCATCGGACCCAATGACCATTGACTTCTCGAAACTCCGGCGGGACCCTTTTGCAGATGTCCTCCCGTCGCCGGCACAGCTCCGGGGCGAGAGGGCAGCGTGGATGGAATCGGCATCCGGACGGCGGTCGGCTCGGACTGGGTACATCGCCGTCCAGCACGATCCGACGTCGTTCTTTCGTGGGCGTCATGGTCGGAATGGCCGACAGCAACGCCTGCGTATAAGGATGGAGCGGGTTGAGGTAAAGCTCTTGCGAGTCGGCCAGTTCCACAATTTGGCCCAGATACATGACGGCCACCCGGTCGGACAGATACTGCACCACCGAGAGATCGTGGGAAATCAAAAGATAGGTCAGCCGCCCCCCCTCCCGAAACTCCTCCCGAAGCCGCACCAGAAGGTTGATGATCTGCGATTGGATCGAGACATCCAACGCAGAAATAGGCTCATCGAGCACAAGGAATCGGGGTTCTAAGACCAAGGCGCGGGCGATGCCGATCCGTTGGCGCTGGCCGCCGGAGAATTCGTGCGGATAGCGGTTCATGGCCGAGGGGTCCAGGCCGACGGCTTCGAGGATTTGCAGCACCTTTTCTCGCCGCTGGGACTTATCGCCTTGGCGGTGAATCAGGAGTCCCTCTTCGACGATGGCCTGTACGGTCATTCGGGGATTCAGCGAGCTAAACGGGTCCTGAAAGATGATCTGCATATGACGGCGCAAGGTTCGGAGCTGTTCGCCGCGGGCTTGGGTAACCTCTTGGCCGTCGAAAAAAATGCGCCCGGCGGTTGGCTCCAAAAGGCGAACCAAAGTTCGGCCGAGGGTGGTCTTGCCGCAGCCGGATTCGCCGACCAGTCCGAGCGTCTCGCCAGGTTGAATCTCAAAACTGACCTCCTCGACCGCCCGCACATGGCCGACCGTCTTGGAAAATAACCCCCGTCGCACGGGGAAAAACTTCGTCAGGCTTTCCACTCGAACCAGCGCCGAACCGTTCCCCGCCGCATGGGTCGGAGAGGAGGGGCCAATCCCGATAGGTTTTGGAGAACTGGGCGACACACCAGCCATCGGCGAGTTCCTATGGTTGCGTTTTTACGGCGGCTAGAGGGGCAAAGTCCAATTGGCCGGCGAAATGGCACCTGGCCCAATGCCCTGGTTCGATCTCCCGAAGCGGCGGTTCTTCTTTTTGGCAGATGGCCTGTTGCATGGGGCATCGGGGATGAAACTTGCATCCAGGGGGAAAACGCTTTGGGTCGGGCACCGTACCGGCAATGGTCATCAGGGGTTTATCTTTCGGGGCCCCTAGTGCGGGACGGGAAGAGAATAACAAATAGGTATAAGGATGGAACGGCCTGTGGAACACCGGTTCGATCGGAGCATATTCGACGATCTTCGAGGCGTACATGACGGCCACCTCGTCGGCCATTTCCGCCACAATGCCCAAATCATGGGTGATCAGCAGAATGGCCAACTTCTTCTGGGCCTGGAATTGCCGAAGCAGGTCCAAAATCTGGGCCTGGATCGTTACATCCAAGGCGGTGGTCGGTTCGTCGGCGATCAGCAGCATCGGGTTGCACGATAGGGCCATAGCGATCATGGCCCGCTGGCGCATTCCGCCGGAAAACTGGTGCGGATATTCGCCCATCCGACGTTCCGGTTCCGAAATGCCCACCTGGTGAAGCGTCTGGACGGCCAATTCCCGGGCCTTTGCCGGGGAAAGCTTCGGCTGATGCAGCCGGATCGCCTCCAGAATCTGGTTGCCGATGGTAAAGACCGGATTGAGCGAAGTCATCGGCTCCTGAAAGATCATGGCGATCCGGCCGCCGCGGACCCGCCGCATTTCCGGCTCGGAAAGTTGCAGGAGGGCTTCCGTCTGGCCGTTGGGCGAAAAGAGAATCTTGCCCCCAGCGATCCGGCCCGGTCGCGCCACCAACCGCATGATCGACAACGCCGTTACCGATTTGCCGCAGCCGGATTCGCCCACCAGGCCGAGCGTTTTTCCCTCCGAAATGCTAAAACTCACATCATCGACCGCCCGGACCAGTCCCTCGTCCGTGTCGAAATAGGTTTTCAGGTTTTGGACTTCTAACAAAGGCCTGGTCATGGTCCACCAGAAAACATGGCAAGAGGTCCGACCCATTTCCCCCAGCCTATCTCGGAGCAAATAAGCCGGGAAGTTCCTCGCCCGTTCGACCCTCCCAAGGGGAAGTATTCCGGTTACATCCGCAGTCGGGGGTCCATCGCGTCGCGCAGGCCGCTGCCGACCAGGTTGAAAATGGTAACCGTAAAAAAGATGGCCGAGGCCGGCACGACCGTCAGCCACCAGTATGTATGATTTTCATGGGCCAGTTTCAACAGCGATCCCCAACTGGGCGCCGATAGACTCACGCCTACGCCCAACAGGCTCAAACTGGCCTCGGTAATAATGGCCCCTGCCACGCCGAACGGCGCAGCCACCAACGCGGGCGAAAGCGCATTGGGTAAGATGTGGCGAAACACAATCCGCCAATGCGATGCGCCCAACGCCCGGGCCGCCGCCACATAGTCGATGGTCCGCTGTTTGAGCACTTCGCCCCGCGTCAGCCGGGCTATACCAGCCCAACTGGTAAGCCCAATCACCAACATCACAATATAAATACTCGATCCCAACATCGCCACCAACGTCAGAATCAAGAAAAACGTCGGAAAGAGCATCATCACTTCAATGGCCCGACAGATCAAGATATCTACCACCCCGCCGAAATACCCGGCAATGGCCCCCAGCACCACGCCGATCGTCAAATACAGCCCCACCGCCACAAAGCCGACGCTCAGCGAAATCCGCACCCCATAGAGCATCCGCACAAGCACGTCTCGACCTTGATCATCGGTCCCCAACAGGTGAGGGAACCAATCGTTCGTTTCTTCCCACTGTTCCGAGGGCGTTCGGTAACCGGGCGGCTGGAAACGGGCTTTGCTCGGTTCGGTCGGCCCCAGCGGAATCGGCGGATACAACGCCCAGACGTACTCCCCCCGTTGCCGAAGGCGAAACTCTTCCTCCGGGAAGGTTCGCGCCCAATACTTGTTCAACGGGCGGAAGGCCGGTTTCCAAAACTGATCGCCCGGCCCAAACGAAGGAACATTAAAAAACACAATCAGGCCCACAATGACGGCGGCGTACCACACGACGACGGTGAAAAGTCGTCGTCGGCCCGGCAGGCCTCGCCGCTTGGCCCGCCCGTTCCACACCGCCGAGACCACCGCCCACGGTACAAAGCCCACCAAGGCCATGTTGAAAGCAAAATCGACCGGCTCGCCCGGATTGAACAGCCATCGGAACCACGGATAGATGGTCCCCTCGGAGGTTTGGAAAACCAGCGGCTGATTCGAGGCGATCACCGGCGCGAAAATCCCCGCCAGGACCAGCGGCCCCAAAAACCATAACGACGCCAGCGCAAACCGATTCTTCTTGAACTGCTGCCAAACAATGTCCCAATACGACAGGCTGGGCCGGTCAGGCAGATTCTCCCCTGGGCCGCCAATAGAAACTGGGACGCTTTCTTGGACCGCCCTGTGGGATGAGGCGGACGCCGGATGGGACGCCGCCATCCCCCCATCGCTCTGGGGCCGATTGCCCGGCGAAACCGGTTCCTCAGGAAAATTCTTCGGTCGATCCGCTTCTGGGGTCATGGTCTGCGCTGTAGTCGGCTATTTTAGGGCGTCGATGCTTTTCTATCGGTTTCCGTATCCATCATAGTTTAAGCCGAACCAAAGGAACAGACCAGCATCTCCAAGGAAAACTGCCGCCTAGCTCCCTACGAGATATGCCCCTCCCCATCGCTGCCCCGAGTTGTGTAGATACCAAGACGCCGTGGGAGAAAGTAAAGGGGAGGCGGTGTGCTGTATAACCCAGTCTGTTAGACTGGCTTAAGCACCGTCTAAACAGACGACGCTACAAGGAGACCTCCATAGGGGGATGACAGGGGACCTCCATTCGACGGAAACAATCCCCTGGTTCTTAGAAGCTCCAACAAAACGGCCTTTCCTACTCACTTCCTCCAGCGGGGAGAATAGGTCGAATCTTTTGAGGCTTCGTTTTGTTAGAGCTTCTTATTTTCCGCTCGGTTCCAAAAAGATTGGCTTGGGGGTAAGCGTAAGCTTTAGGTAGCCGTCGGCGGCGGGGGAGACAATGCGGGCGGGGAACGGGCTGACGTCGGAAGCCGCCCCCGATCCGGCCCCAGACAAGCCGGACTTGGAAGGGACGCCGTTCTGCGGACTTGTAGAGTCCAAACCCGTCGGCGTTTCCACAAGTTGGTACGAACCACGGAGCAACGGTAGTTTCACCGTGGTACTCGGTTCCTGCTGGCCCGGCAGATAACGGCGTCCGTCGTCGTACCAGAGCACATAGACCGGTCGGTCTCGAACAATAAATTTATAGGCATATACTCCTCGGCCCATGTCCAACGGCTTGACATCCGAAAAATCACCCAGTTTTTGGACCACCAGACAGAGGGCGTGGTAAGCAGGGCGGGACGTAGCCGGTTTGGCCGGGATGCCGGTCGTGTCGATCAGCCCTTGAAACGCTGCGGTGCCGGTGATCGCCGGCACGACGGCAAACAGTCCCTCGTCTTTCATGTTGCCGATGTTGATGCCGGCCAAACCCTCGGCCATAGCCAGCACCACCTTTTTGACCAACCCCTTGGCCTGTTCAGCCCGGAGCCAGGCGATCGCTTCGGCGTGCCGGGGATCCCTGGGCTGGGCCAGGGCCTTTAACGTCGCTTCTATGGCCGGTTTCTGTATATCTGTATATGGCGGCACCGGCACGCCCCAAAACATCATCGGCGAAGCCGTGTAGTTGACATCGCCCACCCAGATCGGCTTTTCATAACCATGTTGCTGCATCGTCTGGCGCAGAAACCGGGCCATCCCGCTGATTTCGCTCCAATCGCTCAGGCTGTGGAATTCCACCACGTCGAATAGCTCCGGATGGGCCAACAGTTGCCGCATCTCGGCCAAGTAGCGCTCTGTGGTGCGTCGCCGCTGGGCAGGCATGGCAGCCAAGGCGGCCGGAATTTCCTTCGGATCCGGATGGCCCTCAAACAGCCCGGCCAAAAAGAAACCGATCAGAATCACCTTGGCCCGGGGATTGGCCTGTTTGACCGTCGGATATGCCACCTTCAAAAGTTCCAGGTATTCCTCCAGGGTGCCTTGCCAGAAGCCGGTGCCCCATTCCGCCTCGATCTCCCAATACTCGATCGGATAAAGCAGCCCCGGTGCATGATCGGGATGGTTGGTGTCGTATCGTTGGACCAGGGCGCGGAGGTACGCTTTGTAGTCTTCCATGTATTCCGGCTTTGGCAGCGAGCTTCCGCCGCCGATAGGTTTAACTGGTTTGCTGGAGGCCCAGCGGTTCATGGATTTCACGTAGATATGGAAATGGCGGAACCCGGCCCGTTGGTATTCCAGGATGAGCCGATCCGTGTCCGTCCATCGGTATTTGTGTTTACCGGCAACCGGCGGCTCTGGCTCAATATCGCCCCAGCTAAACCCCATGCCCATCGGCTTGGCCCACCGGACGCCCGTCTTCGCATACACCTCAGCAAACCCCGGAACCATGTACTCCACGCCGATGGCAAAGGGCTCTCGCGGGGCGGCAGTCGATGCAGCGCCGCCCAAAAGACCGAATAGGGCCGTGGTCGCCCCTATTCGGCTTGGTACAAAAGGAGTTGATACAAAAAGATTTGTCTGTGCGGCCTCGATACCACACTGGCTGATCACCGCCGATTCCCTATCTGCCGCTACCGGGGGCGTCTGCCCCCCTGTCAGTCCCCATGTCAAACAGCCTAACACCCCCACCCATCGCATTTCTCGTCCTCCCTAAAAAAGATAAAGATAATGTACCGCGTTTCCATCAGAGTAGCACGTCAGCCGGCGGCAAACCATCACAACCCAAGCGAAACATGGAACCCGGAGGCTGGTAAAACACCTCTGGATTTCCCGTATGTAACGCCGTCAATTCGACGGTAAGATGTTGGTCAATCCAGTCCAGATTAGCCTAAGGAACGCCGTCTGTTGGATGGGAAAATAGGCCACTCTATAAAACATTTCGTTCCGGAGGGCATGTTCTTGGCGGTGAAGCATGTAAAAATTCAATAGGAACTTCTGAATAAATCCCTGAATAACTGAAAATTTTGTCCTTGTCTTTTTTTTCACCTATTCAGCGGTCAGCAGGGAGCGGGGGGCGGGTTGCAAGGCTGTCTAGCTTTTCTAAATTGCCTGTTTTGTTTTCATTTGC
>JAKPGL010000077.1 GCA_029550925.1 Planctomycetota bacterium
AACGTTCCCGCCACCAGCGCCCGGCCAAACAGAATCCAACTGCTTGGCGTCCACTCTAGCCAGGCCGCCGGCGCAAGCAGTAGCCACAACCCCGGCAATCCGTCCAAGAAGTCCCGGTACGGCACATACCCCTGCGCATAGAGCCACCAGGTGTGCAGGTAGAAGGCGTCGTCGTCGTTGATGGGCATGATCCAGCCTGCCAGCAGGCTGGCTGCCGCCATAGCGACCGACACGGCCGCCAGGAGCCAGCCGGGTTCATTGGGACGTTCCGATATGGTAGGGGAAGAAGTCTCCGGCTGGTTTTCAGAGGAGACGACCGCCATAACAGACTTCTGTTGCCGATTCATTAGTGCATTCTTTCGTCTAACGGTTTTTGGAATACCCCCAAAAGCGAGGTTCCCCAGGGGAAGCGAATCCAGTGGCCCAGAGGGGTTTCGGCGGCTGCGATGGCCGTCAGGGCAGTGTTCAGCACCGGGTGGGGAATGCGGTGGGTTTGTTGGAGCAGTTCGGCGGCTTTGGTCGCCGAAAGTATTCCCCGTCGGGGCCGAATCAGCAGGCGGGAAACCCACACTAACGGACTCAGCAAAAACATGAAATATCGAGCATCTAGGAGGGTTAGTTCTGCCAATTCGGCCAACCGGGCAAAATCAGCTCGGTTATATCGCCGTCGATGCTGAGCTAGTTCGTCGTTATAGCTCCAAAACTGTTGTAGGGCTGGAACTGTGATCCAAAGCAATCCTCCGGGCCTTAAGGCCTGGCGTATCTGTTCAAGGGCAGCCAAGTCATCGGGCAGGTGTTCTAGCACATCCAACAGGAAAATGGCATCCCACCGGTTCTGCCAGCCCAAATCCATACAATCCACATGATAAAGCCGGACTTCTGGTGGCGCCTGTAACCTGGCCAACTCCAAGGCCCGAAGCGAAGAGTCGCCCACAGCCAATTCCATTTGGCGGTCTGAGATCGCCTCGGCCAATCGACGAATCCATCCTCCGCATCCACCCCCTAGGTCAATGATCCGCAGCGGTGAGCCAGAAACAATCCGAAGATATTTCTTCACCGACCAAAGCAAAAACCGGTATCGCCCCCGATACCAGAAATGTCTTTGTTCCATTTCGGCCAATATGGGGAAGAAGTTGCTATGATAGTCTTCTTCTCGATGGATGACCGGCCTAGGACCGCGCCAAATGCCTTCATGCAGTTGATAAGGATCGACAAATTCCGGCGTCTTCATCGGGGGTTTGGTTCTGGAAAACCAGAAGCTCGTTTATCCTCGGAGGCTAGCTGGGGCGCAGGGGCCGAGAGCACCTGTCGGATGGTGTATTGCGGGCGTTGGTTGAGGTTCAGGTGGACTCGGCCGAGATATTCGCCCAAAATGCCCAGCCCCAGCAGTTGCAAGCCGCCCAGCACCAGGATGGCCACAATCGTCGAAGCGTAGCCGGGCACGGTAATTTGGCCTGCCAGCCAAAGGACCAGATAGACCAGGCCCATCAGCAGTCCGGCGGCAGCGGCCAGTAGTCCCACCAGCGAAGCCGCCTGCAACGGCAACAGAGAAAAATTGGTAAATACGTTCAGGGCCAGGGTGAGCAATTTCCGGAAGCTGTAGCCGGATCGACCGGCCTGCCGAGGCCGATGCTCCACCTCCACCTGGGCCACGCGGGTGGTGTTCCACAGGATCAGGCCGTCGAGATGGGTGAAATGATAGGGGTATCGGCTAATGGCCTCGGCCACTTCGCGGCGCATGAGGCGAAAGGCCGAGGGAGTAACGCGGGTCTGAAGCGCCCACTGGAAAAACCGGATGACCAGCCAGGCGCCCAGGTTCCGCCACCAGGGATGGTTACGTCGTTCAGGCACGCCAAAGACGACATCGGCGCCGGTCTGCTGCATGGTTCCCAACAACTTGGGGATCTCCTCCGGCGGATGCTGACCGTCGTCGTCCATCGTTACAATAAGCCGACCCCGCGCATGCCGCAAACCACACATCAACGCATTGTGCTGACCAAAATTCCGCATGAGTTGAATCACCGTGACATGAGCGGGATGTCTGTGATGAAATGTTTCTAATACTTCGTGCACCCCATCTGTACTTCCGTCATCGACGCAGATTATTTCATAGTGAGGCACGAGGGGGTTTAGACAACCCATCAACTTTTCGAGCAGAGGCCCAATCAAGAGCCGGGAGTTATAGACAGGGATAACAACTGAAAGGGAATCGAACTTTTGGGGTTCGGTGTTCATGGATAGTTCTTCAACCGCACTCGGAGGTTTTTAAACGGCAATACGTTTTCCCCCTCGGAATCTGCCGCATCGATCCGAAGAAGCCCGCGTCCGCATACTACGATAGGCCGTCCGTGAGAATCGATACTCCAAACTTTTCCTGGTTGGCGAATAGCAAAAGGAATGTCCGGAAGTACCGTTGCTTTCCGGATAATAATTGTTTGCTCGTTGAGGAGGGTGCGAGCGCCAAGATAAGGATTGCCAAGAGCTCTTACTGTTCTTTCGATGGTCTCAGCATCGAGTGTCCAATCAATGTAATAATCTATATCATCCCGCCAAATAGAATAAGTTGCTAAAGAATCGTCTTGGGGAATGGGTGGAGGAAAACGATTTTCTAA
>JAKPGL010000091.1 GCA_029550925.1 Planctomycetota bacterium
GCCTCGCTAAACCAGTAGTTGGTCCCGTTGGCCCCAGGAGCAATGGAAATCGCCGAAATCGTATCGGAGTGGCTGTCGGCCAATCCGCCCAAACTGCCCGCTGTGTCGATGCCATCGACGTACCCGGCCGGCTGCACTTGCCGGAGTGTGTAGTTGCCCGGCTGGAGCATTGCAAACTCGAAAAAGCCGTTAGCATCGGTCGTGGTCTCGGCCACTAAGATTCCATCCCGCCAGAGTTGCACACTGACCCCGGCCAGCGGCGTATCATCCGGCGTGAACTGTCCGTCCCGAACCGACTCGATGGGCGGCACGGGCTGGCCGTGTTCCAGTACTAAGGTCGGCCCATCCTGGAACACATACCCCGAAAGCCGACCGGGCAAGATTTCGCTGAAGTTGTATTCCACGCCGTGGGCGCCGGAGACCAATTGAATGCCGGCCAACGTATCCGGCAGTACAATATAGCCGCCTACGGAGCCTACCTGGTCAGGACCGTCGAGGTAGCCTGCCGGTTGGAGCTCCCGCACGCTGTAAACGCCCGGCAGCAGACCGGTGAAACAATATTGACCGTCGCTGTTGGTGGCGGTCGTTTGCAGCAGATGGCCGTCGGCGTCGAGCAGTTGGACAGTAACGCCGGCCAGCCGGGGTTCACCGGGCTGCCAGGCGCCGTCCAGGTTCATGTCGGCAAAAATGCGACCGCAGATGCTGGCCGGTCGGACTTCGCCGAAGTTGTTTTCCTGGCTCTGGTCGCCGCCGAGGAGTTGGATTTCGGTCAGTACATTGGGCGACTCGGCCAGTCCGCGGGTTTCGGCGCCCACATGGCCCGGCTGAGCGCCGACGCTCAAGTACCCATCCGGCTGGGTCTGGACAATCCGATACACGCCCGGATCGAGCGACACTTCCGAAGTGGCTTCAAACCGGTAATAGCCCAGGGCGTCGGTCGTCGCGCGCAGGCCGGTATCGACGTAAGCGTCGCCTTCTTTGCGCCAGAGCGAAAGTTGCACGCCGGCAATGCCCAGTTCGCCGGAGTCGATGCTGTTGTTCATATTGGCGTCTTCATAGACCCGGCCTGCCAGAGTGATCGGCAAAGGAGTTTGTTGCAACTGGAGGAACCCACCGGCCGTCAGATCGGCCGACGAATCGGGTTTGCCCGGCAGGAGATCGTCCTGCGGCAAACTGAGCCCTGAACCGGCCAAAAGGGTCCCATATTGATCCACAAATTGCGAGCTTGCCGTGGCCTGGTAGTAATGCGGGGCGGTAAATGTGGCCGTCAGCCAACTGCCTTCAAACTCCGCACCCTCGGCCTTGGAGTTGTCATGATAGGCCGTTCCATCCCAATAGCCTGCTTCATCCACGTCGATTAAAAAGACCAGCCGATCGCCCGGATCGAAGCCCGCAAACGAAAGCCGGAGCACCGCGCCGCCGTCTTCCACCTGAACCGAAACCTGATCGATCCCCTGGTTTTCTAGGATTTCAAAGCCCTTCCAGCCATAGACGCCGCGGCCGCCCTCGGCAATGTCGAAAAAGCAATCGCCCGGCGAGAGGCCCTGGCCGTCTTTGTCGGCGTTGATGACCAGTTCAGTAAGCTGGGTACCCGGCTGGCCGCCGTCCCAGGTCAGTTCAAACCGGTTGCCTGTGAAATCGTCTTGGGTCGCATATTCGCCATAGACCATGCCCAGATGGATCGGCACCACACTAAAGGCCAACAGCCGACGCGGCTCCAAAGCCTCGATCTGGCAGATATGTTCTGTCTGGCGTTGGGCCGACTGCTCAGCCGAAACCGACTTCTGCCCTCGCCGACCAAGGCGACGAAATCCTTTTTTCCATAGGCTCACGGTGATCCTCCTTACCGTCGTAAATGGGTGCATCCTGGGGGAGCGGAAGCGGATGCACGCTACGGATGCTGCTCCTTCGAAAATCGGCCCTGGATTTTTCGTGGTACAAGGCGTCGGAAGTTTTACCGGGCCATGTCCTGCGTGTGCATTCCGAACGGGGAAACCGGCAGCGGTAGGGAAGCCTCCTCTCCCGACCCGCCGGATACGCGTTGGGTCATCGGCTCGGTGGGCGGCGGCCCCAGTTGCCAAAATCGCACGGTGGTATCGAACCCGCCGGAAATCAATGTCTGGGTCCCGCTTTCCCAGCCCAAGGCGGCTACGGTGCCGGTATGACCGGCCAATTCTCGGATCAATCGGCCATCGGAGACCCGAAGCAAGCGGATTCGATTGTCCGTGCCGCCGACGGCCAACCGATCCGGCCCGCAAAAGGCGGTCGCATACACGGCCCCTGGCAGTTGGGTCAACACTCGGAGATTCTGGCCGGTCGCCGGGGTGCAAACCACCACCCGGCCGTCGTCTCCCCCGGAAACCAATAGTTGCCCGTCCGGCGAGTAGGCCACGGTGCGGACCCGGCGCTGATGGGCGGCCAGATCACGCTGCCGAACTCCGCTCGCCGTATTCCACAGCCGAACTACACCGTTTCGACTCCCGGCGGCCAACTGGCCTCCATCGGGCGAAAAGACCAACGCCCGCACATCCTGTCCCGGCGCCGTCCACTGGGCTGTTTGCCGGCCTGTGGCTGAATCGAGCAACCAGATTTTGTCCGAAAAGCCGGCGGCTGCCAGCCGAAGCCCATCGGGACTGAACGCCAACGCATACACGGCCGCCCCGACTTCGGCTTTCCAAACAGGCTCCGCCTGGCCGACCCGAAAGAGCAGTACACACCGGTCGTCGCCGGCGGCAGCCAACTGTTGACCGTCCGGACTGAAAACAACCGTGCGCACCCAGCCCCGATGGCCCTCCAGGCGTTGCCGAAGTCGTCCGTCGGGCAAGTCCCAGAGGCGGACCAGATGGTCATCGCCTGCCGTGGCAAAAAGCCGATGGCCTCGATCCAAGCCTACCGCCGTAATCACCGGGGCCTTCTCCGGCAGCGCATCCACGGGCAAATCCAACGGATGCGGCGCCAAGGCGTCCCCCACGCGGGGACCAGGCGATGGCAGCCCCGGCGACAATCCGTCAGCGCCTTCTTCTCCTAAACCGGGACTTCTTGCAGAGGGACTCAACCCAAAGGGATTGGCTTCCCCGGCGGGCGGTCTGGAAAGCTGGCCTGGAAGGGTTTGGCCAGTCTGATCCGGCCCGGCCGCCAAAACAGCCCCGATGAAACCTCCGCAGAACACCAACCCCAGCAAGGCCCTCATGGACCCCTGGAGAGTAGCCTTTGGGATTAACCAACCGATCACGCTACTGTCCTCCTGGCGATATGCATCGGCCTCCTTCCAGAAAGCCGGACCTCTTCGCAGAGGTTTCGCGGCAGAATCCGCCCGTTCCTTCTACGAGAAGGGCGGTCCTTAAAGATATGATCGGTTTAAGGAGAGCAAGAAGTGGGCTAACTTTTTGGGAAAGAAGAAATTGAGAAACTTTGCCGATTAGGCAAAATAAACGCCCTCCGACCCCAGACCCCCACCCCCCGCCCACCAGAAGGCCATAGCCCGACCTACGAAAAAACCGCTACATATTGGTCGATTCGTCGGCGACGCCGGTTCGCAGCCGATCCAAAGCGGCGGCCAACTGCTTCTGATGTTCGGTCGTTTCCGCGTAAATCCGGCAGATACGCGAAGCCACCGGCAGATGGCGTATCAGGTCTCGCTCCTCCAGACGTTGCAGTTGCCGACTGGCCGGGTCGTAGAGAAAGTTTTGGTCCGCCACTGGCGCCTGAGTATCCGGCCGATGCACCAGTCGTGCCGTATCCACCCGAAAATCCAATCCCCGAAGCGCCCCCGGCAGCAACTCTCGGATTTTCTCTTTCAAGACCTTGGGGTCGGCAAATACGCTGGCCTGTTCCGACTCTCCGGGTCGGAAGCTCACCGTGCGTTCGACGTTCATTTTCCATCGGATATGCCGACGCAGGAGCTGCTCCCAACGTCGGCCCAACTGCCGCCGGACCGGATCGTCGCTAGTAGGCCACCCGGCCACCTCGGTAAAAAGCCACCAATCGGTCAGGCGTCGGTAGGCGTCCAAATGGTCCCTTGGATCGCCGGGCAAGAGAAATGGTTTACTTTCGGCGAAGACCTCTTGGAGTTCCAGGTCGATGGCCCGGACGGTCCGATGATAATAGACGGCCTGGAACAGTTCCGCCCGGACTCGCATGAAAGCCGCCAGGGCCGACAGGCCCCGCTCATGGATCGTCAACCCCCGCTCGGAAAAGAAACTATAGTGCAAAATCCGCTCCAAATCGAAAGCCCGCACACTATAGCCGGACATATAGGCATCCCGGAGCACAAAATCCATGTTATCTACTGTATAAAGGCCGCAGAATAAAGCCCGCAGCATCCGGAGCCAGCCCGGCAGATTCTCCTCCCGCCGCTGAGGCCGAACAATCAACACGGCAATGTGCTCCGGATCGAGGGTTTCGCCCGGTTCCAGTTGGCCAAACGGATTTCGCCGGACTTTCTGCAAAAAAGGAGCCAGTTCCCGCCGGATGATCTCCGCACCAAGCGTTTCATGCGTCAGCCCATAATCCTTTAAGTAATACTCATCGAAAAAGTGGCCGAACGGACCGTGGCCTACATCATGGAGCAGGGCGGCCATCCGAAGCAGTGTTTCCACATACCCCCGGCTTGGGACATCCGGACACTGCTGCCGAAGGCTGGGATACAGTTGGACCACGGCCCGACTGGCCAAATGCATCGCGCCGACCACGTGTTGAAATCGGCTATGTTCTGCGGCTGGGAATACCCACCAGGCGGTCTGAAGCTGATGAATCTGCCGAAGCCGCTGAAGCCACGGATGGTCCAAAATCTGTTGCTCCGACGCCTCGCCGGGCGGCAATCCCGCTGAAGACGTAAAAGGAATATACCCATGAATGGGATCATGGATGAGACTGGCAGGTTCAAACTCGACCATATCTTCTCATATCCTTTAACCCACCGACTTGCGGGGAAAACAGAATCGGTAACCTGGAAATGGCTTGGTGGAAACCATACATTTTATTCAGATTGCTTATTTTCTTTAACTCGTCCTATCTTCTCGATCTGTTTATTTTACGCATTTCGTGTATTTTTCAAATTCCAACGGTAAACACTAAGGAACTCCTCTACTTTCATTGCCCCGCTGTTTCGACGCTTCCCGGCAAGGGACTTCCTAACGAACGGGGAGAAAACTCCTCTGGACTTTTTCGCTCCTTTTTGCGACACTTCCCCTCCCAATGCTCAAACCGGGGCCTCTTTCTGATTCTAACAGGTTCGCCGGAAAGAGCGAATCGGTTGTTGCAAGGTCTTTGTATGTTTCCTCCAGGGCAGGTTTTGGAAGGAGGGTAATGGCAATGATCCGAAACATGGTCTTAGGAGTGACGTTCGCGATAGGATTGGCGTTTTGTGCGGAGACGGTTTGGGCGGATGGCGGAGTTTTGGGTCTGCCCAATCCCTTCAGTAAATCGACCACCAGCACCAAGTCGAAGTCTTCTGGGAACCTTTGGAATCCGAAAAAGCCGACTCTGATCGACCAGCTCAACGACGGAACGAAAAAGGCCGCCACCGCCACCTGGGACTTTGTAACGCTCAAATGGCTCTGGTCCCAGGAGAGCAATAAAACCTCCACGCAAACGCCCAAGCTGTATGATCGCCGAAAAGGGTCGTACAGTTCGAAAACCAGCAGTTCGTCGAGTTGGTGGGACAACCTTTGGGGCAAAAAAGAACCTACGCAACCGAGAACCTTAAGCGAATGGATGTCCCAGAAACGACCCGAACCCTGATTTTTTATGGGCCTGTTTCTCCTGGATGTCCGAGCGTCTTCGTGGCGTTCGATGGGCAATGGGGGTTTGGGGCTTGTTTGTTTTCCTAGTCCGATTCGGCAAGAAAGCTCGGCCGGGCAGGTTTCGCCCCTGATCCAAAGGAAAACCTCTCCTCTGAATATCTCTGGTGGAGTTTCGATGATGAGTGGGTCTGGCTTGGAAGGCGGGCAGAAGACCGCAGGGCAAATTCCACGGTATGTTTCCCTACTGGGCGTCTGTCTGCTGGTGGGGTGTTTGGGGGTCGGTGGGGGCTGTACGGCGATGAGCGCTAATTATTGGGGCCGATCCGGCGGGGGTTTTATCCGGTTGTTTGGCGACGCCGGACCAGCGAAACCTTCCGGGCCGACAACGGTTTCCGAATGGATGGGCCAACCCCGGCCCCAGCCGTGAGCAAGCCTAGAACCTCTTCTTCTCTGTTGACAAGGGACCGACGGACAACGACGGAGAAAAGGATCCGTAGAACGTTTTGTTTCCCAGGGGCCTTTTCCGATGTGGAAAAGAAAAACGCCGCCAATTAGGTTTTGGAGTTCTTGGGAATGTCGGCTGGGGTTCCTACCGGTCGAAAGAATCGGAATCTCTCTTGCTGGATGGGGGAGAAGTCTTCTGGTGGGCGGCAAAAGTCTTCTGGCGGTTGGCCTGCTTCTGTGGGCGGGATGCGCCGCCTGGAAAGAGCCTTGGAACTTGTCTGAGAAAACATTGGCCGACCTTACCCGACCTTTTCAGGCCCAGAAAGAAGCCGAGGCGTTCAAGGCCAAGGTCCAAAAAGACCCCTTCCCCAATGCGACGGCGTTGAACAAGACTTCGGTGCAAACGTCCGCCGCACACTAGGCGCCGTCGGCGTTCAGTCGGGTATGTTGCAAGGTCCAGGTCTGGAGTTTTTGCCGATCCGGTTGTCGGCCGACGCCCGGCTGATCGGAAAGCACGGCTTGGAGTTTGCCGTCGGAAGCACGTTCCAGGCGGATAGGCTCGGTCAGATCGTCGGCCAGGGGGTCTTCGGGCGGGAAGAAGTCGGCCGGGTAATGGAAGTTGGATTTGGTCCCTAAGGCCAACCCGATGGCGGCGCCGATGGCCGTCTGCGGCATGGCCCCCAGCCGACACTCTACATGGGCGTCCACGCAGGCGTCGTGAATCTGCTGCGCCGGGGTCAGACCGCCCACTCGGCCCGGTTCCAGGTTGATAAAGCGACCGCTTTTCAGTTCCAAGGCGATCTCGGCCTCTTCGGGGCAGGTGATGCTTTCGGCGAGACAGATCGGGGTTCGGATGGCGTCCTGGATCATGGCATGGCCGACCAAATCATGCGCCGGCAAGGGCTGTTCGATCATGGCCAACATGAAGTCGTCCAGTCGGCAGAACATCTCCATATAACTGAGCTGAAGATCGCCTTCCACGTCGATATGAATCTGTTCTGTGGGGAATTCCTGGCGGACCAGATGGACCATCGATACTTCCCAGCCGGGCCGGAATTTGAGTTCCACCCTGCTGTACCCGGCGTCGAAAGCCCGGCGGATCGCTTCCAAGAGGTCTTCGATGTCGTCCATTTTGTCGAAACTGACGCCCAGCGGAAGCCGATCGGTCTGCCCGCCCAGCAGTTGGTGCAACGGTTTCCCTTGAAGCCGAGCAGCCAA
Source organism: Planctomycetota bacterium (assembly GCA_029550925.1). GTDB lineage: Bacteria > Planctomycetota > Planctomycetia > Pirellulales > Thermoguttaceae > JANXAQ01. The sequence goes on from JAKPGL010000091.1 coordinate 7,407, forward strand.
GTCCCACCAGGCGCAATCCACGGCGGCCTTGGCGTATCGGTTGCCGCGCAGACGGACCAACCGTTGCTGGAGATCGTCGCCGGCGTCCAACGTCTGCCCCACCAGGGCTGGTGCGATCCAATCGGACAGGCACCGATACACGCCGGCGGCCCACTCCGGCCCCAACAAGGGAGCATTGCCGGGGCTGGCCTCCCCCCACCCCACCGCGCCCTGGCTCTCCAGAGCTACCAAGACCGTCTGAAGCTCGTTCCAAGTTCCCAAGTGGGTCGTTATCGGCCGGGCCAGCGGCAATGCCGCATGAAAAATCTCGATCGCGTCAATCCGCATCGGCAACTCCTCAGGATGATTTTACCAATCACAGGTATCAAAAAAATCTCTCTTCGAGACTCTTTGGGAACATCGAAGAATCCGTGTTAGTCAAGGATTATCTTTCGGCCCGTTTCAGGGGCGACGGGGCGCGGGGCTTGGGACTCGGCGATTTCGATCGCTTTGAGCAGGCCGCGGGCCTTGTTGAGCGTTTCCTGCCATTCGCGGGTGGGCAGGCTGTCGGCCACGATGCCGGCCCCTGCCTGCACGTAGGCCATGTCGTCTTGGATGACGATGGTGCGCAATGCGATACAAGTGTCCATATTGCCGTTGAAATCCACATAGCCCACCGCGCCGGCGTAAGGACCGCGTCGGTGCGGCTCCAACTCGTCGATGATCTCCATGGCCCGCACTTTCGGCGCCCCGCTCACTGTACCGGCCGGCAGACAGGATCGCAAGGCGTCAAACGCCGTTTTGCCGGGGGCCAACACGCCGGTTACATTCGAAGTCAGGTGCATCACATGGCTATATCGCTCAATGGTCATCACATCCGTAAGCTGAACCGTCCGATATTGGCAGACCCGGCCAATATCGTTTCGGCCCAGATCGACCAGCATGACATGTTCGGCGTATTCTTTCGGATCGGCCAAAAGTTCCTCGGCCAAACGGCGATCTTCTTCGTCCGTGGCGCCGCGGGGACGGGTGCCTGCTAAGGGGCGGACTGTTACCTGCCGGTCCCACACCCGCACCATCACCTCCGGCGAACTGCCTACCAGGGTAACGCTAGGGGTGCGGAGATAGAACATAAACGGGCTGGGATTGACGACCCGGAGCGCCCGGTAGATTTCAAACGGATGGGCGCGGATTCGGGTGGCCAATCGCTGGCTCAACACCACCTGAAAAATGTCGCCCGCCCGAATGTACTCCACACACCGCCGTACCGCCGCCTCAAACGCCTCCTGGGTAAAATTGGACGTATAGGACAATTGCGTCTCCCCTTCGACTTCAATATCGACCGGCTGCAGCGGACAGGGCCGGTTGGCCAACGCCTCCACCAACTCGTCCACCCGACGCTGGGCCTCCTGATAGGCATAACAAAGGGCGGACTCGGAACGCTCGGCCAATTGGTCCAGCCGGGCCATCACCACCACCGTAATCGTCTTGGTTACATTATCGAAGACAACCATCTGGTCATAAAACGCAAAGGCCAGGTCCGGCACATGACGATCGTCCGGCGGCGGATTAGGCAGGCGTTCAAACCATCGGACCGCATCGTACCCGGCATAGCCGACCGCCCCGCTGCAAAACGGCGGCAAGCCCGGCACACGGGCCTCCCGAAAACCTTCCACCCGACGACGAAGCTCTTCCAACGGGTCGTCGCACTCCAATTGGCGGCTTACCAGGATCGGCTGCCCCGAAGCCGATACCCCCGTGTGCTGATGCACGGTTACCCGATTGCCGTAGGCCTCGATCTCCATAAACGGATGGGTAGCCAGGAAGTTGTACCGGCCCACCTTTTCGCCGCCGATCACACTTTCAAACAAGCACGCACACCGACCTGCATCCAGCTTGTGAAAGGCCGACACCGGTGTCAGCGAATCACTCACCAACCGACGATAGACCGGAACTAAGTCGGCCTGCTGGGCCAAGGTCTGAAAGGTCTCGAAGTCTGGGTAGTATTTTTTGGCCACGGCGGACACTCCGCTAAAGTATATTCATCCCCGTCATCCTGGGGGGAACACTCGTAATCTGGGGTAAAAAGGATCGCTGTTTTGGGTTCTCAGAGGAATTGGGGTATTTTATCCCCCTAGAGGGTAGCAACAATCACCGAAAAAGGCTACCCAACCCCCCAGTCTATCAGTCGATAATGCCTCCAGCAAGCACACCGGCGTTCTCTTGGAACACGATCTGCCTCTTATTGGGGGGCAACAGGACCTATTTCTACTGGGTGCATCCAATTCCCTACTCCGATGGGTAAGAGATAACTAGAACCTGCCCGATCGATGGTACGATGCCTATGGGGTGGTCGTAGAAATTGCCGCCCCTAATATGCTATGCTTATCCCGATCTGCGGGGGGGCAAACCGGAGGCCGATTGCTAGAAGGGATTTTCCTCGTCCCGCCGGCGGCTGAGGGAATTCTGAGGAGATTTTCGGGAAGGCGGCGTCGGGGTGTTTTTTTGTAACCCTAAGAAAATCAAAAGGTTACGCCGTCCAAGGTTTTGGATGCTCCTGGGGACGCTCTGCTTGACACTCAAGGCGCTCCTGTTAGAATCGCAAAAGGGAATCCTTCCGAAATAGGCAGGAAAACGGTCGGGGCAGGTGGTGTGGGAGTGTGGCGGTTCGATGAAATGCCAACGTTGTGAAAAACCAGCGACCTTTCATATTACGGAGCTGACGGGCGGCAAACCGGTGGAACTGCATCTTTGCGAAGACCACGCCCGGGAGTATTTGACGCAGGCGGGCAATGAACCGGCCTCGGCCGGTAGCATGGCCGCTCTGTTGGCCCAGCAAATGGCCAAACAACTGGCCTTGGGCCAAACAGCCGACGAATTGGCCGAACTGGATCAGCAAGTCTGCCCCTATTGTGGGATCACCTTTTATGACTTTCGTCACCAAGGGCGGTTGGGCTGTCCGTATGACTACGTATTTTTTGAAAAGGAACTCCATCCGTTGTTGTTGAACATCCATGGAGAACTCCAACATACGGGCAAACGTCCCACCCATCCGGCCGAACTGAGCCGACGGCACACCGAATTGATCCGGTATCGGCGACAGTTGCAAGAGGCGATCCAGGAAGAGCATTATGAGTTAGCCTCTCGTTTACGGGACAAAATCCGTGAAATCGAAGAATCCACCTAGCAACGAGGCGGTTATGGACCTGGTGCGGGAACTGGAACAGATGACCCGCAGCCGAGGCGAATGGCTGAAGGGTTCCGGACCAGAATCGGATATTGTCATCAGCAGCCGAATTCGATTGGCCCGGAATTTGGCTTCGTATCCCTTCATGAGCCGGGCAACCGAGGCCGACCGGCAGCGGATTCAGGAGACGCTCAAGGAAGCGATCCTTGCCAGTCCGGACGCCTCGCAGTGCATCTATATCGATTTGGAACAACTGGATTTGTTGGACCGCCAACTGCTGGTCGAACGCCAATTGATCAGCCGAGAATTGGCCGAGGGCAAAGGCCCCCGCAGTGTGGTCATCGACCGGGCCGAACGATTCAGCCTGATGATCAATGAAGAAGACCATCTGCGGATGACGGCGATGGCCAGCGGGCTGAACTTGGAAGAGGTCTGGCAGCGGGGCAACCAGTGGGATGACTGGATCGAGCAGAAGGTGGTCTATGCGTTCGACGAGAAGTTGGGCTTTTTGACGGCTTGCCCGACCAACGTAGGCACCGGGATTCGGGTCAGTGTGATGCTGCACCTGCCGGCCTTGGTGCTGACGCGGCAGATCGAAAAGATTTTCCGGAGTTTACAGAAGTTGGATTTGGCGGTTCGGGGGCTTCACGGAGAAGGCTCGCAGGCGACGGGGGATTTTTATCAGATCAGCAACCAAGCGACCCTGGGCCTAAGCGAACAAGAAATCATGAAGAGACTAGGGGACATTATTCCGGTGATCATCGACTACGAACGGAAAGCTCGCGAGTTGCTGGTCCGGGAAAATCCTCAGAATCTGCACGATCGGATCAGTCGCGCCTTTGGCATCCTCCGGACGGCCCAGACCATCAGCTCCGAAGAAACCATGCACCTGCTTTCCAGCGTCCGGATGGGGGTGCATCTAGGGTTGATTCATGAGATTGGGATTCCGAAGGTGAACGAGTTGTTTTTGCAGACGCAACCGGCCCATTTGCAGAAGATCGCCGGCGCAGAGTTGGACAGCACCGATCGGGACATTGAACGCGCTCGATTTTTGCGTCGGTGTTTGAACAAAGAGGAAGGCGCCGAAAGCTCCCAGGGGCCTTCTTCCAGCGGATAGAAAGGATTTTTAGCGGCGATCCAGGCCTGGGGAAAAGTCTCCTGAGCGGGCGTCCACAGAGGTTCCTGGTCGGATGGACTCTCCCCCTATCGCTCAAGCGTAGGGAGAGTCTTTTATTTTCCGTAACACTTCAGCCAAATGGAGAAGTCTGGCGCTGCGATCATTCGCAGCACGGGTTTCCCTCGTGCGGCTTGGCCCAAGGTCAGGCCGGACTCTCCCACGGCGGCAGAGGCGATCCGTCCCCTTGGCTGACCTGTTGCCTGTTTTTTTCCTGAGGAAAGGCGATTTTTATGGCCCAAGCGAGCAATTGGGAATGTCCCGCCGGGACCGGCAAAAAGATCAAATTCTGTTGCCCTGACCTGGTGGATGAGTGGGAAAAAATTATCCGTCTGGTGGAGGGGGATCAACATCGCGCCTGTCTGGAACTGATCGAACAGTTGGAGCGGAGCCGACCGGATCGAGCGTGTCTGTTGGCCATCAAAATTGAAACGCTTCTCCGCCTGAAAAAGTTCCCCGAAGCGGAACAAACCGTCGAACAGTTCCTCCAAAAGCATCCGGACAATCCGACGGCGCTGCTGGAAAAGGCCTATACGACCGCGGCAAATCAGAGCAGCAAAGAGGCCTACCAGTGGCTTCTGCGCGGTCTGGCCCAATGTCAGGGCGTCTATCCGATCTGCACGCCGCGAGTCATTTACATGGTCGCCAGCCGATTGATGGCTGAAGGCCATTTTGTCCCAAGCCGGGCCCTCGTCCAGTTTGGAATGATCCTGTCCGGCGCTTGGCAAGAGGATTTCCGAGAAGAGGCCGAGCTTCTGGACGCCAACCCGACCGTTCCTCTAGTGCTTCGGGAATCGTTCACCTGGAGACCGTCGTTGCTGGAAAATACGCCCGCCGAAGAGCCTTTTCGCCAAGTGCGTCAGAAGGTCAACAAAGGCCATTGGTTGCAGGCGGCCGAACAATTACAGCAGCTTACCGAGACGTATCCAGAACTGCCTGGTCTGTGGTGGCATCTGGCGGTCCAGCGGAGTTGGATACTGGACACATCCGGAGCGATCGATGCGCTGCGGCGTTACGCTGCGCTAACGGCGTCGAAAGAGGAGGCCGTTTTAGCGGAAGCGGCGGCGTTGGCCCTTTCGGCGGACCCGTTGGGAGATATGATCGTTAGCTATAAGATTACTTATACTCCGGAAGACGAAAGCGATCTTCAAGCCGCCCTCTCCCTTTCCAAACAGATCGTTCCGTATTCGGGAGAGGTTCCTTTCTTGTGGCGTCAGGAAGAGGGCGATGTTCCGCCCAGGTCCTGGTATCTTTTATTAGAGCGCCCCGTCCCAGAGCAGGACGAACAGTGCACAGAACAGTCGCTGCCCAGTGTGATGTCGTACGCCGCCTTATTTGGTCGGCAAACCGATCGCCAGGCCCGTTTGGAAGTCTATGGAGTCCATGAAAGGAATCGTCCCCAGGTGGAAAGCCTTTTGAACCAGTTTGTGGGTCAAGGGCTTCGGCCTGATCCTCTGGTAGAACCCCTGGGCGAGGTTTCGGCTACCCAGGTTTCCTTTGGCTGGGGCGCCTTTTCTTCCAACGCCGCGGGGCCAAAGCCGACCCCCGAGCAGGAAAAAGAAATCCGACAGAACCGATTCGCCCAGCGGTGGTTGGATCAACCGTTGGGGATTTTCCAGGGCCGATCCCCACGCCAAGCCGCTCAAGACCCTCAGTGCAATACCGCTCTGGAAGCAGTCTTGTTGTGGGTAGAGCATCTCGCCGTCCGAATTCACTATCCCCTGGAGCGGCAGTGGCTTCGACGCCAGTTGGGGTTGCCGACGCCCGAATCCGTCGATTTGCAAACGACCCCTCTCCGGAGCGTCCCTCTGTATCGTTGGGCGGAGATGGACCTGAGTAAGGCTTCGGACGAAGACATTTCCGAGGGCTATCTCTATGCCAGCTACTTCCGGTGGATGCCCGCCATCGTCCCTCTCGCAGAGGCATTCCTGGGGCGGCCCAATTTAGCGAAAAATCCCATGTGGTTGTCGGCCTGTTATTCTGCGGCGGTTTCGGCAATTCCGTCGGATCAGGCGGGCGGGTTGATCCAACAAGGCCGTCAACGGGCCTTGGAAATGAACCGTTCCTGCGCCCCGTGGGACCTGTTGGAAATCACATATCATCTCGAACGACGCGAACCGCAGGAACTGGATGGATTGCTCCGCCATATCATCCAACAGCATCAATACGAACCTGGCGTGTTGGAGAGTCTGATAGAAATTTTAGAGCCGTTTGGCTTTCTCTCTCCGCCACAGGCCGCCCAGGCCGGGCCTGACGGCCCCGCCGGAGAAAGCGATTCAGGATTATGGACGCCCGGCGGGGAAGAAAAACCAGCCAGCCCCAAAAAACTTTGGACCCCGGACGCGCCCTGATCCCTCTTTCGGAACTCCGACTTCTCCGCCAGAAAGATGCAGTGGATCGTTGAAATCTTTCGTCGGCATTTTCGCCGCTTGGAGCCGATTCCGCCTCCGGCGGAGATGCTTCATCGTTTCGGCCCTTTATGGAACCAAAGGCCAGCCTGGATTGGCCAGATTCGGGCGGTGCTTTTCGATCTGTATGGCACGCTGTGGATCAGTTCCAGCGGACAACTGGAGCAGCTTCGCACGCCGACGCATCGGGAGGCGATCCAGCAGGCCATCGAAGCGGTGGGACTGCGACCTTCCCGATGGAGCGAAGACGAAGCCGACCTGCTGTTTCGGGTGATCGACTCCATGCACGCTCAGCGACGGGCGGAAGGCGTCGATCATCCGGAAATCTCCCTACCCGAGGCGTGGCGACGCGCCTTGCAAGAATGGGCTCGTTCCGGGGCGATTCGCGAGGCGGAACTTGAGGGAGTGGATTTGGATCGGTTGGTCGTGGAATGCGAAGCACGGGCCAATCCCCTTTGGCCCATGCCGGACGCCGAACAAACGCTCCATCGCCTCCGCCGGGGAGGCTATCTATTGGGCGCCGTAAGTAATGCGCAATTTTATACACCTTGGGTCTTCCACGCCCTTTTCGACCGCTCCGCTCCGGAACTAGGGTTGGATCCGGAGATCATCTTTTATTCTTACGTCTATGGGGAGGCAAAACCGGGCCAAAAATTGTTTCAGCTAGCCCGGCAGGCGTTGGCAAATCGCCGGATCGCTCCGGAGCAAACTATTCATGTGGGCAACGACATGCTCCATGACATCTGGCCCGCCCACCAACAGGGTTTCCGCACCGTTCTTTTTGCCGGCGATCAGCGAAGCCTCCGCCTCCGCACCGAAGACCCCCGCCTCGACGGTTTCCGGCCAGACGCTGTGATCACCTGCCTGGGCCAATTGGCCGACTGGCTCGGCTGCCCTCCGTAAACCAACTCTCCTCGCCCAAAGAGCCGTTCCTTGTTGGCATAGGTGTTGCCTTCCTATCGCTGCGGTCAGTCCACCGACAGACTCCCGACCTTTCCTCGTCCGCTCATTCAGACAAAGCGAGCTCCTGGGCGACGGTGGGCAACGGCCCTCCCACGGCAAGGCCCGCCAGTCGAAGCCAATTGGCCAATATCTCATAGCCGCGCTCGGTCAGAATCGACTCCGGATGGAACTGGAGGCCCACCAGCGGCCGTTCCCGGTGCTCGATCGCCATGATCAGCCCCTCGGAGGTCCAGGCGGCGATGTGGAAGCACTCTGGCAAAGAGGTTTTTTCGATGATCAGGGAATGATAGCGGGCGGCCTGAAGGGGACTTGGCAACTGGGCAAACACCCCCCGCCCCGTATGATAAATCGCCGTACTGCGACCATGAACGGGCGACGGCGACCGCACGATCCGGGCGCCGAAGGCCTCGGCCAAAATCTGATGCCCCAGGCACACGCCCAGCATGGGCAACTCCCGCCAAAATTCTCGCACCAGGGTTAACGAACATCCTGCCTGCTGCGGAGTACACGGCCCCGGAGAGAAGACCAAGGCCACCGGCCGCCTTGCCCGCACACCCGCCGAGTCGATCTCCGTATTGCGAACCACCTCGGTCCGATGGCCCAGCCGCTCAAAATAGCGGGCCAAATTGTAAACAAAACTATCGTAATTGTCGATCAGCAGGATCATGGTCGCCTCCGCACCACATTTCCGCCAAACGAAGAAGGGGGCTCTTCCCGCCGGCATAGGGTTCTATGCCGCCATTGCCGCTGGAACGCCTGTCCCCATTTTTCGTCTCTCCTCTAGCCGTCCTTAAGCCGGGCCACTGTCCGATGGGTCGGGTAAAATCCTGTCGAGATACTCTAGGGCAACCTTGTCTGTCCGAGCGACTTGAAACCGCCAGAGACAGCAAACCTACCGTCTAACAGACGGTTGCTCCATCCCAAGGGGGCCGCCGAACGATTCTCTGCCCAACAGGGCTTACTGGGCAAGTTCTTGCAGTCGGCGATCCACGCGCGTCTTGGTCAGACCGGAGACGTGGGACTGCACCCGCCGATACCAATACCCGGCCCGAGCCCGATAAGCGTCTTTAAGGGTTTCCGAGGCGACCGAGTCGGCGGCTTCCCACCATTTGTCGCCCAGTTCGACCATTTTGGGAGGTTCTTTGGGCGAGGCCAATTCCAATTCGGCCAAGGTTTTCAAACCCGGATGATTCCCTTTGGCCAGATGCCGAAGCCCGGCCGCCCATTCCTGTTTTGCAAAACAGAGATAGGAGCCATAGGCCAAATTGGCCTCCGGAGCGTCAGGGTTTGTTTGAAGAGTTTGCTCAGCTTTGCGGAAGGCTTCATAGCGGGGCAGGAAGTCCTCGAAGCGTCGGCGGATTGCGGTCGCTTTTTTAACTGTCAAGGAATCGCTCGCTTTGCGGGCCATTTCTCCGGCGGCTTGAGCCAACCGGACCGCCTCGGCGAGTTTATCTTTGGCAAAGGCCTCTTGAGCCAGCTCCAAGGCGACCTGGGCTGCCGCTTTGTTCGCGGGGGCAAGCCGACCTCGTTTGGCCGCCTCCTCAAAAAACGCCGCACTCAACTCCGTCAAATCCACATCGAAATTCTGGGCGATTCTCCGAAGGCTTCGATCCAACACGTCCTTATGGCCTGACTCCAACGCCAGGTTCCTCGCCTCCATAAACAGCATGTATTGCGCCGGCGGATTATCCCGGGTTTCGGTCCCTTGGCGATACAAGGTGTCGGCCAATTTGGCCTTTTCTTCCGGTTTCTGAGCGGCCTTGTACTCCCGGTCGAATATCTGTCGAATCTCGGCCAGGATTTTCTGCTGGGTTTCCGAATCGGGGACCGGATGCCGGGACGGCTTGGGCGGCGGCTGTTCGGGTTTCGGTTCCGGTTTCGGCGGCTGTTCCGGCGGCGTAGGCGCCGGAGGTTTTTCTGGGGGAGGCTTGGAACCGGGGATCATCTCAGGCGGCGTCGGGCCTTTCGGCCGAGTCGCCTGAGCCAGTTTCAATTCCTCGACAAACTCCTCGGCTTGGAAAACATTTTTTGAAATCGCCTCTTGGAGGAGCCGCTCTGCTTCGGCCAAATCGGCCTGAGGGTCCCAAAGCAGCGCCGCTATTTGAGCCAACAGAGAAGAAGGATTGTCGGGGAGTTTCCGTCGGGCCAAAGCCAGGGCCAACTCGATAGGCATGTCTTTGAGCGTAACCCATTGCTTTTGGCCGTCGAGGCTTATTTCTAGTTTCTGTTTATCCCCGGAAATCGCGGTGACGAGCACTTCTTGCTTGGAGGGGCCAAGCAGAAGTTTTTCGCCCGCTTGGAGTCCGGCCAAGGCGTCGGCCGCCGCTTTCCAAAACTCCTCCAGGGCCATACAGACGATGTTCAACCGGCTCGCTTCGGCGGCTTCAGGCGAACCCATCGGCGCCATCCGTTGGGCAAAGTCAAGATGTTTCCGGGCTAAGGTCGTGTCCCGTTGCGCCAGCGCCTGGCGAACCGCCCGGAGGCTCTTCCCCGCCGGCGGCAACGGAGGAGGTTCCGGCGGTTTAGGTTTTTCTTTTGGCTTTTCTTCCGGCGACGTAGGTTTCTGCTTGGGAGGAGATTCCGGCGGTTGTTCCGGCCCAATAGAAGGCGGGGCAGGAGTGCTTTCTTCTTCCGAAGGTACGGGCGAAGGACCGCCGGCCTGCTCGCCCGAACGTTTCACCATCACCGCCACGATCAATCCCACCAGCACCAAAATCGTCGCCACCAGCACGGTGGCCAGCAAAGAAAACCAAGAGGACACCGGGACGGCTTCGGCGTGTTCCGGTTCTGTGGGAGCGCTTTCCGGCGGCGTGGGGGGGAAAGAAGGGGGATTTAATGGCCAGAGTCCCCCAGGCGGCGGTTGTCCGGGACCGGCAACGGTCGTCAGCGGCGGCATATACTGTTGGGCAGCCTGTTGGGCGAGCAATTGGGCGTCATACTGGGCCTTCTTCTCCGCATTCAACAGACATATCTTCGCCGCCGCCAATTCGTTGAGAATCTTTTGCGATAGCGCCGAGTGCTTGCCCGTCTGAAAGGTGCGCACATGGGCCATCTGCCGATCCGCCGCATTGCTGATTACTTCCGGATCGGACTCAAACAGCTCGATCCCCAGCAGCCGATAGTAATTCGGCGGTCGCTGGGGGTCGCGTATGCCCAACCAATGCAAATAGGGATCAAACTGCTCAGCCATCGGCCCACCTACCCGGCTTCCAGTTCCGGTTCCCATGTTCTCCCACGTCTTTTCTATTTTAATTTCTATTTTCTTCTTTCGGGAGAACCCCCTGGTTAGAAAACCACCCCCGGGGAGCACACGTCCCTCTGGGGGCTGGACTGCTGATCCGAAGAAAGCGACAATAGGATTGTCCCTGATGCTGGCTTTGCTCTTACCGGGCTTCGGGTTCCAGCGTCTGAGCGTTTCCTCCCAATTTTTCCTCCTGGAAGGAGCTTAAACGATGGGATGGAAGCATTGTACCGACAGGTCCCGTCTGGACGTCTCTAGCCGAGACGCTGATCGCGGCCGAAACTATCGCACGGCACGGATAGGGCTGATCCTGCTGGGGTTAGCCGGGGGATGGTTTGTCGCAGCAAACCAATGGGCCTTTTCCGCGGAAGTCTCGGCCTGCGTACCCCCTGAAAGGCAGACCCCGCAAAAGATGCAAACCCTCTCGGCCGAGGAATCCGTAAAGGCCCAAAGCCCCCAGCAGCCCGCTCGGCCGAATATCTTGCTCTGTATTGCCGACGATTGGGGCTGGCCCCACGCCGGAGCGTATGGCGATCCGGTGGTGCAGACGCCCACCTTCGATCGGTTGGCCCGGGAAGGAGTGCTTTTTACCCATGCCTTTGTTACCGCGCCCACCTGCACGGCGTCGCGCGGCGGCATTTTGACCGGCCAGGCAATCCATCGGCTGGAGGAGGGGGCCAATCTTTGGAGTCGGCTGCCGGCCAAGTTCCGCTGCTATCCCGATCTTCTGCGAGAGGCGGGCTATGAGGTCGGCTTCCAGGGAAAAGGCTGGGCGCCCGGCACCCTCGAAGGCACAGGCCGAACCGAAAACCCCGCCGGCCCAAGATATAAAAACTTCCAACAATTCCTCGATAAGCTCCCGGCCGGTAAACCATTCTGTTTTTGGTTCGGCAGTACCGACCCCCATCGACCGTATGAACTGGGTTCTGGCGCAGCTTCGGGCATGGACCCGGCCAAAGTGCGGACGCCCGGTTGGTTGCCCGATACGCCGACCGTGCGAAGCGACCTGTGCGATTACTATTTTGAAGTCCAGCGGTTTGACCGGGATGTGGGGCAAATCATCGCTCTTTTGGAAAACCGTGGCCTGCTGGAAAACACCCTCGTCGTGATTACCGGCGACAACGGCCCGCCGTTTCCCCGCGGCAAAGCCAACCTGTATGATGCTGGCTGCCGGGCGCCTCTGGTAGTGGCGTGGAAGGGCAAAGTACCTGGGGGCCGAAGGGTGGATGATTTCGTCAGTCTGGCCGATCTGGCCCCTACTTTCTTGGAAGCAGCCGGGCTAAAACCTCTGCCGGAAATGACCGGTCGAAGTCTGCTTACGATCCTCTGTTCGGACAAATCGGGCCAGGTCGATCCGACCAGAGATCATGTGTTTCTGGAACGGGAGCGCCATGCCTGGGTCCGGCCCGAAGGCAAAAGCTATCCCATCCGGGCGATCCGCACCGCCGAGTTTCTGTACCTCCGAAACTTTCGCCCGGAGCTTTGGCCGGCCGGCGATCCCGATTTTCCCAATGTGGTCGGTTTTTACGGCGATGTGGACGGTTCGCCCACTAAAACGGAAATCCTCCAACGGCAGGCCGAACCGGCCATGGCGCCGTTTTATCAACGGGCCTTTGCCAAACGTCCGGCGGAAGAACTCTACGATCTGCGCACCGATCCCGACCAACTCCACAATGTGGCCGGCAAACCAGAATATGCCGACATCCAGGCGAAACTCCGTAGCCGGTTAGAGCAATGGATGCAGCAAACCGGCGACCCCCGCGCCCAGGGCGAAACCGACCGCTGGGACGCCGCTTGTCCCTATGTCGGCCAAAAGACGCCAAAAGAAAAACCGTAACACTTCCGCCGCGTGAAAAAGGAAACTCTTTGGTCGGCGTATTTTTGCCCTTCCCGCCGGCCTTTTTACTCTTCCCCCCAACGGTGTGTATTGATTCCCGTGCAAGCGGCAGTCCAGAACGTCCGCCAACCTTTTATGGCTCTATTGGCGGCGCACCGTCCGAAGCCAGGGCAAAGCGTTTCAAGGCGTCGAGAACTTTGACAATCTGTCGGCAGGAGATTTCTTTCCAACCGGTCAGTTTATGCCGAACGATGGCCAGCTTGAACGCCTCGAACGCCTCGGCCACGTCGTCGGGCATGGGCGGCAGCTCGGCGAAAGCCGCCGGGGCCGATGCGGCGGCTGCAACCGGTTCCGCCTCCCCCGGGGATTCCTCGTCTTCCCCTTCCCACTCATCAAAAGGCGCCCCCTCTTCCGACAATTCCGATTTTCTCGATCCTTCGCCTTTTGCCGACCCCTCACCGGGCGTACGGACTTCTTCCATTTCCGGTACGATCGCCGTTGGTGCGGCTTCCGAGGAGCTATCCGCGTCTTCGTCGAGCTCGATTTCCGCCGAAGCAGTGCGTGGGGAACCTGCTACCCCAAGCGTCTGGGACCGTTGCGATTGCATCCGGGCCACCGACCAACGATTCTGCACCGCCCCTTCAAGCCACATTTCGGCGTCCGGCCAATCCAGGGCGGCCATAAAATGGCTCCAGTATAGCCCCGGGTATTGCTCGACTGCTTGGCCGAACCGCTCATACACCCGGCGGAGCCGACCCACATGTTGGGGACTGACGCCGCCCACAAGCCGACTCCACGCTTCGTCCGAATACGCACTGGCCGGCGCGCCGGTCTCTTGAAGCGCACGGCGCCATTGGAAAATGATGCGTCCCTTTTCCCAGTTGGTCTGGCTCACCAACCGATGCCAACGACCGACAAACGGCTGACTGGCCTCCTCCAAAGCGGGAGTCAACATGCCATCCTCTTGGCGAACGATGATTTCCTCTTCCATCCATTGTTCCATCTGTCCGATGCTCCTTGATGACAATTACCGGGAATCAGAACCACATCCGAAACGCTCCGGACGTTCCACCCCTTCAGGGGCGGCAAGAGTCGATTCTACCGGCGCCTTTTTCCAAGCCGCCAGTCAGGCTCGCCGAATCCAGAGGAGCAACACGCCGCAACTGCAATCGCCGTCGAGCCCTACAGTCGGCCAAAAGATACGAAAACCGTGGGACCAGCAGAGACCGGACAGGTGGAAAACCTGTCGATACTTTGCCCGGCAGACGGTTGCCAAGGCCAGCGGGAAGGTCAAGGTTCCTTCGGCTTTTCCGGGCGGTCGGCCAAGCAGATGGGACACTGGGCCTCTTCGACATGATACCGAATGTCCCGGTATTGGGGGTCGAACGGCTTGCGCCAATACGCCGCCAGCCGCTCCGCACTCGGACAAAACGCCCCCAATTCCTCCACGACCCACCGAACCACGTCCCCAAAACTATTCATCGGCGGCGGTTCGGTCATCAGACGCTTCTCCTGGGAACACCCACAGAACAGAATCGAAAATGTGTCTTTTTCGTGTTTCCAGCAGGGGGGAAAAGCCCCTCCGATCCGCCCCCGCCGTCTGTCTGCTCATCGAGGCTTCTCTCCTTTGCCGGCAAACAGAGTCACAAATACCGACCGATCCACATCGGCCTGCCGAATCCGCTCTAAAATCCATTGCCGGGCGCGATACAGCAGTTGATGCACTTCCGCCGGGGGCAATTCCATAGCGGCGGCAATTTGCTCCGGCCTTTGACCGTGCAAGACCCGTTCGTAGGCCTCTTTCATCTTCAACCGAGTCGGCTTGGCCTCGCAGAATCGGCAAAAATCGACGAGCACTTCGCTCAACAACAGCCCCTGGCGGGTTCGACGCTGTTTTTCGGCGGCTTGAGTGGCTGGTCCGGGCGAGGAATCCACCGGTTCGCTGCTGGAGCTCTCGCTGGGTCTGGAGGAATCGAAACTATCCGACTGGCTGGAGGTTTTCTGGCCGCTCAGTTGTCGAAACGCCCGCAACTCCCACCGCCGAAGCCGATCGATCGCCCGATGTCGAACCGCCGTCCGACACCAACCCCGCCAATCGACGACCGCCGGCATTCCCTCGGCCCGAAATCTCTGAATCGCCTCCATAAAAACCTCTTGCAGCAGGTCATCCGCCTCGGAGGCCAACCGGGGGAATGCCCGCACCAGATACTCCCGCAGCGCCCGCTGACAGTCTGCCCACGCCGTTTGGAATTCTGCCTCCGCTGACGATGCCATACAGCAACATCCCCTTTTTAGCCGGGCGATAGAAACTAGTATATCTCCTTCCCCCCGTCCCTGCCAGCCCCTCCCGAAGAAAAAACGTCATGCGGCCCGAGATCGCTATCCGCAGTCCGTTCCGGAGATGACTGGTTCCGGCTTATTGCGAAGAAGAGCCCGTATGGTGAAGAGGCGTCGCTCTCTGTCGGCCGGCCCCGGCGCCAATGGCCGGCACATGGGTCTGGATCGACTCGTTGTCCAGATTAAAAATGGTAAACCCCTGGGCCCCAAGCTGCCGGGCCAAATAAACCTGCCCAACCGTCCGATCCGCCGAAAGCCGCCAGGCCCCAATGCCCGGATACACCGGGATCCGACCGCCCACCAGTTCCAGTTGCCGACGCACCAGGTTCTGAAACTCTAAATCGCTCTGGGTGTAGTCCATCGGGCAGACAAAATCCAGCAGCCCCGCCTGGACCCAGGCCACCCAATCCTGGCCAATCGACTCCCGACAATCCGGATACGCCCCAAAAACCGCCGCCGAAATCTTCATCCCGGGCCGAATCCGCTTGGCCTCCTGTCGGACCGCCTCCACCAGCCGGGTAATCTGCCGGCATCGCCATGCCCGGTACTCCTGGCGGAGCGGCCCCTGGTAGCAATCCTCCGGCCACCGGGCTACCTTAGCGCCCCGCTCCTTCTCAAACCGCTCCCGGCATCCCTGGCAATAGCAGGCCTGGCCGTGCGGATACCGGATGTAGTCGAAGTGCAGCCCGTCGATCGGATATTTGCGCAGGACCTCCAGCATGGTGTCCCGTTCCAGTTGGAAGTTTTCCGGGTGCGAGGGGCAGAGCCAGTCGATCGGTTTTCCATCCACCGACACCTGGGTTCGACCGGCCGATTGCATCTTCTCCAGAAAATCTTTCGGCGCAGTGCTCAGGTTCCAGTTCACCTTCCAGACGTGGACTTCCAGGCCGTAGCGATGGCAGGCAGCCACACACTGCGCCACCTGATCGCCATGTTCTTTGCAGAGTTTGCTCTGGGGCAGAAGCTCGCTAGGATAATGGGCCAGCCCGGCCCAGAGCATATTCGGCAGGACCATATTGAACCCGGCCGCTGCCAGTTCCTTGGCCGTCCGCTCCCAATCGCCTTCATAGGCGCCGGCGCCGGAGTGGTTCCAGATGGCGCGGCCTTCGCGCTGGGGGCTGGGCTGGGCCACCAGATACGCCTGCACCAGGGCTTCTCCGACCTGCCGGGCCGTTTCGATGATTTCCGGGCCTTTGCCGGCCGCCTGTACCGCGGCCAGCTTTTTATCCGCCTCGGCCAATCGGGCAAGCCGCTGGGCCAATTCTTTTTGGACCTCGGCCGGAAGGGCCTTCTGGGATTCTGCTAAAAATTTTTCCACACTGGCCCGATCCGCCAGATGCCCGACCTGGCCGATCCGCTCGATGGCTGCCTGGGCCATCTCGCGCCAAAGCGACGGCACAAGATACCCCAGCAGGGCCGCCAACATCTGTTTTTTCCCTTCCGGGTCGTCCGGCAGGATGATGTGGCTAAAAAAGGCCCCCCGCTCGCTCAGCAGTAAGGCCGGCAGCCCGGTCGGCTGGTCCCAATCATCCAGCCACCGGCCGATCACCCGGGCGCCGTAGCTTTCCGGTTCCGCGGTGGTGATGTTCCAGGACGTTTGCCGAACCAATCGGGGCAACCACGCCACCTCCGGCGCTTCAAGCCGAACCTGAGCGAATTGGCCATGTCGGCTCTCCCGCACATATTTGGGATTTTTCAGCCCCAGCAGTTTGGCCAGCCTTGGCGGCAAACTGTAGCAAACAATCAGTTTGCCGCCTTTTTGCACATAGGCTTCCAACGCCTCCAGGACCGGTTCTTCCATCCGGGGCAGATAGGCCAAGACAGCCGCCTGCCGATCGCCTAACGCACCGTGAGGCAAATCCGCATCTTCCACGGCATCGGCGCCCAGGCCCAGATCGGCCAACATTTCCGCCACCCGGCTAGCAGTTTCTCGGGCGGTATCCATTTCGTCGAGTTGTTTTTTGCCCCGACCTGCCGGGATCACCAGAGCGATCGGATGTTGCAGGGCGGCAAGACGGGCCAATCGACACAGGCCGTTTTGGCCGGTCCCACGCCAAATCGAAATCCGGATACCGTCGATTTTGTGCCAACCGGCCGGTTGGCCTTCGACGCCGAAGTCCGCCTTGGAAAAGTACAAGGTTTGCCAGCCGGTTTGGCGCAGCCCTTTGCCCGCCGCATACCAGCCCGCCCCGCTCCGAAAATAAAGGCTCAGATGCCCCACCACCTCCGGCGGCTGAACCGCCAACTCCAGAGCAAACCCGCCCGCTGCGGCCAAATCGAGCTGCGCCTGCCGATCGTGTACGGTCCGCACCAATTTCGGCAGCTCGGCAAACGGGACGGCAAATTGGATACCCCGTTTACCCGCCTCTTGGAACGGCTGGACCGCCGGGGTTTGGCCTTCCGCCCGCCAAGCCCGCTGGGCCGAGTCCGCATCCGCATAGTCAAACCCGTCGATCAGGCTCTCCTTGACCGACATAGGTCGCTTTGGCTGCCCCGCCTCCCCCATCACCGCCCAAGGCCACCGGCCATCCCCTGCTAGCAGTGCAACCGCCACCCCTATCGCTAAACCAAAACGCCGTGCTTTCATGGTTTCGCCTTTCCAAAAAGTTACATCAGCCAAAGCGAGAGACCTTCTTGTCCGCCAAGGGGAGCCACCTTACTTATCAACCCAAGCGAGACACTTTCCTTGTCATTCCCGCGCAAGCGGGAATCCAGACCCAACGTGTCCTTCCCACGAAAGTGCCCGATCCAGGTCCCCTCACCCGGCCAAGCGATTGCTTGGCCAGCCTCTCCCGCGGAGGGCAGAGGGGGGAACATGTGGGTAGCACCAAGGCGCCTGGTCGGCCGCTAGAGCAGGAAGGCCAATTCAGCAGGATACTGGACTTTCGTTTATTTAGGAATGACAATTCGGCCTTATACCGCTCGGCCTTATCCCACCACAAACAAGGTATGTGGTTCGTTCGGCCAAATGTTCCTAGATAAAGATTCCTGTCCGCTTCGGCCCGGTTCTGCTTATTCCGGCGATTTCGGCGCCTCAGGGGGCTTCGGGTACGTCGGACGGCAGGATTTCTTTGGTAGGAGTGGATCGGGATGGAAATTTTGGCGTTGGCCTATTTTCTGGTAATCTTAACCGGCCAGCCGCTTTGGGTAAACCACCTGCTGGTTTTTCGGGAGGCTCGGGCAGAGAAGGCGGCTTGGGACCGAGTTTTTCGGATGGTGGAGCTGCCGGAGAGGGGTTTGGCGGCTCGAGCGGAGCTTCCGGCGTATCAGGCCCCTGGGGTTGGCCTTTGCCGCCGGGAGGGGCTTTCGGCGGTTGGAATCTCTTCGGTGCTCTGGGGGTTTTCTGCCCGGTGGGTTTTTCTCCCTTTTCTGAAATCCCCGGAACCTCAGGTACAGGAGGCGATTCGGGAACCAGCGGGGCTTCGGGCGCCTGGGGAGCTTCCGGACCGCCCGGCGCTGCGGTAGGCAATTCGGGCGGTTTCATTGGTCCCCCTTCGGCCAACGCCCGGAACAAACTATAGAAAAACCCATATCGGGCTAGCATCCCCCGGGTCGGTTCCGGCATCCAATTAGCCCGCCACTCTTCGGAGTGCATCTGACGGTCAGTCCATATTTGGCCGAAGCCGATGGCCAAGACCCATCCTTGGCCGTATTGGATTCTGGCGGCCACCGGCTCCTGCCCCACATACACCAGGCCTTCTCCGCCAGAAACAGGGCAGGCCGAGTCCACCGAAATGCCCGTCGAACGCCCCGCCGCCACAAGCACTCCCGCCGACGTGGGTTGATCATGCCGAATCTGCAAGCCGAACGGCTCCAGCAGGCTACCGGCCGTAGAACCACCGTTGCCCGGATGGTCGATCACCAGCAGTTTACCGCCCTGGGCCACATAGTCGATCAACTGCTCCCGGTATCCATGCGGCACCGACCGACTGGGCGAAATAATCACCAGCAGGTCGCCCTCGAACGCAGCGGCGCCTTCCCGCCGGGCCGTAAAATATCCCAACCGGGGAATCGTATGCTCCAGCAGTCCGAAACCATCGGGCGATTGGTTGAAGGCCCCGTTGGCCAGC
>JAKPGL010000113.1 GCA_029550925.1 Planctomycetota bacterium
TGGCACTGTCTGCGGGAACGCAGCTAAGGTGGATTTTTTCCATTTCTGCTTATGCCGGATCGACGAGCTCATCGGGGGCCGCACCCGGAAGATGCGGAACTGTTCAGCCCAGCCCAGTTAGACCGACTCCGCGAAGCTACCACCGACCTGTGTTGGCTGGCAAGCCGAGGCTATGCCGAGGTCTCCTCGCTCAAATTGGTGGGCGACCGGTATCATCTGACGGCCCGACAACGATTGGCCGCGGCCCGCTGCGCCTGTTCCGAAACCCAACTCCGGCGTCGGCTGGAACACGAGGTCCGCCCCAGCAAAACCACCCTGCTGGGTTCTTCCCCCGCTGCCGGTTCTCTCGGCGGTGCAGAAACGCGGACCTGCCAGCCGGGCCTGTTGGCCGGGCAATCTGTCTGGATCGACGGCTACAACGTGCTGACGACCGTAGAGGCGGCCTTGGCCGGCGGCGTGATCCTTCATGCACGGGATGGGACGTTCCGCGACATGGCGTCGATGCACGGCACGTTTCGCAAAGTGGCAGAGACGGAACCGGCCCTGGAGATGATCGGCCAAACCCTGGCCCAGTTCCGCCCCAACGAGTGCGTCTGGTATCTGGACCGGCCGGTCTCCAACAGCGGTCGGCTGAAGCAGTGGATCGAACAGACGGCCCAAAAACACCACTGGCCGTGGCGGGTCGAACTGGCAGCCAATCCCGATCCGATCCTCTGGCAAAGCCCAGCCATTGTCGCCTCGGCCGACAGCGTCATCCTGGACCACTGCCAGCGATGGCTGAACCTGGCCCGTTGGGTGGTGGAACACTATGCGCCCGGCGCTTGGATTGTTCAATTATAGAGGCTCGGTTAGTCCAACATTTTAGGAGGTTGCTTGGAGACCTGGACGGTGCGATTTCACGGTGGGGCTGGGCATTCAGCGGCCAAAGTAAACCAATCCACCGGCCGGTCAAACTTCTGGGCCTGCCAGCCGACTTCCGCCAAAACGGGCGCATCGCACCATCGGGCCAACTGCTCCCGGTTGGTCGCCAGACTCTGGTCGTCGGGCGGCACGGTGGGACAATTCAGCACAATGCCCGCCACCCGAAGCGGACGCCGATAAGAGCGGGCGGCGGCCAGGGTAAGCAGCGTGTGATTGATTGTGCCCAGCACATTTCGGCTTACCACCAGCAGCGGGAAACCGAAGTCGGCAGCCAGATCGGCCACGAGGTCCTCTGCGCTTATCGGTGAAAACAACCCGCCGACGCCTTCCACCAGCACAACCTCCGAGCGTTCCAACCAATAGGTAAGCCCAGATCGCAGGAGACAGGCATCAACCTGTCGGCCTTCCGCCTGGGCGGCCACCGGCGGGGCCAACGGGGCCAAAAATCGCTGCGGGCAGACCTGCTCGAGCGAACCCGGTCGGCCCGCCGACTGCCAAAGCTCTAGGGCATCGTCCGAGATGAGCTGATCGCCTTCCGGTCGGCAGCCGCTGGCCGTCGGCTTATAAACCCCAACCCGTCGGCCTTCCGCCGCCAACTGGCGGGCTATCATCGCCGCCACATACGTCTTGCCCACGCCGGTATCCGTACCGGTAATAAAAAGTCCCCGATCACACGCCATCGTCTTATCTCCCATCCTGACGACCGACTAGAGAAGTGGAAAAGGGGGCTATTGCCGGTCCTCTTGTATTGCCTATTTTTCCTAAATTGCCTATTTTTTCTTGACTCTTGATAGTTTTTTATAGATGTTTCGCAGTGGGTGTTATTTTCCCAGGAAGGTCGCATTTGCCAAGGACGGGTTATGTATCGGCGGTATGGAGACCAACTTGGGTTGGTGTTTTTGGCCAGTGATCTCAGCGTTACCACGGCTGCCTGGGTGGGAGCGTATTGGCTGCGGTTTACCCTCTGGCCTTCGCCGGCCGGGAGGCCGGAATTTTCCGAAGTTCTGCGACTGTTGGCGGGGGTTTTGCTGCTGGCTGGGGTGGCGTATCGAGTGTGTGGGTTATACGAGATCCACCGGCTCCGGCAACTTCCCAGGGAATTGGGGACCATTGTTCGGGCATCCGGGTTGTTGTTTTTGCTGGTGATTACGTTGACCTTTTATCGTCGGGAGGCCTACGAATCCCGCCTTGCACTGGGTGTGTTTTGGGCTTTGGATACGTTGGGGTTAGTTATAGGCCGACGGGTGCTTTGGACGGGACTGAAGTTTTTGCGGCAACGGGGGCTGAATCATGGGCGGGCTGTGGTGATCGGCACCGGTCGAACCGCCCGGCGAGTGGGCCAAACGTTGCGGGAAAACTCTTGGACCGGTTTGGAACTGGTGGGGTTTGTCGATGATCCGGATCAGGCCGCCCCTACGCCAAGTCCCCTTCTTGGCGCCCTGGCGGATTTGCCGCAGATCGTAGCCGAGCATAATATTGATCATGTATTCATATCCCTCCCTCTTCGACGATACGGCCAATTGCCGGAAATCTACCGTCTGCTGGCCGACGTATTGGTGGAAATCCAATTGGTCCCGGATGTGCCTGCCCTGGCCGGCATGAAACTGAGCATGTTGGAAATCGACGGGACGGTGTTTATGGGATGTCGGCAAAGCCCCCATTATGGTTTGGGACGGGCGGTCAAACGGGCCGTGGATTTGGCGGTGGGAACGGCGGCGCTGGTGATCCTTTCGCCTCTGATGGGAGTTTTAGCGGCGTTGGTGAAGCTGAGCAGTCCGGGACCGGTGTTTTATCGGCAAACCCGGATCGGTTTAGGCGGCCGGCCGTTTACGATGCTGAAGTTTCGCAGTATGCGGGTTGACGCCGAGGCGGAAACCGGTCCGATCTGGGCCCGGCCGAACGACGATCGCTGCACCCCGATCGGCCGATTCATGCGCCGATGGAGCCTGGATGAATTGCCCCAGCTTTTCAACGTGCTGGCCGGCGATATGAGCCTTGTGGGACCTAGGCCAGAACGCACCGTGTTTGTGGAGCAATTGCGTCAACAACTTCCGGGCTATCAACAGCGGCACCAGGTGAAGGCGGGCATGACCGGCTGGGCACAGGTGAACGGCTGGCGGGGACGAAGCTCGGTGCGACGGCGAATGGAATGTGACCTATATTATGTAGCGAATTGGTCGATTTGGCTCGATTTGAAAATACTAGCAATG
>JAKPGL010000123.1 GCA_029550925.1 Planctomycetota bacterium
CATGAAGAAATTGGGCGCCTGCCCGATGGGTGTAAATGTAACCACGATGGTCCCCAGGGGTGCCGGTCAGATACTCGGCCACCCCAACCGTGTTACTGCTGCCGTCCGTAATGTCCTCGATTCTTGTCACCCGGTTGAGGCTAAAGACGCACCTTTGCGTGAAAGGGACGCTCACGCCCCTACCTTCATTCCACGTGTCGCCGTCGGTCAGGCCGGTAAAAATCCCCAAATAGTTGCTTACGAATAGAAGGATATCCGGCGATCCATGCGGCGAAGGCTTGCACTGCCCGCCCCTACCGTCGCTGGGACATAATAGCGTCGGCACTGACGTGTTGAGGACCGACTTGGGCCAGACCGAAGGAGCCTGCGAGTACCACGGCTTGCAATTCGTCTTCAGCGCCTCTTGGAACCCTTCGTAGAGCGGCTGCTGTTCCATGAACGGCAGGAGGGCATGTAAGAAGTAGGGCCATTCCGGCCAACCGAAAACTCCTCCAGCGCCGTACGACCCTAGGGGAAAGCTCCGGTGGGCGCTATGGTAATTGTGCATAGCCAGACCAATCTGTTTGAGGTTATTGGCGCACTGGGCGCGTCGGGCCGCCTCCCGGGCCGCCTGCACCGCCGGTAAAAGCAAAGCAATCAAAATCCCGATAATCGCAATCACCACCAAAAGCTCCACCAGCGTGAAACCATGTAGGGGCTGGCGGAAGAAACTATACTTATGCCCATTGTAAAATATCCTTCTTTTTTCCCCCAGAGAGCAATCCCTTTTCCCAGCGGGCCGTATCTCCAGAGAGGATGGAGAGGTTCCCCATGAAATGGGAAATTTTCGATCCCAGTAGAACAACCTCATGAACCTCATGTTTTTACCTCCTTCAGGTTGGCCAGCGGAAAATTTTCCGGTAACACTTCAGCCAAATGAAGCACATCCGCCTCTCCCCTGGTGGGAGAGGCCGGCGGAGCCGAAGGCGAAGCCGGGTGAGGGGGGCTAAACATGCTGCCTGTTTCCTTCTTTCCTCCCTCTGCCTAACCCTCTCCCCGCAGTGGGCAGTGAGGAAACCTAGGTCTAACTCCATTCGGCTGAAATGTTACACTCGTGGCTGGCTTCCCAACTATTTGGACTCTTCCTCCACCAGAAAGACTTGGGGGAGTTCCTCCAGGGTGAGGGGCGGAATGGACGGGGTGAAACGGTCTGAGGCCGCGTACCGGACCAAACAGTCCAGAAGGTACCCGGCCTCGGGCAGCCCGTTTTCGACACCCTCCAGGACCTGCAAGCAACAGACCAGGATCTTTCCCTGGCCGATCCGCCCCTCGCTGAGGATCCCATACCGGTAGAACTTCCAGCGGTTGGTAGGCTGGAACCACTCTTTGCCGACCTTCGGATCGTAATCTTGACGCATGCCGGAGATAATCGGGGCAAACTTTTCGCGTTCGGGCGATCCCCGCTCGGTGGTATTCAGCGCCGCCAGTCCGTTGCCGAAAAGTCGGTAGAATTGGTAGGCACAGAAACCATCGTGGGGCATCCCGTCCAAGGCCGGATGGGGTTCGATCCATGTGCCCACGCTTTGGATCCAATTTGCATAAAAGCCGATCCCACGCGGCCGGGCCAACGCCTGCCCATCCGGCAAAAGAATCAACGATTTGCCGGAAGCAACTTGGTGGGCGATCTGCTTTGTCAGCCGACGGGCCAACACCACCTCCGCCTGCTCCCAGGAAATGTTCGGTTCTACGGCGTAGCGTGCGTCCAGGGTTTTTGAGCCGGTGAGGTTCTTGATCCGCACCGGGCCAAGATCGGGGTTCTTGGCTGGGAAAACCCAGTAATCCCAATGGTTGGTTTGCTGGCACGCCTCTGAGTCCAGATGGACCACCAAGCGGAAGTGTTCGGCCCGGCTCAGTGGGAATGGGCCGAGGGTAATCTCGCCGATCGGCTTGACTTCTCCCACCTTAACCTCCACGGGGGCCAGCACACCCTGGGCGAGGGTCTGTGGCCCCGCCTGCACCGTCCAGACCACCCGTCCGTTGTGGATGGGTTGCTCTCCGTAGTGGGAGATTGCTAGCGTCGTCTGTTTCGGTTGCCCCGCCGCTAACACACGCTCCCAGGGGCCATCCCGATTCAGCAGCACCGTCTCCCGATTGAACTGGACAATGGGCGCCGGATCAGGGAACTTTTCCGGCTCGTAGAGGGTGTTGAATATGCCGAAGGTGGGCATATCCCCCTCTACATCGCCGGGATAATCCGTAAAGCACCAATAATGGTAGCCGTCCAAGGTGGGCCGCCATCGGGCGTTCTCGAACTGCTCTTTAAGATACAGGTAGAATAGGTCCACGGATCGCCGCTGAATTTGGGGATACCGGTCGGTAAGCCCCAACTCGGCGATCTGCCGGCGATGATAGCTGATGCAGTTGTTATCGATGAACACGCCGGTGTATTTCTCCACCAGCGAGAGGTCCGGAAACGGCCCTACGTAGCTGTTGGGGAACTCGTGCCAGAGGTAAGGCCGGCCGGCGTACTTTTCATACTTTTCATACTCAGCCTGCCACGATGGGTCCACCGGCCCTGCCGTAATGCACGAGCCGATCCTCCCGGCCTGGGGAACAATATCCATCTGTACTTTTGCTTTGCTATCGAGCTTCCCGTTCAGATACAGTTTCAGCTCCGTTCCATCGTAAACGACGGCCAAGTGGTTCCATCGGCCCACGCTCATGGCGCCGGCAGATACCAGGAATTCCTTGTAGTAACCTCCCAGGCGAATATGTCCCAGGCCTTTCTCTCCATCCTCAGCGATCAAGAAGCCACGTCCTCGCACAGGCGCTCCGAAGGAAAACGGCGTGCCGTAATCGCCGGGGGCAAAACAGTCCGGACGCACCCAGAGCGAGACGCTAAAGGGGGCGATGCCGGCAGCGAACGTGCTTGCCGCCGCTGCTGGGAGGTCCACGCCTCGGCTTTTCGGGCGGGTGCGGATGGCCGTACTGGCGCTGGCTGGCTTCAGGGCGCCAGGTTGCGAAAAATCGCCGGGCTCCATCGTGGGTTCGTACACGCCGTGGTGGCCATGGCCGCTGGAGTCGGCCGCCTGCCCCACTCCCTTTTCTTCCAATCGCCAATAGGCCTCCGGGGCCAACGCCTTGACCGCCTCCGCATAGTTGGGCGTCGAAGGATCAGCCAGTTTCTGCACCTCCGCCTCGCTCAGCGCACGCTTGAAGTAGGCCACCTCGTCGATAAGCCCATCGAACCGCTGATCTGGGCTAGGCGGCGGGTCCATCTTTGCCCGCTTCGTAATAATGTCCGTCGGAAATACGTCCGCCCCTTCCGAACCAATAAAAAACCGCGTGGGGTCCAACTCCTTGAACTTCGCATGGGCGTAACGCACGTAGTCTATCCAATCCGGCTTCGGCTTGTCGCCCTCGCACTCAAACAACTCGTTGGCTGCACTGAACGCGTACCACGACGGATGATTTCGATAGGCCTTGACAATCCGTTCTACCTGCTTTTTCAGCAGCGGGATGGCCTCCTTCGGCTTGTGATAGACCTGGCCTTCGCACAAAATCAGCATCCCCACCTCATCGGCCGCCTCGAAGTATTCTTTGATCGGTGTATTGGAAAGAAAGCGGATTCCGTTGAATCCATAGCGTTTGGCCATCCGGAGCCGATTCACGTAGATACTCTTGTCCGGATACTGGGTGCCGGTAAGCACCTCTACCGAGTCGTCGCCTAGCCCACGGATGAAATAGGGACGACCGTTCAGCAGCAGTACCCCTCCTTTGCCCACAGTCAGTTGCCTCATGCCGAAACGATCGCTCACCACGTCGAGGCATTGCCCGCCGGCCAACAGTTTCACCTCCACCCGGTACAGGAACGGGTCCTCCGGCGACCAAGGCCGCATAGGATCGATCTTGACGTTAATGATGGCCGGCTCACTTTCCGCCTGGCCTGGAGCGAAGCGGATCGGGCCGCTCGCTTGAAACTCAGGCCCCCCGCCAGAACACGGCGATACCCGAACCGCCAGATCGCCTTGCCAAGCAGCGTCCGTCCTGCTGCGCCGCAGCACCACCCGCACCCGGGCGGTTTGCTGGGCCAGGTCAGGAATCACAAACAGATCGTCAATCGCAGGGTCCGAACGCGCCTCCAGGTGCACCCCCCGATACAACCCACCCCACCGTCCAATAAAGTTGAACATACCAACCGGTGCTACTCCCGTACTATCCACCCGGCAAGCGATCACCGCAGCAGCGCCCGGCTGGACAAACTCACTGATGTCAAACTCATACGGCGTAACAAACCCCTCCACCACGCCCACCTTCTTCCCATTGACATATACTTCCGCCGTATTGGAGGTTCCGCCCAGATGAAGCCAGATCCGCCGGCCCGCCCAATCGGCCGGAATCTCCACGCTCCGACGATACCATGCCCTACCCTGGTAATCGTTCCGTAAATGGCCTCGCTGTGGGCCAAACCCTTGCGTCTGCCAATTGCCCGGCACCTTGATCTTGTCCGGATAAACCGCCTCGGCCGTAAACCACCGCTCGGCCACCCCTTGGTCCTGCGGATCCAGACGGAAGTCCCACGGACCACAAAGGTCCACCCGCGCACGCTCTCCACCTACCGCCCACACCCCATACCCCAGCACCCACACCCAAACCCATTTCGCCACAGATGCTCTACAAACGTTCATAAACTCCTCCCGTTCCTTTCTAGAAGCTCTACCAAAATGGCCTTTCCTACTCATTCCCTCCAGAGAGGGAGAATAGGTCGAATCCTTTGGAGCTTCGTTTTGTTAGACTCTCTTAATCCAATCGTAACCCTTCAGCCGAATGAAGAACATTCGCCTCTCCCCTGGCCGTCGAGAGGCCGGCTAGCCGTCAGGCTAGCCGGGTGAGGGGGAAAAAGGGGGGCTTGTTTCCGTCTTTCCCCTCACCCTAATCCGCTTGACGCCAGGGGAGAGGAGAGAAACCTAGGCCCACTCCATTCGGCTGAAATGTTGCATCTAATCTAGTACAGGCGTTCTTACTTGGTTGATTTACCGGAACAGGTTAGCCGGATGAAGCTAACTCGTTGCTTAGAGCCGACGGAGGCCACAGATTCTCATCATGGACGACGAGATTGCCTCTGCCTGAACCCCCTGGAAATCCAAGGGATCGCCAAACTGCCAAGAACCGCTAAGACGAAACTGGCCGGTTCGGGGACAGGGGTCGCTAACAACCTCATCTGCTCGTCGCTCAAGGCATAACGGAAATAGGCAAACTCGTCAATCAAACCCTTAAACGCCTGACCGCCCGTATAAAGCCCCCCCAACGTGCCGCCGGTGGGTGTGCTCGTATTCAAGGTATAAGCCAGCGAGCTGTCCAACTGGCCGTTGAGAAACAGCTTCAGTGTGTTCCCGTCGTAAGTAATCCCAATATGGTTCCACTGCTGGTCAATCAGTTTTCCGACAGAGTAGAGGATATTGTTATAGTAAGTTCCGATGGCTAACTGCCCGTCATTGGTACCATTCTCGGCGATGAGAAAGGCGTTCTGATTGGGGCTGGCTGGGCCGTAGCTTAGGGGCGTCCCCCAATCAGCAAAACCGTCAGGCTTGACCCACAGCGAAATGCTAAATGGCGAGGCCCCCGACGCAAACAGCGTCCCAGCCACGCCGCTAAAGTCCACTACTGAACCATTGGCTCCGATAGCACTGTCGGAATCAAAAGGCCACAGGGCGCCGGGTGTTTGGTTTAGACTCGGCGAGCCGGTGTGCTGGGCATTGCGGTTGTTGCCGCTGAAGTCGTACACCGTCCCCCAAATGGTTTCATTGAGGCGGTAGTATCCGGCCGGGTTGAGGGACTGCACGTAGTCGATGTAGCCGCCCAGAGCCGTACTCGTGCTACTCCCTACCAGAACACATGCTCCTAACCACAGGATGCTCAGCCGGGTTCGCCCTTTCATAACACCTCCTCCCATCGTAGCAAGTCTTGGGCCTGGCAACCAACCCGACAGGCAAGCGGGTCCAGGCCGCAGCCCGCTCCTGTCGAACCTTTCAGACATCAGACATCTTACATTCTCCTTAGTCTAATCCACGCCTTTCCCAAGTCAACGCTCTGTCCGAAAAATTCCGAAAAAATTTCCGGCACTGGGAAAAGCCGCTTTGCCCGGAAATTAGCATCCCCCCTGGCCATGCCGCAGTGCCGGCACTTCCTTAGTTCTCCCACAGCAGTTTCAAGAGACGCCCACTATATCTTGGGGCAAAATGACGATTTGGCCACAATATATAGTAGGAGAATTGGGAGAAGGGATGTTGTAGCCCTAGGCACTCGAGGCCTGCTTCTCCTGGGACCTACAGAGGGCAACCTTCGGCGGAACTGGCCACTGTTACCTTTTGGGTCCTGGTTTCCAGAAGAGGTTGGCAGGTTCTTCGGGCCGTTCGATCACCAGCCAAACGTCGAACCGCTGATGGGGGCGTTCCGCTTTTAATGTGGGCGCCAACTTCAGCCGAAGCACACTCTGCGGCGGCCCCCCCAACCGGGGCACTTCATACACAAATAGACTCGGATCATTGGTCAGCCGACGCTGAAAACCATATCGGCCGGCCAAAAACTGCACCAACTCCCGACCGTCCCCAGTAGTGCCCTGAAAAGTGATCCGTTGCAGTTGCTGATAGGAATTGAAGTAGTAGGTCAGCGCACCGGCCAGGTCGGTCTCGGCTGGTCCGGTTACGAGCGGTACCCGGTAGCCTTGGAGTTGCAGATCGGCGAGGCTGGAGGAAACCCTCGGCCAACGGGCCAACACCTCCCGGATCGTTAGATCGAAGCGAAATACTTCGTCCAAAGAGAGGGGCTGAGGGCCGGGGTGGGCTTTGCCCTCTAAAGTAGGGGCAATTGGATCACCAAAAGGAGGCAGTCCGCTTTGAGAAAGTCCGGAAGTGGCCAAGCCCTCTAGGGAATGGTCGTTGGATGAGGCATATTCTCCCTGACTGACGGGGTTTGTGGAATCTTTGGGCCATGGAGCATCCGGAAGATTCCCCCCAGAAGAAGGATCGCGAGAGGATTGCTGAGGATTAGGCAAAGTAGCTTTCCAGGTTTGCCAAAGCGAACTGGCCCCCCAGGGGCCGACGGCTGCCATCAGCAGCCCTCCCATCGCCAACAGCCAACTCGCCGCTTTTCCTGTCCGAGCCTGGGCGTGCATCGGAAAAGTCCAACCCTCTGCTATTCCCCCGTTGAGATTTCTGCGTCCCGAACGCAGGAACTCCGAAGTTCACCGGGAGTCTGCCGGAAACCAGCTTTCGCTACCACATCTTGGGACAAAAAGCCCCTAGAATACCCATCGGCCAGAGGGCCGGGTTGGCTTGTAAAGATAGAAAGATTTTCGTCTCAACGCATTTCAAGATAAGAAATTACGAAAAATCCAGGAAATCGGAATACACAAGAATTGCCGGCCCCTATTGGCGGAATCCGCCCCCAAGAGATAGGCGAAAAAGCTGACTACGGCAAAGTAACTGCATTGCCGTCGTTCCGCACACACAGCCAGCGGAAGGTCTGTAGATCGATCGAGAAGGAGATGGGCCGCACCGAGCCGTCAGCCAAGGCCACATTCACTCCCCCAGGGTGAGAAGAGCCGAAGCGGGTTACCCAACAGACCTTGCTGGTATCGGAGGGATTTTGCTCGTTTTCGCCGCATTCGGTGGGATGGGTCGTATCTGCAAGAGGGGGGTATTGGGCGATCCGGGTGGCATCCGTATCGCCTGAAGAGGCAAACGCCCCACAATTGACATACGGTTCGTTATCCCCACCGCTCCAGCCAAAGGAAAAGATTTTTTGAAACTTTTCCCCCAGGAGGATGGTATTCGAGGTTCCGTCCCGGATTTCCGCAAAGCCGACCGGAGGGTTGCACACTCGGGTAACCACCGG
This sequence comes from Planctomycetota bacterium, assembly GCA_029550925.1. Taxonomy (GTDB): domain Bacteria; phylum Planctomycetota; class Planctomycetia; order Pirellulales; family Thermoguttaceae; genus JANXAQ01. The sequence goes on from JAKPGL010000123.1 coordinate 7,876, forward strand.
GCCGTTAGCTTTGCTATAGCTTTCGCCGGCGCAGCCGGCATAGTCCGAACGGGCCGTGCCGGTGTCGGATGGATACCGGGCCGCCCGGCGACGACTGGGACAGTAATAAATCGAAATGGGAGTCTTATAAATCGTGTTGTTATCGGTTTGGTTATAGAGGTTTTCTTGTTCAATGAATGGGAAGATTTGGTAGAAGAAGTTCCAATCGCCTCGATAGGGGGAATCGCAGCAGCCGTTACAGTCGGTAGTACCGGGCTTATCTTTGCCCGCATCCGGCAGGACCCCATAAGCAGCGTGATAATTATGGAACGCCAGGGCGATTTGCTTTAGATGGTTGGTGCACTGCATCCTTCGGGCCGCCTCCCGGGCCGACTGCACCGCCGGCAGGAGCAGGGCAATTAAAATCCCGATGATCGTAATCACCACCAACAGTTCCACTAACGTGAAACCATGTAGCACCGGGCGGAAGGAGTTATCCTCCCGCTCAGGCAACGTTTCACTCGCCCCTACATAGCTAACCCCCAACCGATTGGGCCCCCTCCCGGTCATGGCGATCTCCTTTTCTCCAAAAACAATCCAAGGATACCCCCAACAACCAATCGGCATTGTAACCCCTTTCCACCCCCCAAATCAACAACTGCTTGAAAAAACTCCGCATTGCAAAACGGATGGCGATGTGCTTAACTAATAAGGTTTTGGACTATGCCCTAGAAAGTACGGCGGACCGTGTTTTGCTTTTGGATTTTCCTAGATTTTCGCGTGCCGGCAGGGAAGACCGGCCGGCAGCCGGTGTTACTTTGTAAGACCAGCAGCCAGCCGGGTAAGGAATCACACATCCTTCGATAGTAAGCCAGCCTGTAGGTGAAGGACGACTCTAGCGATGTTTCGAGCTGTAGAAAGCAATGTTTTTTTCCCCAAGTTAGAGGAAGAAGTCTTACGGTTTTGGAAAGAGCGGCAGATTTATGAAAAATCGTTGGAAAATCGGCGTGGTGCGCCGCTATTTGTCTTTTACGAAGGGCCGCCGACGGCCAACGGCCTGCCGCATCCGGGCCATTGCCTCACCCGGGCCATCAAAGACCTTTTCCCCCGCTATCGGACGATGCGAGGCTACCTCTGCAAACGGAAAGCCGGCTGGGACACCCACGGCCTGCCCGTCGAAGTCGAGGTCTGCAAAGAACTCGGCATCCATAGCAAAGCCGAGATCGAACAGTACGGCGTCGAAGCTTTCATCCACCGCTGCCTGGAGAGTGTGTTCCGATACACGAAGGAGTGGGAAGAACTTACCGAACGGCTTGGCTTCTGGATTCACCTGAAAGAGGCTTATGTTACCTATCACCAGAGTTATGTAGAAAGCGTCTGGTGGGCGCTCAAAGAGCTGTTTGATCGGGGGCTTTTGTATCAGGGGCATAAGATCGTTTGGTGGTGGGCGCAGGGGGGGACGGCCCTTTCGTCGGGCGAAGTGGGCCAGGGATACCGGCAAGTGGCCGATCCGAGCGTCTATGTCCGGTTTCCGCTATTAGAGCCTGTGCCTGTGCCGACCCACGTCGATCCGACAGGCCAAATGGCCGCCGACCTTTTGGTCTGGACCACCACGCCCTGGACCTTGCCGAGCAATCAGTTCGCCGCCGTCAAACCCGACTTGGAATACTCTTTGGTCGATATCGACGGCGAAGGCCGACCCGTAATCATCGCCTCGGCCCTGGTGGAACAGGTAGCCGGCAAAGCGGGCAAACAGTTCACCATTCTAACTGCTTACCAGGGCGCTGAACTGATAGGCCGACGGTATCGCCCGCCGTTCGACTACTTCTACCGCAGCCAGGCCAACCAGCAGGGCCAACTCCGCTCCGGCGGCAAGGACTATCTTGCCTGGCGAATCGTGCCGGCGGAGTTTGTTACCGTGGATACCGGCACCGGCGTGGTGCATCAGGCCCCGGCTTTCGGGGAAGTCGATTATGAACTCCTGCTGGAGGAACAGGCCCGGTTTGTCGAAGGCGAGGGACCGCCGCTTTTGTGTCCGGTGGCCCCCGATGGAACCTTCACCCATGAGTGTCCCGACTTGCAGGGCCGATGGGTCAAAGACTGCGACCGGGACATCATCCGCCAGTTGAAAGCCGAGGGGTTGCTCTTCCACCAGGAACAGTATCTCCATGAATATCCCTTCTGCTGGCGGGCGGAAGAAGACCCGCTCATCCAATATCCCCGCCGAAGCTGGTTCATTCGCACCCGGCAATTTCGGGAAGAGATGTTGGCCAATAATCGGCTGATCAACTGGCTGCCAGAGCATATTCGGGACGGCCGGTTCGGCAACTTCTTGGAAACCAATGTCGATTGGGCCTTATCCCGCGAACGCTACTGGGGCACGCCGCTGCCGATCTGGGTCTGCGAAAAGACCGGCTACGCCGAGGCGGTAGCTAGCTATGAAGAGCTTTTGTCCAAGCCGGGCGTCGCCGGCGCCGAAGTCTGGCTGGAAGCCAAACGCCGAAATCCCGACCTGCCCGAACATCTGAAAGTCCATAAACCCTACATCGACGCCATCACCTACGACTCCCCCAAAGCCCCAGGGGCCAAGATGCGCCGGGTGCCCGATGTGATCGACTGCTGGTTCGACTCCGGGGCGATGCCCTTCGCCCAGTGGGGCTACCCGAATACTCCCGGTTCGGACGAGGCCTTCTGGGAGCAGTTCCCGGCCGATTTTATCAGCGAGGCGATCGACCAAACCCGTGGCTGGTTTTACAGTTTGCTGGCCATCAGTACGCTGCTATTTGGCAATCGGTCGGCAACTTCTGCCGCTGCACCTCCGCCGAGCGCCCAGGCGAAGAAGACGAAAAAGAAGTCTTCCAAGGGCGCCGACCACGCCGGGCCTTCCGGGAAGGATGATTCCAAGGCCCGCCCGGTCCCTTATCCCCATCCCTATCGCAACTGCATTGTGCTGGGGCTGATGCTGGCCGAGTGGTGGGAAAGCCCCGACGGCAAACGCCGGTTTCTTTCCGAAACCGAGGCCCAACAGGCCTGCGCCCAAGGGTATGTCCATAAAGTGGGCAAAATGTCCAAACAGTTGCGGAACTACCGCGCTCCGGAGGAAATCTTCGATCAATACGGCGCTGACGCCTTGCGGTGGTATTTCTTCGCCAATCAGGCGCCCTGGACTTCCATCGTCTATAGTGAACGCACGATCAAAGAAAGCATTCCCGAATTTTTGCTTCGGCTTTGGAACGTTTATAGTTTCTTTGTGATCTATGCGAATATCGACGGGTTCGACCCGGCCAAAGAGATCGGCAAACCGGCCGGTCAGTTGACGCCCCAGGTGCTCGCTCAGGCCCGTTCCTATCGGCCCATCCAAAAGCGGGCCGAATTGGACCGCTGGATCCTGAGCGAACTCCATCGGACCACCCAGGCCGTCGCCGCCGCGATGGACGCCTACGACAATTTCACCGCCTGCCAGCGGCTGTCGGAGTTTTTGGACGGTCTGAGCAATTGGTATGTTCGGCTTAGTCGGGATCGCTTCTGGAGCGGCGAACTGACCGCTGATAAAATGGACGCCCACTGGACGTTATATGAATGCCTGATCACGCTCGTCAAACTGATCGCGCCGTTTACGCCCTTTACCGCCGAAACCATCTGGCAAAACCTGGCCGCCGCCGCCTTCCACGGCCAGGCAACCGAAAGCGTCCACCTGTGCGATTATCCGACCCCCGCGTCGGAAGCCATCGACGAAACCCTCTCGATCCGGATGGCCTTGGCCAGGGAAATCGTCTCCCTGGGCCGAAGCGCCCGGATGAACGCCAAGTTGAAAGTCCGCCAGCCGCTGGCAAGGGTAGAAGTCGTCTTGGCCGATCGGCAGCATCTGGACTGGCTCCAACAACACGCCGATCTGATCGGCAAGGAATTGAACGTCCATCAGGTGGAGTTCATCACCCAGGCGGAGCAGTATATCCGTTATACGGTGCTGCCGGACCTGAAACGGCTTGGGCCGCGTTTGGGCCGGCGACTGCCCGCGGTCCGCGAAAAACTGGCCCAGACCGACCCCGGCCGATTGCTCCACCAGCTTCAATCGGCAGGTTCGATCCGCCTAGAACTTCCGGACGGGCCGGTCGAACTTTCCCAGGAAGAAGTGCTGGTTCGGTTAGAAGCAAAACCCGGTTGGACCGCCGCTCAAGGCCAAGCCAGTGTGGTGGTCCTTTCGACGGAACTCACGCCGGAACTCCTGTCCGAGGGATTGGCCCGCGAACTGGTCCATGCCATCCAAAACCGCCGCAAAGATATCCAGTGCGAATATACCGACCGGATCCATGTGGCCGTGGTTACCGAGTCGGCGGAACTCCGCTCGGCCATCCAGACCCACCGGGACTATATCATGCACGAGACCCTGGCCCTTGATCTGACGGATTCACCCCTGCCGGGGGCTGAGCCCGTAGAAGTCAAACTTTCCGGCCACCCGGCCGTCCTTTATCTCCAAATCACCTCCACGCAAAAAAAGAAATAAGTGACTCTAACAAAACGGCCCTTCCTACTCACTTCCTTCAGGGGAGAAGAGGTCGAATCTTTCGGGGCTTCGTTTTGTTAGAGCCTCTAAGGGACCCAGGCTGCTTCGGACGAACGGAGGAAATCGCTTCTCTTCAATAGTCTCCCGGATAGCCTGCCACGGTATGCATCTGTCATTCCCGCGAAAAAGCCCCCTTGTGCCTGCTAGGGTGTCATTCCCGCGAAAGCGCCAGTCCAGGGATGGGATTTGCCCTTGCCTTTGGGACCGAATTTCGGGGATAATTCGTTTTTCCTTCGCAAAAATAGGCAATCTACAGAAAATAGGCAACGGAATTGCCCAGCATGAATCCCGTTTTCCGATGGATTTTGGCCGGGCTGTTGGCCATGGGAGTTTGGCCGATCTCGGCCCAGGCCCAAACCGCTCCCTTTCCGTACTCTCCACAGCAATATGAGGGGGAGTATTTACCGCCTGATCGTCGGGATCGTTATCCCTCCTTCCCCTCCACTCCTCAAAGAATCGGGGCGAAAACTTCTCCTACAACTCCTTCCCAATCTTTATCCTCTCCTTGGGGAGATGCAACGGGACTTCGTGGGGGTCAACCGAGGGAAAATCCCACCTCCTCATCTCCCGAAGCCCCTCCTGAGTTTACCCCCTTCCAGGCATGGGCGGACGAGAACCAGGCTTCCCCTTTACCATTCCCCCCACAGGCCGCGGAAAATTCCTCCGCGCCGCTTCTCCAGGAGGAAGACCTTCGCAAACCGGTCGAACTGCTAGGGCAGCCGATCCCTCTGAAACCCGAACATTGGACCTGGCAACTGCTCCCCCAAGGGCTGATCTACCGGTCCTATTTGGCCGGGGTGAAGGAACCGCGGTGCGGCATCGTGTTCAATCACGACAGCTACTACGGGTGGATTTGGGACATTGGGTTGGGCGCCCGACTTGGCATGATCCGATACGGCAACGAGGACCCCCTCCACCCTGAAGGCATCCAACTGGACTTTGAAGGCGCCGCTCTGTTGCGGATCGACCCGGAAGAAGAACGGGACGTGGTCGGCTGCGACTATCGGTATGGATTTCCGCTGACCTGGGGATCGGGGCCGATCCGCACCAAGCTGGGCTATTATCATCTCAGTTCCCATCTCGGCGACGAATTGATGTTAAAAAATCCCGGGATTTATCGGGACAATTACGTGCGGGACTCGGTGGTTTTCGGCAAATCGCTTTATCTGACGCCCAGCTTGCGGTTTTACGGCGAAGTGGCTTGGGCGTTTCATGTGGACGGACGGGCCAAGCCGTGGGAGTTCCAATGCGGCATGGATTTTAGTCCGCTTCGGGCAGGCCAGTGGGGTGGGGCGCCATTTTTGGCCCTCAATGGCCATTGGCGGCAGGAGTTCGATTACCACGGCTCTTTCACCGTGCAAACGGGCTGGCAATGGCGCAACGCCCACGGCGGAACCTTTCGGATCGGGATGCAGTACTACCGGGGCAAAAGCGAACAATGGTCTCTGGCCGACCGATCGGAAGATAAAATCGGCCTGGGTGTGTGGTACGATTTCTAAGGTTCGCCTTCCGCGCACGGCATCCTCAGACGCACCCCTACCAGACGTTGGCTGGTCTGCATGAGCGGGAAGCTCCCCAGGCCGTGCGCCCGCCCGCTTAACGGAAGATATTCGGCGCCCGGACGCGTTGGTTGGCCCGGAGCAAGGCGGAGGGATAGAGCGTGCCTCGCCAGACGACGCCGCCTCGTCGCCAACCCAACCAGGCGGCCCGAAGTAAAAAATACCCGTGCAGTGGGACCGCCAACGGAAACAGCAAGCCCGGCCCGATCGGTTCTCGATACGTTTTGTGCAACAGGAAGATGCTTCCCAGGCAGCCCACAAGCATCAGGCCGACTTCTGCACCCAACAGGGCGCCGCATAGGATATTTTGCATATAGGTTCCTGCGGCCCCACCGCCTGTGTGGATCGCCCAAACGATCCACGTCCCGGCTGCGACCACCGGCGCCAATTCCAAAACGGCGGTCAGGAGCCAGATGACCACCGCCCGCAGCAAGCTGCACTGGGCCACCGAGGCATAGGATTTTTCTACGCCTCGGGCCATCTCCCGAAGGTTCCGATACCATTCCAACTGAATCCAATCCGGCGCCAGCAGAAAAGCGCATCGGGCGCCCGAGCGTTTCATCAGGAGGCCCAGCCCCAGGTCGTCGGCCACCTCGAGCCGAAGCCACGGGAACCCTTCGGTCCGCTCCAAGGCCGATCGACGGACCAGATTGAAGGCCCCGACGCCGATAAAGGCGCTGGACCGAGGGTTGCTGACGGCCCAGACCCGCATCATGGCGCAGAACATCCGCAAAAATGCCGTGATTGCCGTGCGCAGGAGCCACCCTCGAGCCAAAATCCGCGGCGAGGCCGCCACGAAATCCAGGCGTTCCATTTCGGCCCAGGCCACGATCCGCCGGAGGGTACCGGGTCGGAGATGCACGTCGGCGTCCATCAGCAAGACCCACTCGCCCTGGCTTTGCTGGAAACCCTGCCAAAGGGCGTGGACCTTGCCCAACCAGCCGTCGGGCAACTGGTGGATGTGCATTGGCCGAATCCGTCGGTCCTGGGCGGCCAATCGGTCCACCAATTCGCCGGTCCGGTCGGTGGAGCGATCGTCGATGAGCACGATTTCTAGCCGGGGGTAATCTTCTTCTAGCAGGCGACGAACGGCCGGGCCTAACGTTTCCTCTTCGTTGCAGGCCGGGATGAGGATCGAAAGGGTGGGCCGCTTGGGCGGCTCTGGGACAGAGAGTCGGCTCAGGTGGGGCGCCTTCCGCACCGTCTGCCGACCGGCCCACAGCATCCACAACCAATAGACCATCCCGACCAATCCATATCCGACCACCAGCCAACAGATCATCGCCGCTTATCCCCTTATGGAGCGGGAGGCCCGCCGGGCGATTCCCCGGCCTTCGGGGTAGGCGGCGGGGAAGGGAGCGGCGCCTTGGCCGGGCCTTTCTCGGTCAGGGTTTGGTCGGTCTCTAACGGCAGTTCTGCGGCGGCGGAAGGCGCCTGCAAGAGAATTTTCACCCCGTAGCGCTGCGCCAATTGATCGAAAAGCCGATCCAACGCCTCTTGCCGACGCCGTTCGAGAAGAGTTTGTTCGATGATTCGCTGCACCTCGCCCAGGGCGGCGGTCCGAGCAGGTACTTTTTTATCCACGAACACCAAATAATAATTGCCCCGGACTTCGATGGGCTTCTGTGTCCACTGGCCTTCTTGGAGTTGGAAGAGCGGTTCGGTATTGCCCAGTAGCGGATCGGGCCGATTGCGGAAGAGTTGTCGCAGCCCAGCGGCGGGCTGGCCGTCGGCGTCTTTCAGACTAGCCGCTGTCTGGACAAACTGCTCCGGCGATTGAATTTTGGCGGCGGTTTCCACGGCGGTTTTCTGATCGGAAAATCGCATCAAGATTACATGGAGCATTTCCGGCTGCTGGAACTCGGCCTGATGGGTGCGATAATAGGTTTCAATGTCGGCAGGGGTAGGCGGCGGAGCGTCGGCAATCTCCCGTTCGATGAACCGACGCAATAGCAACGTTTCGAGGGTTTCTTCGCGCATGGCCAAGAACTCGGGGTCTTCGTGGAGTTTCATTTCGCGGGCGCGACGGAGAAACAGGTCGTTTTGCACCAGCGCCCGCAGAAGCCGAGCACGCATCAGGGGATTGTTCCATTGGCGGAGTTCGGCATCCCGGCGTTGGGCGTCTCCGGAAAGCCCCTGGGCGGCCAGGAGTTGGTCCAGCCGGTTTCGTAGGAGCAGGTCCAGGTCGGCTTCGGTCAATTTTTCCTCGCCGATCAAGGCCACCACTTGTCCTTCGGTCGGCTTGCCGGTCGATTGCAGGCGGCGTTGGACCACCCATTTTTCGATCGGCCCATAAAGGCCAGACAAACGTTCACAGGCCGCCAAGGCCGATTCCGCCTGCTTTTTGATCTCTTCGTCCGGGGCTTCTTGGTGCAAGAGGGCAAAGGCCTGGGCGGCTTGGGCGTACTGCTCGGCCCGTAGGTGCAAGTTGCCGATCCGAAGCAGCGCCTCCAACCGATCCTGGGCCTCCGGTTGGGCGTCCAAATAGGCCTGCCAAGCGGCGGCCGCCGCCCCGGCCAAACCCCGACTCTCCAAATCCTTGGCCGCTGTTTTCAGCAGGTTCGGGTCTTTCGTCGGTTGGGCGGTGGCCGGCAAACGATGGGCAAGCCAAACCCAAAACACCGCCCCGGCCACCCATAAGCCGGCCAATTCAAAAAAGATCGCCACACCCCAAACACCTAACTTCGGCGGCGCCTGCACACTTGAGGACGCCGACTCAGAAAAATCAGAAAAACCATTGGGTTCCGACATGGCACACCCTTTCCTTGGAAAAAGTTTTGGGAGAGGACTCCTACGGCGACCGAAAACCTCCTCTGGATAGGCAGCAACCGCTTCCTCAGCAGTGGGCTGACCCCTTCCAGAAACCCCTTATGTTCCTATGGCGTATTATGGCCTGTTTGCCCAACGGGAAAAAGCCAGGGGGCTTTAATGGCAACACTTCTACCGGGTAAAGCAGCTTCGTGGATTTCTCGGCAAAGCATGTCATTCCCTCGCCTCATACTATTTCTTCAATTTTTCGCCCATCCCTACACCGTGGATTTTTCGGCAAAAAATGACATTCCCGCGTAAGCGGCGGCCCAGGCTCCTTGACGCCACCCCTTTGTAGGAATAACTAAAGTAACCGCCTCAAGGTACCCTGGATGGGAAACCTTCGCGGGGATGACACGAAAGCGATTCCCCGTTCGGCTGACCTGTCCCCTTTACTCGTTCTATTGTGTCCAAAACACCGGGAAAAAAGATGTGGGTGCCCCGCCGGTTGATAGAAGGTCTATCCTTTTGTATTGGGGACGCTAGGCCGCACGTTTAGCCCTTTTCTGCCCAAGGGACCATCTGCCTCAGGCCGGTCTGGCCCACTCCCCCAATTCCTTACACCCGAATGGGCCGATTTTATTGATCCTAAAGGCCGGTTGATTCCCAAAGAAACCCTGCAGGCGGAATCGCCCACGGATCGGGCCAATCGCCGCCGGAAAGTGGACGAGCTTTTGGCCCAGCGTCAGCGGGCCTTTCAGGCCGTTGCCAGCATGGGGTTGCCGCCCAGCACCCCACCGTCCCCGGGAGGCCATGAACAAAGCAGTCTTTCCAAAAGTAAACCTCCAATTTACTCCAAGCTATCTCCTGAAAATAAACCACTTGTTTCCGCCGAAAAGACGGCCCGAGAAGTTGAATTCTCTATCTGCAAAACAGAATCGGCCATTGTCCACGAAAGAATAGAGTATGGAATTCTATTGGACGAAAACGGAATTGTTCTTTGGAAACAACAAGGAACAGAATCATCTGTCCGGTTTACTCCAAAGCAGTTAGCAATGATGCCTGGAAGAGTCTTGACTCATAATCACGTACCCGCATATGGGACCCATCCTACGTTTTCAAAGGCGGATGTAAAACTGATGATCGAAAGGCAATTGAAACAGATTCGGGCAGTTACTCCAAAGTATCGGTTTCTCATGTCGCCTACTAGACCGTTGCCTCAAAGTGAACAGGCAAGAAAACAATTAGCAACAGAAGTAACTGCTGCTTTTCAAACCTACTTTTATCAACTTATGGAACCTAAACGAAACCATTTGGAAAAACAGGTAAAACGTGGTAAAATGACTTTCGAAGAGTACAAAAGACGTTATATAGAAATAGCCGTAGAAACTGCTCATCTAGCTTGGTCGCACACCGCGGAACAATATGGTTTCTTCTATAAAAGAGAAAAAAGATGACCGTGGAACTATTCAATCCTGAATGCGGTATCTGTAAACACATCCACCATGGGATGACGACGTGCGACGCATTTCCCAATGGAATTCCAGAGGAGATTCTTTGGGGAGGCCGGAGCCACCAATCTCCCTATCCCGGGGATGGCGGAATTCAATTTAAACCAAGAGTTCCATTTGCGGAGAAAAAATCCATCGCACATTCCACAGGGACAGAAGAACGTTAAGTCGTCCCTATTGATTCAGACGGGACAGTGATTGTCTAAAGAAGGGCTTATATTTTTTTCAAGGAAGGACCATATGGCCGCGGAAAACGCAACCAAGGCCAAGGAAGGCCGACAGACGTCGGGGCTGTCATCGCCAAGGCCTGCGCCAGACGATCACAATAGCCGAATGCGGCAACTGGCCCACCAGCGACTGGAGCGGCTGTTCGACGAAGCGGTAAGCGCTCGGTTCTACGGCCGTGTGCAGATTGAAATCAGCTTCGAGAACGGTCGGGCCTTGGTGGTGCATCGGCGAATTGATGGCGTCGATAAATAGCCGCCTGCTCAGACCGCGGCGCTATGACCGGCAAGCTGCCGGGGGATGGTGCTGTGGGAAATTGTTGCCTCCATGGGGACTTGACGCTTAGCTGCTTGCTGCATAGATTACTTATGGGGATGGGCTGCTAGGCCCATCTCAAGCAGGCGTCGGGTGTCGGAACAACCGGGCCCGGCAAAGTCTTAGGCGCTTGGAGTGCGCTTGGGATTTTGCCGGGCCTTTTTTATTTGTCCGTTCTTTTTGTCAGACCGACTTGACAAAAGAAAGGGCCACGGATGGCAGAACGTCCCACCAAGCGAGAAAACGGCGTGGATTTCCCGGCGGAAGCCTACGCCTACACGCCGGATCCGGAAAAGCCAAGCACCTGGAAACTGCGGTTGTGGGAGGACCCGGAAAAGAAGGAGACCCCGCGGCAAGTCGGCATGGCCATTGCCGCCCTCGGCCCCGGCGGATTCCGCGGCAACAGGGTGGAAAGACCTGCCCAAGATAAGGCCGCACGTTTAGCCCTTTTCTGCTCAAGGAGCCATCTGCCTCAAGCCGGTCTGGCTCACTCCCCCAATTCCTACTCACCACACGCCCCCCTCGCCCTGGCGGGAGGCTCCCGCCGTCCCTATTTTTGAGGAAACCGAAAAAATAAACTGGGCTTTTCCCGGGAGGGATGGCGGATTTAGAATAGACACAGCATGACAGTCGCGCTATCGGCTTCGGCCCGGCCCGGCCAGCTTCAGGAGTTGGTCGGACGCCTCGAGCGGCACGAAGGCTTCGACCAGGTGGTTGCCAGCCTCCGGGCGGGGCAGGCAGCTACTTTGGACGGAGTCTGGGGTTCGGCGTGCGCGCTGGCGGCGGCGGCTCTCGCCGCCCACGCTCCCGGACCTCTTCTTGTCCTTACCGCCCAGCCGGAAGAAACCGAAGATTTCCTAGAAGACCTGGACCTATTCCTTCCCCCAGACCAGGCCCCCCGGGAACAATTCCCTGCTCTGGAACATCTGCCCGACGAAAAGACCGCCCCGGACGAATTTTTCGGCCAGCGATTGCGGGTGCTCAACCGTCTCCGGGGGGCAACTGCTCCGAAACTGATCGTTGGCCCTATCCAGGCCCTGCTCCAACCCGTCCCGGAACCCTCCCTCCTGGAAGCCCACAGCCGCACGATTCACGTGGGGATGACGCTGGAAATGGAACATCTGGTGGAATGGCTCCAGGCCGAGGGCTTCCAACGGATGACCGCGGTGGCGTTGCCGGGCGAGTTTTCGGTCCGAGGGGGCCTGCTTGATCTGTTTCCCCCCGACGCGGAAGAACCGCTCCGCATTGAATTCTTCGGCGATCAGATCGAGTCCATCCGACGGTTCGAGGTGGCAAGCCAACGAAGCGTCCAACCGGTGGAAAGGGCGACGCTCACCGGGCTGTTGGCCACAGAAAACGCCCGGGGGTATTTGACCGATTATCTGCCGGAAACGGCTTGGGCGGTGATGGTGGAACCGGGCGAACTAGAACGCATCGGCCAGCAATATCTCCAGCGACTCCAAGGGGTGGAAAAGCTTCATACCTATTTAGAGGTTTTGCAACGGCTGATCCGATTTCCGTCGGCGACGATTTCGGCGGTGGCGGCCAGTTCCTTGGAGACCACGTGTCGGCTGAAGATCGAATCGGTCGAGCGGTTTACCGGCGATATCCACCGAGTCCGAGAAGAATTGGACGCCGTTGGGGCGGATCAGCAGGTCTATCTGGTCTGCCCGACGGAGGCGGAGATCGACCGGCTCAGAGAACTTTTCCAGGAAAGTCGATTAGCCAGGGAAGGTCGGCTGCAATTGCTGCTGGGTCGCCTGCACCGGGGATTTCGGTTGGTTCCGGACCGGGTGGTGCTGGTTTCTAGCGGCGAGCTTTTCCAGCGGGAGGAGATTCGTCGCCCGGCGGCCCGGCATCTGGGCAAGGTGATCGACAGCTTCCTGGAGTTGCGGGAAGGGGAGTTGGTGGTTCATGTGGCCCATGGGATCGCCCGGTATCGGGGCCTGCAATTGTTGGAGAAGGACCGGCAGGTCGAAGAACATTTGGTGCTGGAGTTCGCTGAGGGAACGAAACTTTATGTTCCTACCTCCAAAATCGGGCTGGTGCAAAAATATGTAGGCGGTACGAAGGCCCGACCCCGATTGGCCAAACTGGGCGGTCGGCTATGGGCCCGGCAAAAAAAGGCCGTCGAACAGGCCGTTACCGATCTGGCCGCCGAAATGCTCCACATGCAGGCCAAACGCGCCGCCCTGCCCGGCATCCGGTTTCCGCCGGACAACCAATGGCAACAAGAATTCGACGCCTCGTTCCCCTATGCGGAAACGGCCGACCAATTGGCCGCCATCCAGGCTGTCAAACAAGATATGCAGTCCTCCCGACCGATGGATCGGCTCCTGTGCGGGGATGTGGGCTACGGCAAAACCGAAGTGGCAATGCGGGCCGCCTTCAAAGCCGTCTGCGCCGGCTACCAAGCTGCCATCCTCACGCCGACCACCATCCTGGCCGAACAGCATCTGCGCACCTTCACCAGCCGAATGGCCGAGTTCCCGGTCCGCATCGCGGTCCTCTCCCGATTTGTGCCCCGGCGTCAACAGGACCAAATCCTCGAAGACCTGGCCGCCGGACGAATCGACATCATCATCGGCACCCATCGGCTGGTGCAGCCGGATGTGCGGTTCCACAACCTAGGACTCGTGATCATCGACGAAGAACAGCGGTTCGGCGTAGAACTGAAAGAGCGGTTCAAACGGTTCCGAGAAATGGCCGACGTACTGACCATGACCGCCACGCCCATCCCCCGCACCTTGCACATGGCCTTGGTGGGTCTGCGAGACGTATCCAACCTGCAAACGCCGCCGGCGGAACGACTGGCGGTGGAAACTCGTGTCTGCCGATTCGATCCCGAACTGATCCGTCATGCGGTGCTGCGGGAACTGAACCGGAACGGCCAAATTTTCTTCGTCCACAATCGGGTGGCGGACATCGAGGAAATAGCCTATCAGCTTCAGCAGATTGTGCCGGAGGCGTCGCTGCGGATCGGACACGCCCAGATGTCGGAAGACCACCTCGAACGAGTGATGCTCGATTTTATCGACCATCGGTTTGACATCCTTTTGTGTACCACCATCATTGAAAGCGGCCTGGACATCCCGAACGTGAACACTATTTTCATCAACGAGGCGGATCGGTACGGCCTGGCCGACCTGCATCAGCTCCGAGGCCGAGTCGGCCGGTATAAACATCGGGCCTATTGCTATCTGCTGATCCACCCGGAACGGTACATTTCGCCGAATGCGGCGCGGCGTTTGCGGGCCGTCGAAGAATATAGCCACCTGGGGGCCGGCTTTGCCCTGGCCATGCGGGACCTCGAAATCCGCGGGGCCGGGAACATCCTGGGCCGGGAACAAAGCGGCCATATTGCGATGGTAGGCTATGAACTGTATTGCCAACTGCTCGAACAGGCCATTGCCCGACTCAAGCGCCAGCCGGTCAAAACGCCGCTGGAAGTGGATATCGATCTGCCGGGGGCCGCCTACCTGCCCAGAACCTATGTGCCCGACATGCGACTGAAAATGGACCTTTACCGTCGCCTGGCCCGGGCCGAAACCTACCAAGACTTGCAAATCCTACGCACAGAAATGCAAGACCGGTTTGGCCCCCTGCCGGCGGAAGGGGATCGACTGCTTCGCATCCATGAAATCCGGATTGCCGCCACCCGGTGGTATCTGTCGGCCATCCGAATGGAACGGCATGAGATGGACACCCCCTATGTGGTTTTGGTCTATCGGGTGGAGTCGTTGATACGTCGGCTGGCCCAATCCCACAGGGGTCGGCTCCGAATCGCCGACGCCAAAACCGCCTATCTCCCCTTGCCAAAAGAACTTACAACGCCGGACGAAATCCTCCAGATCGTCAAAATGCTGTTGCAATCGGAGGAAAAGACCCACTATAATCCCTCTGCCAGTACGTAACCCCGGTGTTAGCCATGTACCACCGGCTGTTAGCCGGTAGCCAAGTGGCATAGGTAACACCGGCTGTTAGCCGGTAACCAAGTTGTAATCGGAAGAAAAGGTCCGATGCACTTCCACCGCTAGTACGGGCGAGGGGGCGGATTTGCTGACCCCCTGGATGGGCCAGCCAGGATACACCTCTTGTCCTCGTTTTTCCTGGGGATCGCAATGTTCGAGGAAAATGGGTGAGAAGTTGGAGAGGTTGGCCCCCTGAAAGGTGGGTTTTTGGGACTTAGGAAGAATCTGCGTGGTCCGGCATTGTTATCCAATCCTTCTGTTTGTGGCCACGATCGGAGCGGTCGTCGTCTGCCTTCGCCCCCAATGGGGGGCCAAATGGCTGGCCCAGATTGAGAGTTGGACCCAGAAGGCCCAAGCCGCCTCCCCTTCGGAGGATTCGCCGCCCCCCCAAAATACGGCTACTCCTTTCCCCACGCTTCCTTCAATCCAAATCAACCCGCCGCAAAGACCTACTTCTGGGGGAAGGGCTTCCCAGTGGCCGATCCTACCCCAAACAACCGACCTTTCGGATTCCGACCAAATTACCCCCGGCGAAAGCATTCCGTACGCACCTTCCGGACAGACCAGTCCCACCGCTCCTAGTTGGTCTGCCCGCTCGGAACAGAGGCCAGCTTCTTCCGAAAACGAGGGTTTAGCAAAGGAGCCGCCTCTAGGCAACTTTCCCCCAGGCAGAGGGGATTTTCGAGGGACACCTTCTCCGTCCCCGCCAGAACGGCGGGACAGAACACCTTCTTTTGAAGGGGCCGCAGAGGGGATGCCCAGAGAACCTTCCCCCCCGTCTGCAAACCGCCTCCTCTTGGAAAGGAATCCCCATGAAAGGGCAGCCCCCGAAGCCGATCCTTCAGCGGAAAAAACACCCCTCGAAGGTGCTCGGGCAGTAGCCCGCGTGGGCGCGGATGTAGTGCTGATGAGCGATGTTTGGGTGACGGCGGAGCAGTTTCTGATTTCGCTTTACTCTCGGCAGAAGGCCCAGACGCCCAATCTCCCGTCCCCGCCGCCGCTGGAGGGGATTTTGGCCCAGAGGGACTCTTTGGTACAGGCCCAGCTTCCCAACCTGGTCCGTCAATTGGTTGACGCCAAATTGGCCTATTACGACGCCCTGACGGTAGTCCCCCAAGAGGCTCTGAAAAACATGGAGGACCAGGTGGCCAAACACTTTGAAAAAGTGGAAATGCCGAAATTCTTGGAGTTTTATCAGGCTCAGACCTACCAGGATTTGGACGCACGGTTGCGCGCTGGGGGCACTTCCTTGGCCCGGCATCGTCGGCTGTATTTCGAACGGACGTTGGCCGCCCAATGGTTGGCCCAAAAAGTGAAGGTCAACGAAGACGTCGGCTACGAAGAGATGTGGGCCTGGTATCAGCAGCATCTAGGAGAGTTTGAGCAACCGGCCCAGGCCCGATGGGAGCAGATCAGCGTCCGCATTTCCAAGTATCCGAGCCGACAGGCCGCCTGGGCCGCCCTGGCTCAGGCCGGTAATCAGGTGCTGGACGGCCGTCCGTTTGCCGAGGTAGCCAGGCAGTTCTCCGACGCCCCAAACGCCGCCGACGGCGGACTGCGCGATTGGACCAGCCTGGGCAGCCTACGATCGGAAATTTTGAATCAGGCCGTCTTTACCCTCCCCATCGGAGCGATGAGTCCCATCCTGGAAGACGGCGACTGGCTGCACATCGTGCGGGTGATCGATCGGCAGGAAGCCCGCCGGATTCCGTTTGTCGAAGCCCAGGTGAAAATCCGCGAAGAAATCCGCAAACAGCGTACCCAAATCCAACACCAAGCTTACCTGGACCAGCTCCGCCAGCGGGCGCCGGTCTGGACGGTGCTAGACGACCGAGCGAGCCGCTCCCGAACTGCCTCGCTCCAGCGGGGCGATTATTAACCTCTTCTTTTTGCTCTCTCTGATGGCACCTTGAATTGCCAACGAAACCTCTCCCACCAGACGATACCCTATTTTGAGGTCTTCCGGCGGCGGGTATTCGAACCATCGCCATAATCCTTTCCTCCAACCCTGGCTTGGGAAGGCTCATGGGAGGCTCAAGGTTTCGTATCTCCCGCCGGAAAAGAACGCCAATTCGGCACTCCCCCCTAAAGTGGGAAACTCAGAGTCTTCCCTTTTTCTTTCCTTATCACGGACTTCGACACGATCCGAAAAGGCCAAGTTTTCCGAAGGATCATATCCTACCAGTTGTATGTTCCACCCCCCCTAAATAGGCTGATATTTTTTCTCCAAAAATCCTTGCCATTCTGACGGGATAATTTATGCATAAGTAGAGGCTCAAGGAGAAAGTATTTTTCAAAGGAGAGGCGCATCGTATCCGTATTTCTCGTTTCAGTCGAGGGGAAAGTCATGAGTCTGAAGAGTCTGTGGGGACGGTTTGGCTTTAAGGGGAAGGTGTTTTTGTTGAGTCTGATGGGGATGGTGCTGACCGCGGCGGTGGTCATTGGCGCGATCTTGGTCCAGAAAGAACAACTGGCGGGACAAGTCCGGGACGAAATGGACCGCCTGGGCCGGGAGGAGTGCTCCAAGATCGCTAAGGACGTGTATCTGATGCTCCGGGTCAGCCACGGCAAACTGCAAAAGGAGCTTCAGAACAATCTCAAAGTGGCCCGGGAAGTATTCCGGCAGACCGGGCAGGTTCGTTTCTCTCAGGAAAAGATCGCCTGGGACGCCGTCAACCAGGTAACCAAACAACCCCAACGAGTGGAACTACCGAAGATGGAGGTAGGCGGCCAATGGTTGGGCCAGAATTGGGACGTCGCTAAGCCTTCGCCGATTGTGGATAAGGTGCAGGAACTGGTCGGCGGCACATGCACCGTCTTCCAACGGATGAACGAAGCCGGCGATATGATCCGGGTCTGCACGAACGTAAAAGGGAAAGACGGTCGGCGGGCCATCGGCACCTACATTCCCGCCCGGAATCCAGACGGCACTCCGAACCCGGTGATTGCTCAGGTATTGGCCGGGCAGACTTACGTAGGCCGGGCCAAGGTGGTCGATGATTGGTGCCTGACCGCGTATGAACCGATCCGCGACGACAAGAACCAGATCGTCGGCATGTTGTACTACGGCATCAAGCAGGAAGACATGCCCGATCTGCGCCAAGGGATTATGGACATTGTGGTTGGTAAGACGGGCTATGTGTATATTTTAGGCGGCACCGGCGATCATCAGGGGCACTACCTCATTTCCTACAAGGGCCAGCGGGACGGCGAAAACATCTGGGAAGCCAAGGACGCCAACGGAAATTTGTTTATCCAGTCCATCGTCAAAAAGGCCCTGGCTACCAAGGACGGCCAATGCGATTTCGAGCGGTATCCCTGGCAGAATAAGGGCGAAGACCGTGCCCGCTACAAAGTGGCTGCCGTTACGTATTTCGCTCCCTGGGATTGGGTGATTGGCGTTGGGGCATATGAAGATGATTTCCATGACGCGATCGCCCGGATCGATGGGGCCTGTAATGGGATGGTCTATTGGGGGCTTTTGGGCACGGCGGCGGCGCTAGTCCTTTGCGGCGGTATTGCTTATGTCGCCACGACGAAGATTGCCCGGCCGCTCACGCAGACTGTCTCGGTGATGGAAGCGGTGGCCCAGGGCGATTATAGCAAGCGATTGGACTTCACCAGCCAGGATGAGTTCGGCCGAATGGCCGCCGCCGTCAATAAAGCCATTGACGCCACCGTGCAAGCGATGGACGAAGTGAAACATGCGGCTGAACGAGAAAAACAACTCCAGGCCGAGCGTGCCGAGGCGGAACGCAGCCGCATGGAAGAAGAACGCCGCAAAGCCGAGACCCTGCGCCGCAAGGTGGATCAACTGCTGGAGGTGGTCCATGCGGCCGCCCAGGGCGACCTGACCCAGCAAGCCACTATTGAACAAAGCAACGATGCGGTGGACGAGCTGGCCAAGGGCGTCAACAAGATGTTGGCCGATCTGGCGATCTGATCGGTCAGGTGAACGAAAGTGCTGCTCAGTTTGCCGAAGGCTCTCGGGTGATCGCCGACGGCGCACAGACGCTGGCTCAAGGCGCCCAGACGCAAAGCTCCAGCGTCGAAGAGATGACTGCTTCGATCGAAGAGTTGGCCCGCAGCGTCGATCAGATCAAACAACGGGCCTTAGAAGCGGACCAAAAGGCCAAACAGACCCGTCAGGTGGCCGATCAAGGCGGCAAAGCCGTCCAACGCTCCATCGAGGCCATGCAACTGATCAAGGCCAGCGCCGAGCGCATTAGCGAGATCATCCAAGTGATCTCCGAGATCGCCAGCCAGACGAACCTGTTGGCCCTGAACGCTGCGATCGAGGCGGCCCGAGCGGGTGAACACGGCATGGGCTTTGCCGTCGTGGCCGACGAGGTCCGCAAACTCGCCGAACGCAGCAACAAAGCCGCCGGCGAAATCTCCAAACTCATCAAAGAATCCACCGAACGGGTGTCCGAAGGCGCCTTGCTCAGCGAAGAAACGGGCAAAGCCCTCCAGGAAATTATCCGGGGTGTGGAAACCACCGCGGCGGAAATCGGCGCCATTGCCGAGGCCACGGTCCAACAGGCTACGCGCGCTCAGGAGGTCTCTTCCGGCATCCAAAGCATCGCTCATGTAACCGAGCAGAACGCCGCGGGAAGCGAAGAAATGGCCTCCTCCAGCGAACAACTCGGCGCCCAGGCGGCTACGCTGAAAGAATTGGTCAGCCGATTTAAACTCCACTAAAAACCACATAAACGAGCGGCATTCTCCTTCGCCGCTCGTTACTGGCAAAACCAGCCGGGTTCCCTCCGGGGCAGGGGAACCCGGCCCAGGAAAAAGAAGGTTGGGGCGTGCGGCCCGGTCGCTTAGAGGAGGACTCCTCGGCCGGGCCGCTTTTGTTTTCTTGGCGGTCCCAAAACGCCGCCGACTTACTTTCCGTGCAGATCGGCGGCCGCAAAGTCCAAACCCAACTCCAAAAGGGTCTCTTTTTTGGGAACCCCGGTCGCCGGGTCCCAGCCCATCGCTTCCAGGTATTCTCGGACCTGGGTATCCACATCCACGGTTACCCCGGCTACAGGGCCGTCCTTTAGCGGCGGATCGCCGACAACGCGGCCTGGGATTTTGATGTCGATATTCCGCACGCCTTCCCGCAGATTGAAGGCGATTCGCAGGGCGGCAATCCGCGCCCCGATCCGGTCGATCTCCTCCAACGTGTATTTCCGGCCGGTAACACAGGTTAGCACGTCCGGTAGGCATTCCGGCGGCAACACACACCAGGCAAATATACACATGCCAGCCGCCGAACTGGCGTGATGATGGTTGCTCACACGCCGATGAATCTGCCCCTTACCAGTGTATTTATATTTATCAAACTGCTCGGTTACTAGTCCCGGCGGAGCAAACTGGGCCTCCACCGTCCAGGCGCTCATCTGGGTATGTCGGCCTGGGGTGGCGTCCATTTTGTAGCTGGCGGCCAAACCAGGACTGAGCCGAGGATCGTGCATCGGGACCTCTTCGCCGCCGATGTGCATCGCATATTGTTCCGCCCCACGACCGATCCGCTCGGCGGCCGCTTTGGCGCCGTCCTGCAACACCCGGCCAAACCCTTCGCCGCGGGCAATCTGCTCGGTCAGTTGCACAATGGCCTCCGCGTTGCCCCAGGTGAGTTTCAGCCCGCCGGTATCCGCATCCGTAAGAATTCCCTTTTCATAGCACTCAAAGGCGAAGGCCACCGTGCAGCCGGTGCTGATCGTATCCAGCCCGGCCCGATTGCAGATTTCGTTGCACCGGTTGATCGAGGCTAGATCGTCGTTAAGCAGCATGGCGCCGAAGGAACCGAGAGTTTCATACTCCGGCTTGTGTCCTTTGGAGGCGAATGGACCGGTTTCGACCTCGGTTTCGCCGCCGCAGCCGATCGGACACCGCCAGCAGGCGTATTTTCGTCGTTGGATGGCCAACACCGAATCGTCGCTGATTTTCGAAGCGGTGGGGAAATCCGCCGGACTGCCGGCCCAGTTTTTGATCGGACAATCGGCCGAGGCCACCGAACCCGCCGTGAGTCCCGCCGTGCCGTATTGGTGAAGCACCTGGAAAACACCCTGCTGACGCATGAACTCCCGGTACCGTTGCAGGGCGGACCGAAGCCCGTCCGGATCGGCCACGCTGGGAGTCTGGTTTCCGACGGCGACGATGGCTTTCAGCCGCTTGGAACCCATCACCGCGCCCAGTCCGCTTCGACCGGCGGCCCGGCCCCGATCGTTGATCACACAGGCCAGCAACGCCTTTCGTTCGCCCGGCGGGCCGATGGAGGCGGCCCGGGCTGCACTGCCATACTGCTGCTGGACCCGCTCCTCCAACTCGTTGGTGTCCAAGCCCCACCAGCCATCCGCAGGCACCAATTCCGCCCGTCCATCCTGTAACAATAGATACACCGGCGCCGCACTGACGCCTCGAAACAGTACCGCGTCAAATCCGGCCGCCTTCATCGCCGGCCCAAACTCGCCGCCCGAATTGGCGTCCCCCCAGCCGCCCGTCTTCGGACTCTTGCCCACCACCACATACCGGTTGCCGGTAATCGCCGGCGTGCCGGTCAGCAGCCCGCCGAAAAACCCTAGCCAATTCTCCGGCCCCAACGGATCGACCTTCGGCCGTTGCAACCGGTAGAGATACCAGGCGCCCAGCCCGTAACCGCCCAAATACTGCTGGTAGGCCTCATCCGGCGGGGTTTCCACCCGCAGTTCCCGCGTCTCCAAATCCACAAACAATACTCGACCCATCGTTCCTGGAACCGCCATCGCTCGGACTCCTTTGGTCTTGTTCGAGGAGAAACATTCCTGAATATTTTATGTCTTATGCATATATTCTCCGATCCCTATCGGCCTGACAAGGGGACCCGCTCCAAACGAACCGGGTCCTTGGAAAGTAGGCTATCGCCCGCCTCGGACAAAAACCGGACCAGGTTTTCGGCCGTGTCGGTGAACTTGGCCGTCCGGAACCGGCCCGTGGAAATTTCCCCTTTCAGTTTGCCTGTTTCGATGGCTTGGCGTTTGGCGTCGTTGTCCATCGGCCAGATGGTCAGCCGACCGGCGTCGATCTGGTAGCGCCAAATAAAATACCCTTCGACCGTCTCCCAACCTTTTTCTTTGATCTTTTCGACCAGGCCCGGTTTGAGTTCGGCGATGTTCAGATAGGTCTTTTCGCCCACCTGGCTGACAAAAAGCAGCATTTCGGCGGCCGGGTCCAACTGGCCCTCGTGGTGCGAGACGCCTACCACCCGAAACACGCCGTCCGGCCACTGGTCGCCGGCCTGGCCGATGTGGTAAAAGCTGATCCGCCCATCTTCGGCCACATGCCGCCAAAGCCCCAGCAGTTGTTTATCCGGCTTGGCTTTTTGGGGATCGACCAGCGGCTTGGTCGAATCCACACACCCGGCCAAAAACGCGATCCCGGCCCCCAAAGTCCATACCCAACGTCTCATATCCCCGCCTCCTTTAGAAAAAAAGACCTCTCCCACGCGGAAACACACACCTCCTGGAACCGGACAGGTCCTTTCCTTGATGGATGATATTTTACCGCTCAGAACAGACGGCTGTCAGCCTAGCCCCCCAAGCGTTCTTTCAGGCCAGGTTGCGCGGTTCCCAGCGTATTTTATCCCGCAAACCGCCGCTTGGTCAGATAGACCAAGGCGATGAAATCATAGAGGGCATGGCTGACGATCGGCCCCAGCAGGTTGCCGCTCTGAATCCGCTGCCAACCCAGATACGCCCCGATCAGACCGGCCAGCAGGGCGTAAAATGGGCTGATCCAGTGCAATAGGCCAAACACGGCGCTTACCGCCCCGACGGCCAACCAGACGCCTACCTCCTGGCCCCACAGCCCGCTTAACCACTGGACCGCCGCATCCTGGAATACGCCTCGAAAGAGCACTTCTTCCCCGACCCCGGCCAGAAGCGAAATCGCCGCCAACTGCCACACCCCACATCGGCGGAAAAGCGGAACTACAAACTGCTCCAGCACCCGGACCAACCGTCCCCACGGCCCCCAGGGATAGTTCACTCCTAGCCATAAACCGGCCAAAAGCGGCCCGGTAAGGACTGCACCCGCCAGGGCGTCCTTGACGTTCCAGTGGATTTTAGCCCATATCGGTTGTCCTATCAGCCAACCCAACCCAACCGCCAGCAAGAGAAGCCCCCCTTCGACCGCCGCCCCCACTCGAAGGATCGCCCCCGGCTCGAGGGGCGGAACCCTTTCCGACCGCCCCATCTCTTTTACCGGCCGACGTCCCGCCGCATCGACCAACGGATCCCCTACTGCCGACTCCGGGGAGCGCTCCGGCTGGGATGCCGCCCCTTCGGGCACTGGACAAACATCCTCCGACGCCCTCGGCGGCAGAGTCCGATCCCATCGTTCCTCATGGCCGCCCATCCCAGACGCTTGCTCTTCGGGCCGATCCATCGTCTCTCCTCTTGTTTTGCCCTTTTCCTGTGCCGTTTCGGAAATTGTAACATTGTTTTTTTCCCCGGAGATTCGCCCCCCAGTTCCAATACCCCTAAAAATGGGGGCACAATACCCCCGTGTCGTTTTCCCTATTCCCCAAAATTTTTTACCACATGCTTGACAACGCCAAGGGAAGGTAAGTATGATAGAAAAAGCACCGATAATGCATAATGTAAATGATTTCCGGAGATCCCTATTTCCCAGGAAACATTTCAGCCGAATGGAGGGTGGCTATTTTTCCCCTCTTCCCTGGCGTCCCAGGCGTAGAGGGAAGGAGAAAATGGGATTCAACAAGGACAAATTTGTTCCCTAATAGGCAAGGAAGGCGCCTTCGTCCGGCTATAGCGTTTGCTTGGCTGGGCTCTGCCTCGGTAGGAAAAGGCGGAAATACGAGACCACTTCCGTGGGGATGAGAAGAAGAGAAACTCCTGCATTGGACTGAAATAGTGAATAGGTTGAGTGGTTCCTTACTTTGCTCGGGAGGACGGCGACCATGAATCCGCATCGTCCTGGGTTGTTTTCTGGGCCTCTTTGCTGGGAAAGGGTTCGAACGATGAAGCGACTTCCTGTTGGGTTTTGTCTGGGCGCGTGGATCGGCGGGATTGTGCTGCTGGCGCCTTCGGTGGTCCAGGCCGTGGTATTGTTGCCGTATGAGCAGGTAGTGCTTGGGGACAATCCTGTCGCCTACTGGCGGTTGGAGGAGACTACCGGGACTACTGCCTATGACTCTTCTGGCAACGCCAAGGACGGGACGTACACTGGCGGTGTTACGCTCGGCCAGGCAGGAGGCCCGATGGGGGGCATGGCGGCCAGGTTTGATGGGTCAAGCGGCCATGTTCAATTGCCGGGCACCTGGGGGGGCACTGACTGGTCGGCGCTTACCATTGAGGCATGGGTCAACACCGACTCGCCCGTTACGGGTGATTTCCAGAGCATTGTAGCTTCTTCCAACGAGAGCTCCCTGAACTTTGCCCATTTCCACTTAGGGACGTCGTATGGCACTGGCGCGAGAGTTATGACTGGTGGTGGGGCGGCTTGGGCTGAGGTTCAGCCGCCGCCGTCCCCTACGCCCACCGGCGTGTGGCGCCATATCGCCCTTGTGGCGCAATCTGGAGACACAAGAGTTTACGTGGACGGACTGCGCACCGGTACGGGGAGCACTCTGCAATTCACGTATATCGTACCTAGCTATGCCGGCGATGTAGCGATTGGCAGGGGGGGCTATGGTGGAGGGGGCAATCCTGGCCGTTGGTTTAAGGGGCTAATCGACGAGGTAGCCATCTATAAGACCGCGCTGAGCGATCAGCAGGTGCTTGCTCACTACATTGCGGGCCAGCCGGAGTATGTCCGCCTCGTTGCGGCCAGCCAACCGGTGATCTATTACAAACTCCACGAGGCAGGGGTGAGCACCGGGGCGAGGGCAGGTAACTATGGATTTCTCGGCGCCTCTATGCACGGCACGTACCGCGGCTCGTTTACCGATGTGCCAAGCGCCTACAGCCCGTTGGTCTTCGCCAAGCAGTTCAATAGCTCGTATGTTTCGGTTCCGGCGGTTTCGGTTCCGGGCGCGGATAACGTGCAGCAGTTTACGTTCGAGTTTTGGATGAAGCCCAGCACATCCAATGACTTGCAAGCGATTTACGCCGCCGATGGCTGGTCGCAAGGAAAGGTCCATCTAAACCTATCCTCCTCAGGTCAAGAGTTAGAGCTAGGGATTTATGGACTCCCTTCCCCGTATCCTAGAGTTAACTTAGCCCCGTATGCCCCGCTCGGCCAATGGAGCCACATCGTCGTTACCTACGATACGCTCTCCAACCCGGGGAACTATATTGTCAACTACTATGTCAACGGGGCGTTGATCGAGACCGATACCGGCACCGGGTCGCAGGCGGCCACCTTCGCTACGACGGGTTCCATCGGGGCCTGGTACATTACCTGGAATCAAGTCTATTCCCGATATTTCAAGGGAGCGCTGGGCGATTTTGCCGTATATCCCTATGTCCTCAGCGCCCATGATGTGTATCTTCACTATGCCGGCATTCCGGAGCCGAGCACCTGGGTGTTGATGGTTTTGGGCGCCCTGGGTTTGGCGGGTTCCCGGCTTTTCGCCCGTCGGAAAAAAAGCCAGGGAACCTCTGAATAATTCAGGGGGGGCCATTTCATACCGGTTGGGAACGGCGCCTTCAGGCCCCTCCAACAGGGTTGCCAGCAATGCTGGCGCACAACGAACTAGAAGGTAACATTTCAGCCGAATGCCAAGGAGGCTGATTTTACGGCGGAAATTCCCCGGAATCGCCACTGCCGCGCTAGCGGTAGTCCGGGGCCCTATGAGGGCGGCTATGTTGTTGTTATGCCTCCCAAATAGAGGTTGCAAGAAGCCTGGATTGGCCGCGCAAGCTCCCAATCTAGGTCTTTCAAGAGTTTTTGTTTTTCTGGATTCCCGCTAGAGCGGGAATGACAACCTTGGGGAAATTTTGCTCTAAAATAAGCCTCCTCTGCATTCGGCTGAAATGTTACGAATTTTGTAGAGGCTCCCTATAAGAATCGAATCCTTGAGGAGTTTTTGGCTGGAGGGACCTTTTGTTGGCCAATTATGTTGGCCAAATTAACCGTCTGCCCATCGAACGGGTCAGGAAGGGCTGGATTGGCTTTTGGAAGGAGGGGTTGAGATGCGTAGCGATTTTCGAGGAAAAAGATGGGCCTTTACCTTGGTCGAGCTATTGGTCGTTATTGCGATTATCGGGATTTTGATTGCTTTGCTTTTACCGGCGGTGCAGGCGGCCCGGGAGGCGGCACGGCGCGCCCAGTGTATGAATAACTTGAAGCAGCTTAGCCTCGGCATGCTCAACCACGAGTCGCAAATGGGACACTTCCCGACGGGCGGCTTTTTTCCTTCAGGCACCGGCGGATGGTGGATCG
>JAKPGL010000135.1 GCA_029550925.1 Planctomycetota bacterium
CCGGCTAACAGCCGACGTTACGTAGCTTAGGCTGTCCAGCCTGAGCTAGTCGCCCTCTAAACAGAGGGCGGCACATCGTCGCCGGCTAACAGCCGACGTTACATCGCCGGCTAACAGCCGACGTTACGTCGCCGGCTAACAGCCGACGTTACGGAGGATTTTTCCAAGGAAAGTCGCATGGAAGCACTCAGCCTGGCCGGATTAACCCCGTTTGAGCAATTACGATACGGGCGGGAAATTCTGGAGCAGGAAAGCCGGGCGTTGGCCGAGGTCGCCCGTCGGTTGGGACCGGAGTTCTCCGAGGCGGTGCAGTTGCTCCTGGCTTGCCGGGGCTGTGTGATTGTAACCGGCATTGGCAAAGCCGGGCTGGTGGGCCAGAAGATCATGGCCACCCTGGCTTCTACCGGTACGCCGGCCCATTTTCTTCATCCGGCCGAGGCCGTCCATGGTGATCTGGGTCGGGTGCAGCCGGAGGATATTCTGCTAGCCCTTTCCTACAGCGGGGAAACCGACGAGATCGTCCGGCTTTTGCCGAGTTTTCAGCAGTTAGGCATTCCTATTGTGGCCATCACATCGAGTGCGGAGAGCAGTTTGGGACGGGCGGCGCGGGTGGTGCTTTCGATCGGTCCGGTGCGGGAGGCCTGCCCGCTGGGACTAGCGCCCAGCACCAGTACGACGGTGATGCTGGCCCTGGGTGATGCGTTGGCGCTGGTGGTCAGTCGGATGAAACGGTTTGGGCGAGAGGATTTTGCCCGGTTCCATCCGGCCGGCGCCCTGGGCCGAAAACTCAGTCGGGTCGAAGAACAGATGCGTCCCTTGGACCAATGCCGGGTGGCTTCGGAGGGGCTTTCGGTTCGGGAGGTATTTGCAGCCGTCAGCCGACCAGGCCGACGCACCGGGGCAATTATGCTGGTGGACGCCCAGGGGCGATTGAGTGGGATATTCACCGACAGCGATTTGGCCCGACTTTTTGAGCGGAAACAGGACCACCAGTTCGACCGCCCGATCGCCGAAGTGATGACCTGCCAGCCGCTCACTATTTCCCTACACAGTCGGATGTCGGAGGCGGTCAGCCTCATGGCCCGACGCAAGATCAGCGAACTGCCGGTGGTCGATGCGGAGGGCCGACCGGTCGGCCTGATCGACATTACGGACATTGTGGGCATTATGCCGGACGAGTTGGCCGTTCCTTGTGCGGGCGAACCAGCCGAAGCGTCGGCACAGTTGGACCAGACCGCAAACTCTTCCCAGTCTGTCGGCGTTTTCCCATCGGCCCGCCTGTATTGTGAACCACCGGAAGAAGAAAAATCGTAACGGGAAGGAGAGACGCCCAACTCCTTCCGACCCAGTGCTGTTTGGAACCTCGCTGGAAGAAGCGATGGCTTTATAAACGGCCGGGTGGCACTGCTGGCTTATCCAGCAGTGGATGGCCCGGAAAAAAAATAGGGGTTGGTTGCCCATGGGAGGATGGAGATTCTTCTATCGGGCAAAATGTTTTTTCAGACAGCCTCTTAAAATTTTCCCAAAATTCCCGTTGTTTTGCTCTCGGATTATTTTCTGTAAGCGTGTTGTGGCCGCGTTGGAAGCCTGTGATTGCCAGTTTTACCGTCGTTCTGACGGCGTACTGGCTCTATGCGCTGGTGGTGGTCCCTTGGATTGAACCGGAAGTAGAAATCCAGGCTGCTGGCCCCCAGGTGGACCTTTTCCCGGAACCTGCGGACGAGCGGCAAGCCCTGGAAACCTTGTTTGGTTCTGGGGCGTGGGAACTCGATCAACCAAAGGTGATCGAAAACGGCCAATCGAAACTCCTTTTCAAAGACTATACCAGACAAAGCCCGAATACGGTCGAACTCCGTCCGTGTACGCTGATCTTTCTCCCGGAAGACGACTTGCCGATCCTGGATCGCTATCAGCGGGCCATGGTCATGGAAGTACCGGAAGGGGCGGTATTGGAGTTCGATCAGCCCCTGGACCTGACCCAGGGAAAAATGGGCCGTTTGGTCCGGGGCCAGTTACGGGGACCAGTGCGGATACGCTCCCAAGGTCGATCGCCCGGCCCAGAAGACGATCTGCGTATTAGCACCCGAGAGGTGAGCCTGACCCAGCAAGAGATTACTACCCCCGAAAAAGTGGAATTTTCATGGGGCCCGCATTTCGGCCGGGGCCAAGACCTTCGTATCCAACTTGCTCCGGGCGGGAAAGCAGCTTCTGGCCTGAGCCTGGGCGGTCTTCAATCGTTGGAAGTCCGGCGGGTGGAAGTGGTCCACCTGCAAGTCCCGGCCGATTCGACCCATTCCTTGGCGGGAAGGGCCTTGGTTTCTCAGACCTCGAAGGCGCCGTCGGATGCGACCGGCGTCAAACCCCCTGCCTCCCAGGCAGAATCCACCGGGGCGGCTGAGATCACCTGCCGAGGGCCGCTGCGATTCGACGCCAAAAAACTGGAAACCTCGTTTACCGATCAGGTGCAAGTCCGGCATACGCCGCCGGAGGGACCGACCGATTTATTACGATGCGATCAGTTGGTGGTGGCTTTCCGGGCGCAACCTACCCCGGGCAAATCGCATTCCACTTCAGACAAAAAAAGCCCGACCCAGCCGAACCCAAAGGCCAAGGACGCCGACCCGCCAAAACCTCCTCCCACCGAGCAGGCCAAAAAGGCGTCCGCCTCGCCAAGCCGATTGGAACCACAACGGCTGGAAGCGATCGGTCGGCCTGCCGTTCTGGATGCTCCCAGTCGGCAAAGTCGGGCTGTAGCGGAACGATTGGAATATCATCTGACCACCGGCCGAACTCTCCTGGAAGGCGGCCAGGAGGTATGGATTTGTCACGGACCGCATGAAATCCATGCTCAAAAGTTGGAGTACACGCCTGGCCCGGCTGGCAAGCTCGGCCAAGGGGTAGCCGAAGGGGCCGGCTGGTTGCGCGCCGAGACGGACCCTCGCACGGGCCAGACCGTCCAGGCCCGATGGACCCAGGCCCTCCAACTTCGGCCCCATCAAGGCCAACAAGTTCTTTCGTTGCTCGGGCAGGCGGAAGTGATCTACAGCGGCCTTGGTCGATTGGCTGCGGAGCAAATCCATTTGTGGATTCAACAGCGCTCGCTGCCAGACCAACCGCTGGGCCGCGAGGCGCTTGCCCCGGATCGTCTCTTAGCGGAAGGACAGGTGCAACTTCAGCATCCCCAGGTTACGGCATTGTCGGATCGGTTGGAGGTGTGGTTTGATGCGACGACGGCGGCGGGTAAGACGCCGGTTTTCCAACCGATCGGCGCTTCCGATCGAAAAGAAATGGAGCGATTCGGAGCAATCCTCATCGCCCGAACGAGCCAGGCAATCGCCCTATCCGAGCAGCCTTGGTGGCAGGCGTTGACCGAAGCCTCGCCGGACTCCTCGGCCAGCAGCCCTGCGCCGTCTCGAAGCGGCCGGCCGACGAGTTGGTCGGAAGACCTGGCATCGCCTGGCTGGTCAAATCCAGCGAGAAGCCCGGCGAGTGGGGCGCCGGAAATGCCGTCGGTCGATCCTCGGCAGCCGGTAGAGGCGGTTCAGCCTTCGACGCCGCAGCATTTTGAAGTTCGTGCGAAATTGCTCCGGGCGCAGATTCTTCTGAGCGGACGACAGTCGGAACTCGCCGAACTGATCCTGGAAGGCGACGTATTTTTGACCGAAACGCAGACCAACCAGCCGGGCCAAAAACCGCTGGTCGTTACCGGCGATCAGATTCATGTGGTCGATGCTAGTCGGCCCTATTTGGCCCTAAGCGTGCAGGGACAACCCGCTCATGTCGAAGCCCGTGGGCTTGGCCTGAACGGGGCGAAGATCAACCTGCATCGAGGGACCAATCGGCTCTGGATCGACGGCCCCGGTTGGATGAGTATGCCGGCGGACCGCCATTTGGACGGTCGCCCTTCAGGCCAAAACGACCAGGTGGATGTCCATTGGCAACAACGTATGCAATTTGACGGCCGAAGCATTCGATTCGAGGATTCGGTCTTGGCTAGTTCCCGTTGCTGGCAACTTAGGACCGACAGTTTGGAAGTCCAATTGCGAGAGCCGGTGGTGTTTACTGCACCCCGAGCGCCGGCCAATACCCAACTGCATCGGCTGATTTGCCGCAGCGAGGTGCTTCTGGAAAACCGCTCCTGGGACGCCCAAGGAGAGCTGAGCCGGGATCGGGTCGAAACGGCCGACCTGACCGTCGATCTTATCACCGGAGACCTCACGGCCACAGGACCAGGGAATTTCCGCTCGATGCGGCGTACGGAAAAGAAGAATCCGGTTGCCCAAGGCGTTCTGGGGCAATCCTCGACGGGCAAACAACCGGCGGATATTCCTCGGCCCGGCGATTCGCCCACGGGATTGACGTTTTTGAGCGTGGAGTTTCAACGGAGTTTGGTGGGAAACTTACACCGTCGGGAGATGACTTTTGCGGATCGAGTGCGGACGATCTATGGGCCGGTGCAGACCTGGGAAGAAAATATCCCCTGGCGTGCGCAGGGTGCTTTGCCGCCCCAGGTGGTCTTTTTAAGCTGCGATCAGCTTTCGGCGGCGGAGATGGCCATCCCGCCTGCCGGGGAACGCTTTCTGGAACTTTTGGCCGTCGGCAATACGGTGATCGAGTCGGCCGGCTACACGGCCCGGGCGCATCGCCTCAGTTACACAGAAAACAAGGGATTGGTGGTTCTAGAAGGGGACGGTCGGACCGACGCCGAACTTTTCAGCCAGGACCGGCTCGGCGCTCCGCGGCAGCGGGTGGCCGCCCGAAAAATCTACTACTGGCCCGCCACCAATCACCTCAGCCTCGATAGCGCCAGCCTCCTGGAAGTCCAACAACCCGAAAGAAAACGATAACGTAACATTTATGGACCGCCGCTTGCAAGACAACGGCGATTTAGGGTATCTGCCAAAAAACAAGCGTCTATTCCACCCGGCGGAAGTATTACGTTACAAGTATTCATAACGCCCGGCTTCTTGGGCCGTCTCGAACAGGGCCAGGACGTTTTCCGGCGGGACGCCGGCCTGGACATTGTGGACGCTGGCCAGCACGTAGCCGCCGCCGGGCGCAAAAATGCGGATATTTTCCCGCACCTCCTCGGCCACTTCCTCCGGAGTACCAAACGGCAGCGTCTTTTGGCTGTCGCAGGCGGCGCCCCAGAAAACCAGCCGATCGCCGAATTCCCGTTTAAGTTTCACCGGGTCCATGCCCTTGGCCGAGGTTTGCACCGGGTTGATAATATCCACGCCCATTTCAATCAGGCTGGGCAAGAAAGGATAGATGGCGCCGTCGCTGTGCATGAAGACTTTCCAAGGGGTATTCTGATGAATCCAGTCCAACCCCCGCTTGTAGTAGGGCATAATCAATTCCCGGAACATGCCGACCGAAAGAAACGGGGCGTTTTGCGTGCCCAGGTCGTCGTTGAACTGGACGATCTGCACACGGTCGCCCACGGCGTCGGCCAGCCGACGCAGGTTTTCTAACCACGCCTCGACGATCCGCTCGTAAAGCTGTCGCACATAGTCCGGTTCGGTGGCCAGGGTGATCATCCAGGCCGAAAAATCGCCGATGCCCATGCCGAAAAACAGCTCATACGGCGGCCCCAAAGCGACCATCAGAGCATAGTCGGAGTTTTGCCGCCAGCTTTCCGCCTGGGCGTGCAGATGGTCGCATTCCTCTTGGCTGAGCAGGGGGAGTTCGATCTGATTGGGCTCGACATGGGCGGCCCCGGGGAATTTGTCCAGCCGGTCGAAATAGAATCCGCCCCGCGGCATCATGGCCATCGGACGGCCGTCCGGGTGCAAGAGGAGCAGGTCGCCGTTGGCCCGGACCAAGGGGTTAAAATCTCCGGGCACTTCCACAGGCGTGCCGTCAAACAGTTTCCACGGTTTCCAACGTTCGTTTCGGATGCCAAAGGCAACGGCCGGGCGTTGCAGCCCGACCACATCGCCGCCAAGCCGCTCCAAAACCGGCCGCTCAATCTCGGCCAACATCTGATATACGTCAAAAATGCGTGTCGGAGTGGAAAAGCCCAGAAGTTGTTTGAGCTTATGATAGGTCGAAGCGGCAATGCCGGTTTGTCGGGTGCCGCCTACGTCGATGGGTACCCGGTCCGGTTCCCGATGTTCCAAGGCGCATAGGACCCGCTCGCGGGAATTCATACCGAGGGCTCCTTATGGCAGTTCCGCTGAGGCAAAAATCTCACAGGATGGCCCTTGTAGGCTTTCTGCATAACGACTGCCGTCTGGTTAAACGACAGTCAACCCAGCCCGCCAGACTGGGTTACAACATTTATTTATTGGCCGATTTGCGCCAGTTGGGACCAGACGGCCCGGATGAAGTCGGGCGTCGTGCCGCAGCAACCGCCCAGGAACGCCGCCCCTGCTTCCACCAAAGCGGGCGTATAGGAGGCAAATTGCTCCGGCGTCTGGCGGTATTGCGGTTGGCCGTCCACCAGTTCCGGCAGGCCGGCGTTCGGCTTGATCCAGACGGGCCGATCGGTCGCCGCACGAAGTCGTCGGCAGATCGGGACAAATCCTTCGATTCCTTGGCCGCAATTGGCGCCGACCACATCCGCGCCGGCCGCAGCAAGGGATTCGGCGACCTGTTCCGGTGTATTGCCCATGAGGGTGCGATCTTTATCTCGACCAGAAGCAAACACCATACAGGCGACGACCGGTAGTCCGGTGGCTTTGGCGGCCCGGACTGCAATCATCGCTTCGTCCAGGTCAGACATGGTTTCGATGACAATGCCGTCCGCACCGGCGTCGGCCAGCAGTTGGCATTGTTCTTCAAAGACCGATTGGAGTTCTTCCGGGGTGGTATCGCCGGTAAGCAGCATTTTGCCGCTCGGTCCGACCGAGGCAAAGACCAACGCCTGCTCCCCGGCGGCGCGAAGCGAAATTTCCACCCCAGCCTGGTTCACCTGGCGGATTTGGTCGGCCAGGCCGTGCCGGGCCAGACTGAGCCGATTGCCGCCGAACGTGTTCGTCAGAATAACCAAACTGCCGGCTTCAACATAAGCACGGGCCACCTGCTGGACCCGATCCGGATGCTCTAAGTTCCACCGCTCGGGACATTGGCCGACTGGAAGGCCAAGCTGGTGTAATTGAGTGGCCCAGGCGCCGTCGGTAACCACTACGCCGGCCGATGTGAGTTGCTCGATCAAAACATCCATAGACAACCTTTTGCAAAATGAAGAGGGATAGCCAAACCGATCGGTCCCTCCGAATCCTTTAAGCTCCTACCAGAGGTTTTTCGGCCCCCGAGGAGACTAGCTGGTTGAAAAAAAGACGGCCTTTATTGTAGTGTCAGGGGCGTTGTTCTGGAAGATACCCATAATATCCCGAGGTGTTGTTCGGGAAGACGCCTGGCAGAATTGCACGATCGGCAAGTTTTACGGGTTGGACTGGCAGATTTTGCCTGGCCTCCAAACGGAGGATAAAAAAACTGCTGGTAACCGGTCGGTGGAAGCACGGGGAAACCGAAACTCTAACCTCTTATTACAAAAGGAGATAGGAAACAATTTTTTCTTAACGGCATTTCCCAGGTCCTTTTGGCATGAGGGTTGCTCTCGGCAAAGCCTGCTCTGAAAGAGGCTTCTCTGTCGGACCTTGTCTTTGGAGAACGCGGTCCCTTAAGGAGTTCGCGTCGAATGCCGTATGGATTGTACATCGCGGCCGAAGGCGCCCACGCCCAAGCCAAACGCCTGGAAGTAATCGCCAACAATTTGGCCAACGTGGATACCGCCGGCTTCAAACGCCAATTGGCCATTTTCCAGGCCCGTTATGCCGAGGCCATCGACCAGGGAGACGATTTCCCCGGCAGCGGCTCCGTGAACCAGATCGGCGGCGGGGTGCTGGTGCGGGACACCCCCACCGACTTCGCCCCCGGCCCCTTGGAACGCACCGAAATGCCCACCGACGCCGCCCTGGAAACCGAAGGGTTCTTTTTGGTGGAAAAAGACAACGAACGGTATTTGACGCGGGCGGGCAATTTCCGCCTCACTAGCCGCGGCGAACTGGTTACCCAGCAAGGCTACCCCGTGTTGGGCGAAGACGGCGTTCCGATCGTACTACCCCAACCGGCTCGTCCGTTTGACATCAATTCCGCCGGCGAGATTATTCAAGGCGGATTCCGGCGAACCCTGGCGGTGGTCAAACCGGCCCAGGACGATGTTCCCGAACGAGTGGGCGAAAACCTCTTCCGAACCCAAACGACGCCGGAGTCTGTGCCGCTCGCCGAACGCCGGGTCCTGCAAGGCTTTCTGGAACGCTCCGGCGTCCGTCCGGCTTTGGAGATGCTCGAACTGATCGAGGCTTCCCGATTGGTGGAGGCCAATCTGAATCTGGTTAAAGCTCAGGACCAAATGCTCAGCGGTTTGGTCCAACGGTTGTTGAGGGTCTAAACACGTTCGTAGGAGAAGGATTGTCATGGGCATTCAGGCGTTACATGCGGCGGCCACCGGAATGTCCGCCATGGAAACAAAACTTAACGTGGTGGCCAACAACCTGGCCAACGTATCGACCACAGGGTACAAGCGGGATCGGGCCAATTTCGAAGACCTCTACTATCAACACGATCGCCTTCCCGGCGCCCAGGATCGGGCCTCGGAACCTACGCCGACGGGAATCTCGATCGGGTTGGGAGTTCGGCTCACCAGCACACAAACCGACTTTGTCCAAGGCAGCTTCCATCAAACCGATCGGGAATTGGACGTGGCCATCGAAGGCCCAGGCTTTTTCCAAGTGTCGGACCCCTCCGGCCAGGTCTATTACACCCGGGCGGGCAATTTCAATATCAACGCCAACGGCTACTTGGTCATCGGCTCCTCCTATACTGGGCGACTCCTGGAACCGCCCATCTCGATCCCTCAAGACGCCATCGGCATTTCAATCAGTCCGGAGGGCATTGTCGCGGTTAAGCAGCCGAACAACACCCAGATGACCCAAGTGGGCCAGATCGAACTGGCCACCTTCATCAACCCCGACGGTCTGCTCAAACTTGGCGAAAACCTCTATCAGGAAACAGACGCCTCCGGTTCGCCCATCTTGAACAACCCAGGCCAAGAGGGACTTGGACTGCTCCGCCAGGGCGCCCTGGAAGGCTCCAACGTCGAACCAGTTCACGAACTTATTGAACTGATCTCCACGCAACGGGCCTTCGAAATGAGTTCCCAAGTCATCAAAGCCGGCGATGAAATGATGCAACTGGTATCCAACCTGCGTCGGTACTAAATGACGAACTAAACGGCAATCGGACCAAGAATAGACGAAGTATTATACGAGACTCCTTCGATGAAAAAAAATTGGCCTTTTCCAAGACAGATCTCTTTCTGGGTCCAGCTCTTTGCCGGCGGCATGATCGCCCTGGGCGCATGGAACGGCCTCCTGGATTCCGCAATTTGCCAGGAGAATGCGATTCACGCCGGCAAAACACCAGAGGCGGAACCGGCGGACAACGCCGCTGTAGAAATCCGTTTGCGTCCTGAGGCCGACCTGGCCGAGCCGATCGTCCGACTGGGCGATCTGGCCCAGTTTTTCCCCTCCCAATCGCCTCTGGCCGAACAATTGGCCCAGCTCGAGCTATTCCCATCCCCGGCCCCGGGACAACGAAGATATCTTTCGGCGATGGAGCTTGAAGAAATTCTTTTGCGGCGCGGGGCGCCGGTGCGTAGTGTGCGGTTGACTGGGGCCAATCAGGTGGAAATCCGCCGTGGATATGTTTCCTCGGCTTCCCAGCCGATTCGTCTGCCCCGAACGGCCTCAAGCAGCCGACGCGGCGTGGAAACGATCCTCCAAGACGCCATTGTCGCCTATCTTCGGCAGAAAGTTTCTTCGCAGGCGGCCTGGCGGGTGAAAGCGGCGGCGGAGGATGGGCTGAAAGATGTTTTCACCGACAGGTCCCAACTGTTGGAGGTTCGAGGCGGCGCCCCCCCCTGGACGGGAACTCAGTGGTTTGAGGTCATCGTCAATACTCCCCAGGGGCCACGGAGCCTGGTAGTGCAGACGGAGGTTTCCTTGCCGCCTTCGGTGGTTACCGCCGCTCGCCCTATTCCGAAAGGGACCGTCTTGCAAGCCCAGGATTTAGTTCTCCAACCCATATCGGGCGGTGAAGAAACAGACGGATATTTCCAACAGATCGAGGACCTTATCGGCAAGGAAGCGCTTCGGGGACTTCCGGCCGGCAAACCGATCCCGCAGGATGCAGTCCATGCGCCGACGTTAGTTCAGCGCGGCCAGGTGGTTACCGTCTATGCGCGGGCGCCGGGGATTCGGGTCCGCAGCCAGGCCCGCGCTCGGGACGATGGCAGCATGGGCGAGCTGATCGCCGTGGAATCGCTGGCCGACCGTAGATTGTATTTCGCCCGGGTGTGTGGGGTCCAAGAGGTGGAAGTATTTGCCCGCGGCGTGCATACCACTCCCCCTCCCGCAGCCGTTTCAGAACTTCCCTCTTCGCCGACAGCCCCCGTACCTTCCAGAAATCCTTAAGAAGGACTTTTTCCATGGGACGGTTCTCCCACCCGTTTGACGTTCGGACAAATCCACCGAGAAAGAACCCGGGTGCTTTATTCCTGGAATGGTTAGGCGTTCTAGGAGCCGTTGCGCTAATGGGCATCCTGGAAGGCGGAGTTTTGACTTCCAAGGCGTTGGGGCAGGGCGGAGGTCTTTCTGCGCCGCCTGCGCCTCAGCAGGTCCCTCGATCGCCTTTTGAAGGCCCTAGCGGCAGCCTCTTCGGCCCGCCAGGATATCGGACGCCGCTGATGCGGGACGCGGTCGATTTTGGGCACGTCCCAACGCCCCAACCCCGCACCCTCAAACTCAACGATATTGTCATTGTCAATGTCGATGAAAAGTCCCACGTTCTGAGCGAAGGAGAAATGGACCGGCGGAAAAACGCCTCTCTGAAGGCGGAACTTAAGGATTGGATCATCTTCAGCCCCCGGTCGTTCGGCATTCGCCCCGATCCCCAGTCGGCCGGCGAGCCGAAAATCGACAGCCAGTGGGACAACAAGTACCGGGCGCAGGCCGACTTCGAGGCCCGCGACGCCATGAAGTTCACCATTGCCGCCCGCGTCGTCGATATCCGTCCCAACGGAAGTTTAGTGATCGAAGGCCGACGCATCATCCAACACAACGAGGATAGTTGGGAGTATTTCCTGCTAGGGGTCATCCGGCCCGAAGATATTAAACCCAATAACACCGTCGAAAGCGAAAAGATCGCCGAATTGCGTCTCTGGAAACGGGAGTCCGGCCATGTGCGGGACGGGTACCGCCGTGGTTGGCTGATGGAATGGTTGGATCGGTTCCAACCGTTCTGAGTTCGCTGACTTTGGCCGGCGCCGTGAGCATCTATCGGCTTGAAATAGCACGAAAAGAAACGAGCTGCAAGCGACCTTCACCTAGCGGGAAAGGAGTCTCTCCAAAATGAAATATCTCGGCAAACGACGGGAATCCCTTTTTACTGGATGGAACCAAAAGCTTTGGGTAGGTCTCTGGTTGCTGGCGGTTTTGGGGATTGCCTGGCCTGCGGAGGCCAAAACCACCATCAAAAGTATTTGCCGACTCAAAGGCCAAGAAGAAAATACGTTGCACGGCATGGGCCTGGTGGTGGGCCTGAAAGGCACCGGCGACGGCGGCAGTTTTCTGCCCACCATGCGAAGCCTGGCCATGACCATGCAACTGATGGGCAAACCCGTGCAAGCCCCCGCCGAACTAAAAGACGCCAAGAATGTGGCCCTGGTGCTGGTTACGGCCATCGTGCCGCCCGGCGGCGCCCGGCAAGGGGATCGGCTGGATTGTGTAGTCAGTTCGGTGGGGGCGGCCAAAAGCCTGAAAGGCGGGCGTCTGTTCTTTACCCCACTGGTCGGCCCGGAAAATCCCCAGCATCCCCGCGTCTATGCCTTTGCCGAAGGACTGCTTACCATCGAAGACGAAGCCACGCCGACCGTCGGCAAGATCGCCGGCGGTTGCCGAATGGAGGAAGATTTCTTCACTCCCTTCGTCAAAGACGACCGGATCACCCTGGTGCTGGACCCCAATCACGCCGATTTCCAAACCGCCTCCGACGTGGCCGAGTGGATCAACAGCCAAATGAGCATCCAAATCGAAGGCCAACCGTTAGCCCGGGCCATCAATCAGCAAAACATCGAGGTCCGCGTCCCGCCCCAATACCGCGACGATCCGGTGTTGTTTGTGTCGCAGGTATTGGCCACTCCGATCCTCTCGCCGCCGGTCCAGCCACGAGTGGTCGTCAACGAACGGACCGGCAGCATCGTCATTAGCGGCGATGTGGAGATCGGGCCGGTGGTGGTTACGCATAAGAACGTGGTGGTGGAGACCGGCCCGGGCGCCGCGGCGCCTGCCGGAGGCCGATTCGCCCCGCTGGACCCGGAACAGGCCCAAACCGCCAAATTGAAGGCCCTGGTCGAGGCCCTGAATGCCGTCCATGTGCCGCCCCAGGACATCATCGACATCCTCAAAGGGATCGACCGAAACGGCAAACTCCAGGGCAAACTGATCCTCCAGTAGAACCGCACGGAAAGGCTTGCCTATGAGCACAGAAGTTTTCGGCGTCGGACGTATGGCTACGATTCAGACCGTCCAGCAGGCCCCCCTTTTGCCCCAGGCCCTTCAAACCGGCGA
The DNA here is from genome assembly GCA_029550925.1 of Planctomycetota bacterium. Taxonomy (GTDB): domain Bacteria; phylum Planctomycetota; class Planctomycetia; order Pirellulales; family Thermoguttaceae; genus JANXAQ01. The sequence continues at coordinate 12,636 of JAKPGL010000135.1, forward strand.
TTCGACCAAGGGGACTTCAAAAGACCAATTGCGAAAAACGTTCGATACGTTTCTGGGGGAAGTCTATTTCGGACAAATGCTCAAGGCGATGCGAAAGACGGTAGGCAAACCGGCGTATGTCTATGGCGGCCAAGCGGAAGAAATCTTCACGCAACAGTTGGATCAGGTGTTGGCCGAGTCGCTCACCAAAACCTTGGCTCCGGAATTCAGCGGGCCGATGTTCGAACTTTTTACTCTATCCCGCCGATAATCCACTTGCTTGAAAAGGTTGGGGAGGCGTTCACCCCAGAGTACACTTCGAGAACTTCCCACGCTTGAAAGAGAGCTTTGCATGGAAACGGCATTGGAAACAGAACTGGCTGGGTTGCTTCAGGAGCTTTTGGACCTGCAAAAGGAAACCCTCCAGATGTTGGAGCAAAAACAGCAGTTGCTCCGACAAGGCGAGGTGGAAGCATTGGGCGCTACGAGCGAACAGGAGGAAGAGTTGCTCCGGCGTTGGGAGGGGTGTTTGCGGCGGCGGGAGGAGCTATTGGCGCAAGGGTCGGCCCAACGGTTGCCCGCCCAGAACTTGGAGCGATTGGCGGCCGCATTGCCTCGGCCTCAACGGGAGAAATTAGGAAAACAGGTGAAACTGGCGAAATCCCAAGCGCGTCTCCTCCAGCATCAGGCCCTGACCAATTGGGTGGTCGTTCACCGCTGCCTGCTTCATCTTTCCCAATTGTTAGAGATTCTCGCAACGGGCGGCCAGCCTGAGCCGACATATGGTAAAGACCACTCTTCTTTGAATTGTGGGGCGCTGGTGGACCAGGAAGTTTAGGTAAAACAAAAAAGACGGGCTCTGTTGGCAAAAAGCGTAGGATAGGCCATGACCCTCTATAGCTCCATCCGAATGGCCGCCAATACCCTGCAGGCCGACCAAATCGCCTTGCAGGTCATTGGGCAAAATATCGCCAACGCCAATACCCCCGGCTACATCCGCGAAGAGACGATCCTCACGCCTGCCCCCAGCCACCGGTACGGCGGATTGATTCTGGGGTTGGGGGTGCGGGTCGAAGCGGTCATCCAAAAGATCGACAACTTTCTCGAAGAACGCTTGCGCGGAGCGGTCAGCGACAAAACCAGCGCCGAAGCCCAAGAAGAAACCTATCTAGAACTAGAACAACTCCTGGCCGAACTGGGCGATACGGATCTAAGCACGCGGTTGAATGCCTTTTTCAGTAGTATTTCTGAAGTGCTGAATCAGCCGGAAAGCCGATCGGTCCGCAATCTGGTCGTCCTGCAAGGCCAGACCTTGGCCTCCGAAATCAACCGCTTGGCCGCTCGCACGAATGAAATCCGTGCGGCGGTCAACGGCCGGGTGACCCAAATGGCCGACGACATCAACCGCCTGTTGGAAGAAATCCGCACGTTGAATATCCGAATTACAGAAACCGAAGGCGGTTCGGTTTCTAAAAGTCATGCGGTGGGCTTGCGGGATCAACGCCTGGCCGCCCTGGAAGACCTCGCCGAACTGATTTCTATCCGCGTCGAAGAGCAAGACAACGGTTCGGTAACCGTCTATTGTGGGGCGGATTATCTGGTGAGCGAAGGTCTGGCTCGGCAGGTGGAAGTGGCTGAGAACACCGATCGGGGCATGTCCCTTTCGTATATTCAATTGACGGATACTAAATCGACCTTGGACACCACGGCTGGAAAATATCATGGGTTGGTCTATGCGAGGGACCAGATTCTCGGGGGTTTTTTCGATCAATTGGATGACTTCGCCCAGACGTTGATCTTCGAGTTCAACAAGATTTACGCCAGCGGCCAAGGGCTGGTTGGTTTCCAGCAAGTCACCAGCCAGGAGGAGGTCGATGCGGTCGATCAGCCCCTGAACCAGGTGGGTCTGTCGTTTACGCCGGTCAACGGATCGTTCCAAGTGTTGGTGTATAACCGGAAGACCGGGTTAACGAAGACGACGGACATCCAGGTCGATCTGAACGGAATGGGCGAAGAGACGACTCTGGAAGACATTGCAGCGGCCCTGAATACGATCGACGGGATTTCGGCCGAGATCACCCCCTACCGCGGTTTGAGCATTCAGAGCACATCTTCCGACCTGGAGTTTGGGTTTGCCGACGATACGAGCGGGCTGCTGGCGGCGTTAGGGATCAATACGTTTTTTACCGGCGATTCGGCGCTAAGTATTGGGGTCAATTCCCAGGTGGCGGAGGAGCCTGCCCTATTGGCCGCCAGCCGAGGCGGCATCGGCGCCGATACGGAGAACGCCGTGGATTTGGCCCGGTTTTTAGATATTCCTTTGGAAGCCCAAAACGGCGACACGTTGGCGGTGCTATATGACCGGTTGGTAAGCGGCGTTACCCAAGGGTCGGCCATTACGCAGGCGGTGGCCGAGGGCGCACGCACCTTTGAAGCCACCTTGCGAGGCCAAAAGCTGGCCATTAGCGGAGTGAGCATCGACGAAGAAGCAGTAAAAATGATTACCTTCCAGCGCCAGTTTGAAGCCGCCGCCCGGTACATCGCCAAGTTGAGCGAACTGTTTGAACTGTTGACGAGTATTTAATTTCCCGCATCGGGAACACTTCCGCCGAATGAACCAACTCGCCCCTGCCCGCCGCGGAAGAGGGGATAAAGAGAGGCCCACGTCATTCGGCTGAAATGTTCCCTATTCCCGCATCGAATAGCGACGGTCAGAAGCCATGGCCAATGTCATTGGAATACCCAGCACCCGGGTGAGCGATCTGTTTGTACGGGAGCGTCTGCTCACGCAGGTGGCCAAGGACCAATTGGCCCTGTTTAAGACCCAGACGCAGATGAGCACCGGCCGCCGCATCATCACGCCCAGCGAAGAGCCGGTTACCTCCATGCGGGTGCTCAGTCTTCAGCGATTGCTGGAGCGTAAAACCCAGGTCAAGACGAACCTGGGCACCAACCAATCGTTCATGAGCGCTACGGACACGGCCTTGTCGAGCATTTCCTCGATGATGGCCGAGGTCCGGGCCAATGCTTTGGGCGTGATCGGCACCACGGCCAGCGACGAGCAGCGTCAAGCCGCCGCCATGCTCGTGCGCCAAGCCCTCCAGCAGTTGGTGGACGCCGGCAATCAAAACTTTCGCGGCCGATACCTGTTCGCCGGTTCCCTGACCGGTACGCGGCCGTTTGAACTCCGCTCGGATAATATCGTCCGTTACCTGGGCAACGAACAGTTGCTGCAAAGCTACGGCGACGTGGATTTACTGTTTGCCACCAATTTGACCGGCCACGAGGTGTTCGGCGGTTTTTCCGAAGTGGTTCGCGGCACAGTGGACTTGAACCCGGTGCTTACGTTCAATACGCGTCTGGCCGACCTGAACGGCGGACAGGGCGTAAAACCTGGCAGTATTGAAGTCTCCAACGGGAGCGATTCGCAGATTGTCGATATTACCGGCTGCGAGACGATCGGCGATGTGGCCTTGCGGATGTTGGCCAATCAGCCGGCGGGCACTCAAATGTACATCGAAATCACGCCCACCGGACTGGAAATCTCCCTGAGCGCCGGCACCTTGTCCATCCGGGAGGTCGGCGGCGGAAGCACCGCCAGCGAACTGGGCATCCTGGCCAAAAACATAGGGACCGGCCCGTTGGTCGGCAAGGACCTGAATCCCGTTGTCCGCACCACCACCCCGTTGGACGACATTTTAGGTGTTCGCGCCCGTGCCGTGGTCCGATCGGTCGGCTCGGATAACGACATCATCGTTACCGCCCAATATCGCGGCGACGAATACAACGGCGTTACCGTCTGCTACTACGACGACGGTACCGTCCTAGACCCCGGCATGGAATACGCCTGGTACGAAGACGCCACCCGCACGCTTTGGGTGAACATGAAAACCGGTTACTCGACCGCCCAAAACATCGTGGCCGCCATCAACGCCGCTTATGACCCCGAGACCTGTCCTTTCCGCGCCGAACTGGACCCCTTGGATGCCCAACGGGGCGGCCGGGCGGTGGTTACTGTCGGAGCATCGGCCCAGTTGCGATTCGGCGCCGGCGCCGAAATGGACCAAGATTCCGGCGTCCAAATCCTCAACGGCGGCCAAACCTACACCCTTACCTTTTCCGAAGAAGACGGCGTCCGAACCATCGAAGACCTGCTGAATGTCTTCAACGGCTCTGAGGCGGATGTCATTGCGGCCATCAACGCCGACGGCACAGGCATTGACGTTCGTTCCCGGCTGAGCGGCTGTGATTTTGCCATCGGCGAAAACGGCGGCATCACCGCCCAGCAACTCGGCATCCGCACGTTCGCCCAAGACACCCTTTTGGAAGACCTGAATTTCGGCCTGGGGGTTTCCGACTATACCGGCGTGGGCGAAAAAGCCTGGTGCGTCTGGGACTCTTCCACTACCAATAGCGACCTGGTGATCCGGGCCCGGCGCACCGGCGCCGAGTGGAACGATTTTACCGTGGAGTTTGTCGAAAAAGTGCCGCCCGGCGCGGATTCCGTCTCCTTCGACCTGGCTACAAAAACCATCCGGTTTGAAATCACGCCGGGCCAAACCACCGCTCAGGATATTCTCCGCCTGGTCAACGAAACGCCAGGCATTCGGGATTATTTTGAAGCCGATCTGGATAAACGAAACGAGCCGTATAACGACGGTACCGGCCTGGTCGATTGCAGCACGTCGGCCACGCTGAAACTTCAGTGGGGCGGCGATGATAACGACCTAATTCTCAAAGCCCGCAATCCGGGCGAGCAATGGAACGATGTCTTGGTCCAGGTTGTCGAAGGGGCGCCGGGGTTTACGTACTCCCGGGCCGCAAAAACGATGACCTTCTCCATTCAATCCGGGGTTACCACCGCCCAGGACATGATCACCTGGCTCCAGGCCGATCCAGACGCGAATGAAGATTTCGCCATTTATCTCGACCCGGACGACCACCCCGCCACCGGCAGCGGTACGGTTTGGGCGAAACCGAACCAATGGACCGCCGGCGGCAAACTGGTTCAGGCCGTCCAGACCGCGGGCGGCTTTGTCGATAACGCCGATTTTATCATCACCCGCACCGACGGCGTCCGATTTGAGGTCAATCTTCAGGGGGCGCTGACGATCGGCGATGTCCTGGACCGGATCAACAACCACCCGGATAATTTGGCCACCGGTACGCCGCTGGTGGCCCGACTGGCCCGGTACGGTAACGGCATCGAACTGGTCGATAATTGCGGCGGCCCCGGCCAGCTCCGCATCCAGCGGACCTCCATGAGTCGGGCGGCCATTGAACTGGGACTGATTCCCGAAGGCCAGGAGTCCGCTACCGTATCCACGTTGGGTGTTCAGGCTTCGGTAAGTCTGGATTTCGGGACGGCTAATAGTGCCTTGATCGTGCGCACGCGCGGCCGGACCGATACCCTAGACGGAGTAACCGTCGAGTTTGTTAATGGCGGCCCAGGGGCCAATTCCTACTCCTACGACCCAATTGGCCGGGTGCTCACTTTTTCCATCGACCCGGGGGTAACGACGGCCAATGACGTAATCCAGCGGTTTAATCAGCAGCCGCCGCTGGACCCGACCGCCTATGCCCTTTTTGATGTGGTGTTGGATACCACGAGCGGACCGAACGACGGCACCGGAGCGGTAGGCGTGGCCAGTGGTGAGCTCGACGGCGGCGAGCCGGACCTGCTGACTGGTCAGGATGTCAATCTGCAGGAGACCGACGGGTTATTTACGGCCTTGTTGCGATTGCACGAGGGGCTGATCCTCAACGACAACGCCCTGATTGAGCGGGCCATTGCCATGTTGGACGATCGGGTGGTGGATTTGAACTTTAGCCGAGCCAGCCTGGGGGCCAGACAACAGGGGTTAGATATTCTCAATCAGCGGTTAGAGGAAGAGGACTTGCACCTTCAGATGACGCTTTCGAACGATTTGGATGCGGACATGGTGGAAGTCATTTCTGAGTTTGTGGCTCGGCAGGCGACGTATGAGGCGGCGTTGCGAGCGACAGCCCAGATTTTCCAGCTTTCGCTGCTTAACTATTTATAACATTTTCCCTATCCGTAACTATTTTTCCTAATTGTATCTATTTTTTCTGTTCTCTCCGATTTGCCGCTACCGATACAAATTGTGTGTGTTATCGTTCGATAGATATTTCGGGTAGAGGCCCTCGCCATGTGGATCGCTACCACACGATTCGGTCCCATCCAGTTCGAGCCGGAGGATGTGATCCGGTTTCCCGAAGGGATTTTAGGACTGCCTGACTGTCGGGATTGGCTCCTGTTGGCCGACGGGCGGAACCAAAACTTGGCTTGGCTGCAAAGCCTGGATCGGCCGGAAGCGGCCCTTTGTGTGGTTAGTCCGCGCCGATTCGCGCCGAATTATCAGGTTCGCCTGCCCCGCCGAGAGTTGCAACCCTTGGAGCTGGAGGACATTCAATCCGCCGAGGTCTTGGTCGTCGTCAGCCGATCGGCCGGTTATATCACCTTGAATCTGAAGGCCCCGTTGGTTCTGAACTTGCAACGTGGACTCGGTCGGCAGGTAGTTTGTTATGGGGACCAACCCATCCAGTACGTGGTAGCCAGCCTCACACCCGCTTTAAGAAAAAGCGCGTAAAGGGATCGACAACTGGGGGAATTGGTCATGCTCGTACTATCCCGACAACGCAACGAAAGCATTATGATCGGCGACAACATCATCATTACAGTCGTCGATATCCGGGGGGACAAAGTGCGGTTGGGGATTGAGGCCCCCAGTGAAGTGCCGGTCCATCGCAAAGAGGTCTATGAGGCCATCAAGCGAGAAAACCTTCGGGCCGCCCAATTGGATCCGGCGGATGCCCAGCATCTGGTCGAAGGGGGTAAAACATCCCCCCCAGGGGCGGCAAATGCCTCTCTCTAACAGGGCTTTTTGCCTCACGCCGTGTAAACCCCTTTCTCCGGTCTTCTCGGACCATTTCCCCTTCGTTACCGGCTAACAGCGGGCGTTACGTAACTTAGGCTGTCCAGCCTGAGCCAATCGCCCGCTAACAGCGGGCGTTACGTAGCTTAGGCTGTCCAGCCTGAGCCAATCGCCCGCTAACAGCGGGCGTTACGTAACTTAGGCTGTCTAGCCTGAGCCAATCGCCGGCTAACAGCCGACGTTACGGGATGGTACGAAGTCCAAAACGCCCCAAAGTGTTCGGGTTATTCCGTTTATAACGGCCGATCGTGGGAAGAAATCGTCCAGAAGGCAAAATTTTTCCGCCCCGAAGAAATTCCGATGCCGAAAAAAACCTAAAGAGGAATAGGGGGACAGATTAACCCAGAACCCCAGATTGCCTAAAGCACCCATTTTAACAAGTCGATAACTCCTAAAGGCAGGAAGCGCCCTCAGGAATGGGTTGCCGATGCGGTGTCGGCAACATTCCTGAGCGGATGACATAGATAGACAGATCAAGTGTGATCCTTCTGGAGCGCCGCCGCCAACCGCCCGCGGCATCCAGACAAGCTGGCCCGGATCGTAGGAACCCGCACTCCGGTCAGGCTTGGACACGTCCCTTTTTGAAAAGGTTTCAGGCATGACCCGTATTAACACAAACGTCAGTTCGCTCAACGCCCAAAAGACGTTGTCGCGCAACACGCAAGCGTTGCAAACCGCTCTGACCCGTCTAAGCACCGGCTTGCGGATCAACACTGGGAAAGACGATCCAGCCGGTATGATCGCCGCGGAAATCATGCACAACAACATCGTTGCCGTGCAGAAAGCCATCAGCAACACCCAACGCGGCATGCAAATGATCGCCACGGTCGACAGCGCCCTCGGCTCGATCACCAGCCTACTGCACGACATTCGGTCTCTAGTAACCGAGGCGGCCAACACGGCGGTGATGAGCGAAGAGCAGATCGCCGCTAACCAGATGCAGGTCGATAGCGCTCTGGAAGCCATCAACCGAATCGCCCAGGTTACCAAGTTCCAAGGCCGACGGGTGCTGGACGGCTCGTTGGACTTCATCACCGACGCCAACACGATCCCGCAGATTCAGCACCTGAAGATCGACCAGGCCAACCTGGGCGCTACAGGCCAGATGGAAGTATCGGTGGAAATCGCCGCGCCGGCCACACGGGCCGAGATCACCACTTCCTCCGGCGCCGATTACGCTACCACGAACCTCTACTTCTCCAGCCGGGTGACGACCACCGGAAACGCCGACGGGGCGGCCGTCAATCTATTTATCGCCGCCAAGTCGAACTCCCAGGAATTCGACGGCGTGCAGGTGATTTTCGACGGCAGCCAATCGGACGTATCCGCCACCTACGACGCCACCTCGAAGATACTCTCCATTGGATTTGACGACGAGACATCTACTGTCCAGGATATTTTGGATGCAATCGAAGATACCGGACTGTTCGAGGCCTATTCGAACTCGGCAGACCCAGCCAATGAGGCGGCCAATGATTTTGTCAACGCCAACATGGCGACGGACTATATTACGATCACGGCCGACCAGGCAGGGACCGACTATAATAACGTCCGCGTCCTGTTGGAAGTGGATAATGACTTGGCGGCGAACGCACCGATCGCCAGCTACGATACGGTTACGAAGACCATCACGGTCAAAGTTACCGGCGAAGACGACGAGGCCAACTACACGACGTTGCAGGCCATTACCAGTGCGATCAATACCTACGTCGGCGATTACTTTACCGCTACGACAAAAAGCGGCGCCAATGCGACGCGGGTGTATGGGGCTTTGGCCTCCGATTTGGCCACCAAGGCCAGTACGGGCGTCAGCGGCTATCTGGAATCGGCCTTTAGTGCTGGCACCCGTGCTCAGGCTACGCTGACCTTTGCCGCCGCCGCGACGAAGGTCTTTACGACCAGCGCCGGCACGGCCACGATCGACATCAAGGCGAATGCCTTGGGCGCTCAGGCCGCCAACGTGAAGATCGACTTCCTCGATGACGTAAATGCCGGCGAAGAATACGCCGAGTATGATGAGAACGCCAAATCGATGATCGTCCACTACTCGGGCGGCAACACGACGGTCGATCAGATCGCCGAGGCGATCGAAGCCACCGGCGACTGGACCGTGGTAGTCCGGGACGGCGGCACTGAGACGATCAACGCCGGCGGCCAAACTTCGGTCGAGACGGGCGAGGATTCGCTGATCGTCGAATCCATTCTGCCCGGATCGAACTTCAACAATATGCAGGTGGTCATTCAGACCGAGACCAACCTTGCCGCCCCGGTGGCCATGTACGACCAGGCCAATAATGTCTTCACTATCAAGGTCAAATACAGCGATACGACGGCCACTACGCTCACCGACATTGCCGACGCCATCAACGCCGTGGACGGCTTTGCCGCCTACTACCGCGATAACGGCATCGGCCGGATTTACGGCAATAGCGTGGATAACACGGTCGTAGGCAACACCGGCTCCAGCGGCGGCAACGCCCTGCTGGATGACCTGGTGCTGGAAGTGGCCGGGCCGGACGGTATGGAGGTCTTCACCTTCTACCAAGGCACCACCGCCAACCAGGTGGCCGCCGCCTTCAACGCCGTCTCCGACGCCCTGGGCATCCTGGCCACCCAGGACAACGAACTGGTCTCCTTGAAGTCGTTGGAATACGGCTCCAAGCAGTCCGTGGCCGTCGATGTGATCAGCGAAGGGTCTCAGGGGGCGTTTACCCGCAGCGTGAGCGCCTTCCGCGACACCGGGACCGACATCCAGGCGAAGATCAATGGTGTTACGGCCACTGCGGACGGCAACAAGATGTGGATCAACACCTCGATGTTGGATCTCACGATCGACGTGGCGCCCGAGACGGATGACAACTTCAAGTTCAATATCCTCGGCGGCGGCGCCCAGTTCCAGTTGGGACCCGACGTGGTTACCAACCAGCAGATCCGCATGGGCATCAAGAGCTTGAACACCGCCCGGCTCGGCGGCGTCAGCGGCAAGATGTACCAATTGCAAACCGGCGGCGATGCCGACCTCTATACCAATCCGAACCTGGCCGCCAAGATCGTCACCGAGGCCATCCAGGTGGTTACCGAGCTCCGAGGTCGCCTGGGCGCCTTGGAAGGTCTGACCATGCAGACCAACGTCAAGACCATGGAAGACACCCTGGAAAACATGATAACCGCCGAAAGCCAGATCCGAGACGCCGACTTTGCGACCGAGACAGCCAACCTGACCCGGGCCCAAGTCCTGGTGCAATCCGGTATGGCCGTCTTGACCATCGCCAACCAGAACCCGCAAAACGTTCTGGCCCTGTTGCGGTAGTCGGCCGAACGGGTTGGCCCCTAGGAGATTAGGTAAAAAGCCTTCCGTCTCCAAGACCAACCCGCCAATAAAAAAGAAGCGACCCCAGCGGCGTGTTTCTCAGCGAAACACGCCGCTTTTTTATTGACGTAACTTAGGCTGTCCAGCCTGAGCCAATCCGCCCGCTAACAGCGGGCGTTACGTAACTTAGGCTGTCCAGCCTGAGACGCCGACTCACAGCCGACGGTACAGCCACACGGCGGTACGCTGCCGTGTCGAGCCGGTTGCACCGACTTTGCCGATTGTATGTTCAGAATCGGTTGTAGCAGACGAACCAGTTCTATCGGCCAAGAAGTATTCCTTGGACGCTTTATACTTGCTGCGCCGATGGAATCAGAAAGATCGAAAATACCAGACGTATCGACGAAACAGAGCCTCCTCCGGCAGGAACAGAGCGGTGAGCATTGCGACCCAGACCGCCAAAGTGGCCTTCGGACAGACGCCGTATCGGACCTATTGCCAGATGCTCCAGGGCCAATATCTGGATAGCCCGATGCACGTCCATATTGAGACCCTGGGGATGTGTAACGCCCGGTGTCGATGCTGCCCGAACGCTATTTCGCCCCGCCGACATCAGAAAATGTCCGACCAGTTGTTTGCTAAGATCGTGGAAGACTTAAAGCAATTGCCGCAGGATCGACCGTTGGCCATTTCGCCGTTCAAGCTGAACGAACCGCTCCTGGACCCGAAAATCTTCGACCGGATGAAGACCTTGGCCCGTGCGCTGCCGCAAGTCAGACTGTGGCTGACGAGCAACTGGGCCTTGGCCGACGCGGAGCGACTCCATCAGTTGGCCGAGGTCCCCAAACTGGGCTACATCTGGATTTCGCTCAACAGCTTGGACCCGGAGGAATACCGGCAGTGGATGGGATTGGATCTCCACAAGACGGTGGAGAATGTCCGTCGGCTCTTAACGCTGAATCGGCGGCGGCAGTTTGTGCCCCGGGTGATCCTTGGCCGGGTGGCCGACGGCACAGACCGAGACCGCCGATTCGCCAAGGATGCCCGGCGCCTCTTTGCCGAGTTTCAGGAGGGGAAGGACTATGAGGTCGGCCTATTGCCTCGGGGCGATTGGATGGACGATTGTCCGGAAGAACACAACCTGGCCGCCTCCAGACTAGCAGAACAGCCTTGCTCCCGATGGTTTGAACTTTCGATCACCTGTACCGGCCAGGTGGCCTTTTGCTGCATGGATGGCTTGTGCCATCATCCATTGGGCGATGTGAACCAACAGAGCATTTTGGAGATCTACCAGCAGGCGGCCTACCGGGAGCTTCGGCAACGGCTTCCGCCCCGCCGGCTGGTAGGCCCCTGTGTAGGATGTACGTTTCCCTAAGTTTCCCTGTGCCGCCGTAACGTCGGCTGTTAGACGGCGCTGGCTCAGGCTAGACAGCCTAAGTTACGTAACGCCCGCTGTCTAGCGGGCGGATTGGCTCAGCCTGGACAGGCTAAGCTACGGATTGCCTCAGCCTGGACAGCCTAAGTTACGTACCGAGGGTTTCTATGGGCCGCCGGAAAAAACACCAACATCCTCTCTCTTCCCCGTCGAAGCGATCCTCAAGCTGCCGACAGGGCATGGCTCGGGCCGCCCCGTCTGCTGTTTCTCCGGCGCTGAAGAGTTTCCTCTTGCCGGAAACCGCAGAATGGGTCAAAATGAACGCCCAAAGGACTGGGGGACAACCTGGAGGGGTTTCGCCTCCCCCTAGGAAGCCGTCTTCCTCCACGGACGGCCCCGCCCCTTTGTCCCCTCCCGGTCCCACGCCCAAGGTCTTCCCGGGGGAAGATCGGTCTGGACCCATAGGGGCCTTAGCAACCATGGGGAAAAAACAGAACATTTCGGAGAACTCTGGCCTAGGATCATCCGGGGCACGAGTTGCCCAAGCCCAGTCGGAGAATCCCCCCAGATCGCAATCGGCCGAGGGGCAACCGCCGGAGTCCAAGGAGCCGGTCCCTCCGCGGTTCGACCCGGCCGAGGTCCTGCGGGCTTATTTGGCCGGCAACCATCGCCAGGCATTAGACGCCTGTTTGGAAGTGCTTCGATTCTACCACGACCATTCGATCGAACGAGTAACGCCAGAGATAAAAAATTACATCAATCCGTTCGTCGAGACATGCCTCTATCTTCTGACCAAATCGGATCTGCGAATCGAGCGGGACCAGGCCATACAACTGATGGGCGCCCAACATATATTGATCCACTTGACGGCCATTTCGGATTTCAAGACCACGGACGCCCAGTTGGCCATGGTGCGGGACCAGCCGCGAAACCTGCTTCGTCTGGTGCTGCTGTACTCGGTGCGGAACCGGGCGGTGCTGCCGGCCAAGGCGCTGTTTGACGCCGATCCATTTTTGGCTTCGTTGTGGTATGCATCGTATCCGATGGGCACGGTAGGGGCGGTAACCGAAGTGCTTTGGGAAAATCTGTTGCGGCACTTATCCTATGTCGATCCCCGGCTTCAGGCCCCCGACCCTCGGATTTTAGGTTTCTATTTTAAATCCACGCAGATCGCCCCGGGACAAGAGCGCCCGTTGAAAGACCGTTGGAACGCCGACATTCGTCGGCAATTGGCCGAGATTCGGCTCCAGAACCGGCCGGATCCCAAAAGTGTGGCCATCCTCACGGGAAAATGGTTTCATGGCAGTGCGGTGCACCGGAGTCTGTCGCCGCTGGTGCATTCGCTGAAGGACAAGTATAAATTAACTTTAGTTCATCTTGGGCCGTGGCATAAAGATTTAGATACAGCGCCGTTTGCCGAGGTGCGGCGTGTGGAGATGACGGGGGCCGAGTTGGATTGCACCCAGATCGAACACAACGACTTTCAGGTAGCGTTTTTCCCTGATATCGGGATGACCCCGGAATCGTTGTGGCTGTCGAACATGCGCATTGCGCCGATCCAGGCCACCGGCTACGGCCACCCGGCCAGCACCGGCGTTTCAGAGATCGACTATTTCATCGGCGGGGCGGAAACGGAATTGATCAGCCGGGCCGTCGATTACTATGCAGAACGTCTGGTGCTCTTACCGGGCTTAGGCGCTGTGCCCACCTATCCCGGCTTCTATCAACCGAGGTTCCCAGAGCGAAAAGACGACGCCGTGGTGATCAATCTGCCCTGGGGAGCAACGAAGACGAACTACCCGTTGCTTTGTCGGCTCAAAACGATTCAGCAGTGCGCCAGCCGACCGGTGCGACTGCATTTTTTCCCGGCCTGGGGGTTGAACCGCTACTGTGCGCCGCCGCTTTTTGTCGAGGGAATCAGCGATCTGTTCGGGAATACCGCAACGGTGTATGGGAATCGGTCTATCCCAGAATATCTGGCCCTGATGGAACAAGGCGATCTGTGCCTGGACAGCTATCCGTTCGGCGGCTTCAACACGATTATCGACGGTCTGTATCTGGCCAAGCCGGTGGTGGTGCAGGAAGGGGAATTTTTCTGCAACCGAGCCGGGGCGGCGCTGCTGCGCAGGGTCGGTCTGGACGAACTGGTCGCCCACAGCGAAGAGGAGTATATCGGCAAAGCTCTTCGGCTTGTGGAAGACGAGAGCTATCGGCGGTCCATAACAGAGCGACTCCGGAATCTGGATTTGCAAAAACTGATCTTCCAGCGGGACGATCCGACGGCCTTCTGCCGGGCCATCGACTACCTGATAGAAAATCACGCCAGAATCCGACAAGAGAAAACCAACGAACCGATCGTCATTCGCTGAAAACCAGGCCTGCCGAATAGCCCAACGCCTTCTGGCCTCTGCCTCGGGGAAGGGAACGCCGCTTGCCCTACCTGAACAACCCATTCGGCCCATTCTACACCAAATAGTCATCTCCAACCAATTCCGCAGCCCAACGCATCTTCTCGGAGCCGGTTGCGTTGTGGGACTTTAACCACTATAGTTTGAAGCTAGCCTCACGATGCGATCGCAAACGGTTGGAGGTCGGAGGCGACACTGCAACCGGCTCATCTTTCCCCGGCTGGAAAAACGCCATCTCTTGGGGCAAAATAGAGATAGAACAAGTGGGTGGGTTGCTCTATGGCCCACTGGTCGTCAGGGTAAAAGAACTACGATCGGGTATGCTTTTTATTCAGGAGATGTCCTATGTCCAGCGGGAATCGCCCTTTGAGATGGAAAAACGTCCTTTTCGGATTTCTGGGAACAATACTTGGATTAGGAGTCTGGGCGGTGTGCGGGTCGGTTTTTTGGGCGGTCGGCGCCGAGGCCCAAACCAAATCGACCGCCCTTGCCCAACCGGAAAAACCCGTAGAAAAACTCGCCCCGGCTGATCCCGACCCCGTTGCCCCACCCGATAAGCCGGAAACCCTTGTGTTCCACAACGCAAAGATCATCACCGTCGATCCCCAGTTTCGGGTCGTCCAGGCCATGGCCGTTCGGGGCGATCGGATCTTGGCCGTGGGCGATCTGGAAGAAGTGCTCCGCCAGGCGGGGCCGAAGGTGCGCAAAATCGACCTTGGTGGCCGGACTGTCCTGCCCGGGCTCATCGACTCCCACAGCCATCCGCCCGACGCCGCCGTGTATGAGTTCGACCATGAAATCCCCACGATGGACTCGATCGCCGATGTGCTGGACTATGTGCGCAAACGAGCCGCTGTTATTCCGCCGGGCCAGTGGATTTGTATAAATCAGGTCTTCATCACCCGGCTTCGGGAGCGGCGGTATCCCACCCGGCAGGAGTTGGACCAGGCGGCGCCGAACCATCCGGTGGCTTTCCGAACTGGACCGGACGCGTCGCTCAACAGCCTGGCCTTGAAACGGTGCGGCATCGACCGCAATTTCCAGATCACCGACGGCAAACCGGGTTTTATTGAGCGGGACCCGCAGACGGGCGAACCGACCGGCATTTTGCGCAGTTGCGGCCGGTTCATCAAAGCGAGCTCTTCGGCCCGCCAACCAACTGAGCAGGAGCGATACCAACAGCTCAAACGTCTTTTGGCCGCTTATAACGAGGTGGGTATTACTAGTGTGGTTGACCGGGGCGTGGGCGAGGGTTCCATTCAACTCTATCAGCGTTTGCTGGACCGAGGGGAATTGACCTGTCGGGTCTTCTTGACCTATTATGTGGACGCTCAAGCCCCGATCGAAAAAATTGCCGAGACGGTCCGTCGGGTCGCCTCGCACCCGCTGCACCAATACAACCCCTGGCTCTGGCTCCGGGGACTAAAGTTCTATCTGGACGGCGGGATGCTCACCGGAAGCGCCTACATGCGTCAACCCTGGGGCGTAAGCCAGATTTATTCCATTACCGACCCCACGTACCGGGGCATGATCTTCCTGGAGCCGGAGAAACTCTACCAGATCGTCAAGTTGGCGATGGCCAACCAGTTGCAGCCGACGGCCCATTCGGTCGGCGACGGGGCGGTCCACGCCCTGGTGGAAGCCTACGAACGGGTCAATCGGCAGGATTTCCCGGTCCGCGAACATCGGCCCTGTATTTGCCACGCCAATTTCATGGCCGCTGATACGATTGACCTGATGGCCCGCATCGGCGTCGTGGCGGACCTGCAACCGATCTGGCTCTATATGGACGGAAGTACTCTGCTGGCGCATTTTGGGCAGGATCGGCTTCGCTATTTCCAGCCGTACAAAACCCTGTTTGAAAAGGGAGTGATCGTGGGCGGTGGCTCCGACCACATGCAAAAGATCGGACGCCGACGGTCCATCAATTCCTATGATCCGTTCCTGGGCATGTGGACGGTGCTGCGGCGGCTGCCAAGATGGACCGATGAAACCTTACATCCTGAAGAGCAGATCGACCGGCAGCAGGCCATCCGCCTCTACACCATTCAGAACGCCTACCTTACCTTTGAAGAAAAACAAAAAGGCTCCCTGGAACCGGGTAAACTGGCTGATTTCATCGTCCTGGATCGTGACATTTTGACCTGCCCCGTGGACGAAGTGGCCGACATCCAGGTCCTCCAGACCTGGCTCGGCGGCCGACAGGTCTATACCAGATCCAGTCCTTAGACGCTCTTCGCCCCGGCCAAAGTCCGAATCCACGCCGGAGGTCGAACGCTTGAACCAGGTCCCCTCTGTCCTAGCCGGGGAGAAGCCCAATAAGTCAGGGGAGGCGTTTTCGTCTCAGCCTTTTTTCGCCGATCTGGCTTGTTCCAATAGCTTGATCCAAGCGCCGATGTAATGGCCGTGGTCGTGGTAAGTGCGGCCGCTTACCAGATTGCCGTCGATCACGCAGGGGGCGTCCACGAAAATCCCGCCGCAGACCTCCAGGTCGAACCGGCATTTGGGCACGGTGGCCATTCGTCGGCCTCGTACGCAGCCGGCATAGGCGGGAATCTCCACGCCGTGGCACACACAGCCGATCGGCTTATTCGTCTCGAAAAAGTGCTTCGTAATCCGAACTAAATCCGGATCATACCGAATGTATTCCGGCGCCCGACCGCCGGAAAAGAAAATACCCAGATATTCTTCTGGCCGCACATCCCGGAAGGCAATGTCCGCCTCGATCGTATAGCCTTCCCATTCTTTGGTGATGGTCCAGCCGGGTTTCACCTCGTGGAGCACCATTTGGTACCGGCGTTTCTCCGGGGCGGCCACCACCGGCTGAAACCCCGCCTCGATCAACCGATAGTACGGATAGAGCGTATCCACGGTCTCCGTCGCATCGCCCACAATGATCAGAACCTTTTCCATAGAACCTTCCTTCCCTAAAGGGCCACTCAGATTAGCTAGACATGTTTCCAAATACTGACGTGCCTGGTTGATTTCCGCGGTGACGGCTGCGGTACTCGGTCGGATGGCCCGCCCCCGTGGAAACGGGTGCATGAAGATCGACGTATAACCCCGATAATTCACGTCCCGCAAAGCCGCCAGCAGAGGTCGAAAATCCAACGGTCCTCGGCCCGGCAACTGAAGGAGTTCCTCTTCCGGCGGCATCGGTTTGGTCGAGCCTTTGCCGTGTTGCCAGGCATAGAAGACGGCCATTCGTCGGCCCACCGCCCGAATCAATTCCGCCAACAGTTTCGGATCCTGCGGCAGATGATAAGGCGCCAAGGCAATCGCCAAATGCTCATCCGGGCACAACTCCACAAGCCATCGGAGCGAATCCGGCGACTCGATCAAGCTGTTCTGGTGATTTTCGATGGCGATGGTTACGCCGCACTTGGCAGCCTCGGCCAAGTGGGGCTTGAGCTTCTCGATAAATTCTTGGATCGCTTGGCGGAGCGGCTCGCCCGTAAGACCTTTCGGTCCCGAAGCCCCGGTAACAATCAGTCGGCATCCCAGCCGCTTGGCCAAACGCATCTCGTCTTTCAGGCCAAATGGGCCCAGATCGTACCGCGTGAGACACCCTAACGCCGCCTGGTGTGCCTGCAACATGGCCCGGAACCGCTCTTCGCCCAAAGCATCCAGTTGTTCCCGCTGATTGCCGTGGACCTTCGGCCAAAGATCGATCGCCTCTGCCCCGGTCTTACGGACCTCCGGCAGGATTTCCTTCAACTCGGTATAGCCGTAAAGACAGGAAGCCAAAAGGTACCGAAGACGAAAGGCTGCCGGAGGCGGAGAGTTTGGTTTTTCTGCTGGCTCGGCCAAATGTACATTTGTTACGCAGACGATCCCCGCCCCCAACCCGGCAACTGTTTGAAGAAAATCCCGTCGCGGTATCCCTGAGGGGTTGACCATCTGGTATTTTCCTTCCGAAAAAGCATCTTCGCAGGAGAACCCTCAGGCCACTTCAAAGCCTTTGCGCTGGGGCCGGCGGAGATATTGGTTGGCCTCGGCGTCGCCGATAAATTCTTCTTTTTGTGGGTCCCAGCGGAGCGGACGGCCAAGCCGAATCGACAAATTCACCAAATGACAGGTCGTCGCGCTTCGGTGCTGACTTTCGCAATCCGAAATGGGCGTCCGGCGCGTGCGAATGCACTGGAAGAAGTTTTCCATATGGCTGACGATCGCATCGAGTTTGCCGACCCGGTCGGGCCGATTCGGATCGTCGAAATCGTAGAGCTTATATTTTTCTCTTGTGAACGGGTCGTCTTTCAACTGATCGACCACATTGCCGGCAATAGTACCTCGATTAACAAAAATCCGTCCTTTTTCTCCTTCAAACAGCAGGCCGGCCCTGCCTTCGTCCCGGATCACCAGTTCTACACCGTTTGGATACCGGACTACGGCGTTGATGTCCAGCGGGACATTATATCCATTGGGGATATTCGGCAGTCGGCCTTTGGCATCGACCTCGATAGGGAACTGGCCGATGGCCCATTGGGCGATGTCGATGTCATGGGCGCCCCAGTCGGTTACTTTGCCGCCCGCATATTCAAACCACCATCGGAACGTGTAATGGCACCGCTCTTCGATGTAGGGAACTTCCGGCGCCTGACCGAGCCAAAGGTTCCAATTCAAACTGGCCGGGACGGGTCGAACCGGAAACGGCCCGCCGGTCGGGTTGGAATTGGCGGTCCAGGTAACGCGGTGCAGTCGGCCCAATCGGCCTGCCCGGACCAATTCGGCGGCCAGACGGAACCGGGCGTCGCTCCGTTGCCAGGAACCGACCTGCACCACCCGGCCTGTTTGCGCCAGTACTTGCCGAACCACCTTGCCTTCGTCGATCGTGAGCGTGAGCGGCTTTTCTACATAAACATCTTTACCTGCCCGGCACGCGTCAATGAGCATCTTCGTATGCCAGTGGTCCGGAGCGCCGATCAAAACTACGTCGATGTCTTTTCGGTCCAGAAATCGCCGATAATCTTCGTCAATGGCCGGGGTGCTGCCGAAACTGGCCCGGGCCTGCTCCCGGACGTTCCGATCCACATCGGCAATGGCGACAATATCGCCGTGCGCTTGGGCCTTCAGGGCAATGACAGTGCCTTGATAGCGCATCCCGATGGCGACGATGCCGGGCCGATCGTTGGGCGATCGGGGCCCTTGGGCCGCTGAAATCTTGCGCAGATAAAGATGCGGCAATGCCAGCGCCGCTGCTGAACCGCCAAGGGCCGCCAAAAACTCCCGCCGCTCCAGAGCCATGCCAGAGACCTCCTTAATGAAGAAGCCATGCATGGCTCATTATAATCGTTCTGTCCGAGGGCGGTAAACACTCAATAATCGGAAAAGTAGAATCCTCGGTGGATTTTCTCCGCCGACGCTGGCCGCAGCGCATTAGATGCGCCGAAACCGAAATTCGGTTCCCAGTCGATACGCCAGCAGCCCGACAAGCCCCCGACTCCACAGGACCACCGACGCCGGCTCCGGCACATACGCCTGGTAGGCCCAGAAGTTATTGCCGCCCTGGACAAAGAGCCTGTTGATCCCGCTCATGGCCTGGCATGTAGAATTGGCCATCCACATAGAAGACCATCGTGTTGTTGTCGCCGTGGGTGTAGCAGTCAACCGGAGCAACCGGGGAATGGGAGAGTGGAACTGGGTAGGGAGAGGTTAGTCTTGCTGGGGCCGGGCTAGGGGGCGGAATTGGCTTTGGGTTTGCTCGGCTTCTCGGACAGCGGCGACGGCCTGTTTATAGAAGAGTTCCTGCGCCCGGATCGGTTCTCCCTGACAAGGAATGCGCTCATAGACGCCGTCGGGCCGAAGACGCCAGGCCTTCACATTGTCGGCGAAGAAGGTCTTCAATATGTCGATGAGGCGGCGCCGAAGATTCGGCTGTTGGATGGGGAAGAGCAGTTCGACTCGGCGATTGAGATTTCGAGTCATCCAGTCGGCGCTGCCCAGATAGACTTCTTCCCGGCCGCCGTTGTGGAAGTAGAAAATGCGGGCGTGTTCCAAAAACCGATCGACAATCGAAACGACCTCGATATTTTCGGAGACGCCCGGCACACCGGGCCGAAGCACACAAACGCCCCGTACATTCAGGAGGATTTTGACGCCCTTTTGGCTGGCTTGATACAATGCTCGGCAGATTTCCGGGTCTTGTAGGGAATTGACTTTCGCCATGATAAGCCCTGGTTGCTCAGGGCTGGAGAGTTCGGCTTCTCGATGGATGAGGTCCAAAAAATGTTGCCGCAATCCGGCGGGGGCGATGACCAGGCGGTTCCAGCCGACTGGTTCGGATTGGCCGGTGAGCAGGTTGAACAGGGCGGCCACATCGGCGCCTAAATCCTGATCGCAGCTTAACAGACCGAGATCGGAATACTGCCGGGCGGTGCGTTCGTTATAGTTTCCTGTGGACAAATGAATATATCGCCGAATTCGATCCGCCTCCCGCCGAATGATCAGAAGGGCTTTGGCGTGTGTCTTCAGACCTGCCACGCCATACAGCACATAACAACCGGCGTCTTCCAATCGGCGAGCCCATTGGATGTTTCGGGCCTCGTCGAACCGGGCCTTTAGTTCCAACAGGGCCACCACTTCTTTGCCGTTATAGGCGGCTTGTTCCAGCGCTCGAACGATCGGCGAATCGCCGCTGGTGCGGTAGAGGATGATTTTGATCGCCAACACTTCCGGGTCTTTCGCCGCCTCCTGAACCAATTGGACTACCGGATCGAAACTCTCATAGGGATGAAATAGCAGAACATCATGGTCCTGGACGGCTTCCCAAAGGTTGTCGCAGCCCAACAGGTCTCGAGGCGTTTGCGGCGGCCAATCCGGCACTCGCAGGTGGTCCAATCCTTTCTGTCCGATCACTTCCCACAGGCACGTTGCATCCAGCAGACCGTCGATTCGATACACCAAATTGGAGTCTATCTGGAGACGTTCTCGAATCGCCTTGACCAGTTCGGACGGCGCCTGGGCGGAAATCTCCAGCCGTACGATCCGCCGACGCCGACGGTCCAAAACCGCCCTTTCCACCGTAGAAAGAAGATCGCTCGCATCGTCGTCTTGAATGGAGACGTCGGCGTCCCGGGTGATTCGGAAACTGGCCCAAGCTTTCACCTGTCGATCCGGATAAAGCAGGTCCAAGTTCTCGGCGATCAGGTCTTCCACGCAGACCAACTGAAGACCTTCCCGGCTCGGCAGTTGGACGAAGCGCTTACATGCTGTAGGGACCGGAACATCGATCAGGGTTGCGGATTGCTCGGCAGCGTCGCCGCGCTGTTGGGGAAGTAGGAGGGCGGCGATATGAAGTTTTAGCCCCGGTAGGATCGGCAACGGACTGCGATCCGAAAGGGCCAACGGACTCAGTTGATCGAATATCTCTCGCTGAAAGTACCGCCGTAGCCATTGTCGTTGTCCGTCGGTCCAATCCGCGGGTCGCACCATGGGAACGCCCTGTTGGGCCAGTTCATTCAGCGCGGTCTGGACGCCCGCGGAATGTTCTTGGACCATCCGTTGGACTCTCCGGCGGATCGCTCGGAGTTGTTGGGCGGGGGTCAGCCCGGCGGGGTCTCGCTTCTGAACTCCCGCCGATTGCATTTGCATCAGGCTGGCTACCCGGATCATGAAAAACTCGTCCAGGTTGGAACTGACGATCGCCAAAAACTTCAGTCGCTCCAACAGCGGCGACTCGGGACAGAGTCCTTCTCGAAGCACGCGATCGTTGAACTCCAACCAACTGAGTTCCCGACTGAGGTAGCAGCGGGGCGAACGAAGCCGCGGCTGCGAAGAATCCTTTTTCGCCATCGTCTCTCAGCTTTCCTCTACTCGAACCCGTAATCCGTAAATGTCTTCGAACATGTCGCCCACCATAGCGATGGATCGCCGGATCAATAGCATATCCGCACCCGGCCCCACCAAGACGACCAACTCGTCTCCTTCTCGCCGGATGTTTTGGAGAGAAATCGGTTGCAGGTGGCTGCCGGCCAAGGCGTCCACCACCCGCAAAATGGCCGCCAATTTATTGACGACCACCCGTTTCTCCCTAGGTAAACTCATGTACTCCAAATGGGTCGGTTTCGGACCGCTGCGGCGATGATAACGGGCAATATGGGCTACGACCACAATTTCATCCCGATTCAGTCCAAAAATCTCCGAATTGAGCACCAGATAGTAGCTGTGCTTGTGGTAGGCCTGCGGGCTGACGAAAATGCCGATTTCGTGCAACAGAGCCGCCGTCCGCAACAACAGCCGATACCGCGGGCCAAGTCCATGGTCCGGTTTGAGTTCATCAAAGAGCCGACACGCCAATTCCGCCACATGCTGCGCATGTTCCAGATCGACGCGGTACTTTTGTCCGATGGCCAACGCGGAGTGAATCACTCCCCGATAAACGGCCTCGTCTTCCTGGCCGGTTACTTCCTGGGCTAATTCCAACAGCAACCCGTCTCGCATCGACGCGGGCGAGACCCACATCTTCGGGACGTCGGCCGCATGAAGCAAAATCTGATAGATCAATAGGGCCGGACTGAGCATTTCCGCCTGGCTAAAGGGGATTCCCTCGCGCCGGCTGATCTGTTCGGGAGAAAGCTTTTGGAGACGACGGACCAATTTATCGAAGGCGGCAGCGTCGATCACGGCCCAGCCTTCCGGCCCGGTTGGCTGGCCCGCCCATTTGGCCGCCAATCGGGCGTCGCCGCCCACGGCGATAAACGTCTCGATTTCCTGAAGATTCAAGGTGCCTTCCATCATACTGAGCGTATTGGCCACATGATGTCGCACCAGCTCCGCAGAACGTTCCGGGGACTCTTCGCTAGTGTTCAAAAGCTCCTGAGTCCGAATGGATCCCACGCGAAGGCTTTCCGAAACGATGATTTCTCCCCCCTCCAGCACCGTCAACAAGGTGCCGCCGCCGCCCACTTCCACAATGAGCGTCTTATTCCGCCGGATATCCAACTGCTCTCCGACCGTATGTAAAACCGCCGACACCGTCAACCGACTCTCTTCGCTCGGTCCGATAATCTCTACAGTCAGTCCAGTGGCCAAATAAATCCGATCCAAAAACGTATCTGCGTTCATCGCTTCCCGAACGGCGCTGGTGGCGACGGCGCGGACCCGTTGGACCTGGTATAATTGAAGCGTCTTTTTAAAATCCCGGAGGATGGAGACCGCCGTCCGCATCGCCTCGCCGCCCAGCCGTCCTCGGACAAAGGTGTCCTGCCCCAACCGGACGGGCCGATGGAGCCGCTCTAAAACTTCGATCCGGCCGTCGGGAAATACCTCGGCCACTGCCATGCGAACGGCATGGGCTCCGATGTCGATAGCCGCCACCGGAGAAGCCTTCGACGAACTAGATGGGCTAGGAGAGGAAAGAGGTTCCATTATCAATGAGTTTTTGTATATTTGTGGGGAATGTCAAACTTCTGCTCCGCCTCGGTCCGTGGGCCGGCTCGGTCCGTATCCCCAGCCAAGACCAAGCAAGACCTCCTCGGCAACGGCTTCCTGCCCGACCGCAGAGAGGCCTTCTGTACCAGGCAACTCAACCGATCCGTAATCTCCCCTTGCAAACACTGCCGCCAATGGCGGCCCGCCTGCTGGAAAAACTCCGATTGGGCCAGACGACGGTCCTCTTGGAGCCAGGTAATCGCAACCTGCACCGCTCGAGATACCCCCTGCCATTTCCGACCGGCCTTTTTCTCCCTTTTTCGGACAGCGCCTTTAGGAACTGCGCCTTCTTCTAAACCGGTCAACTCCTCCACCCACACCTGGCAGTCGTGTACCTGGCCCATCAAGGTCTGAAATATTTGAAGGGCCTGGATGGTGGGTTGGATTTCAGGGCCAAAAATGGGTTCCAATATCTCCAGCGTATATCGGAGATGTTTGGCGGCAATCCGCATCGCATGATGCTGTTGCTGATCCTCCGGGTCATCCAAACAGGAAGCAAAGCTCTCCATCTGTTTCACATAGCGCTCGATTTGCCGGACCGCTTCTTCCCAGAGAGGGCTTTGCCGAAGTTGTTCCTCGGAAAAGTCTTCCTTTTTGAGGATTCGTGCAGCGGTTTTCCGAATCTCTTGCAACAGGCCGCTTCGCTCCAGCCGATCCACCGCCCGAAGGACCTTCTTCTGCAAGACTTCCCGCTGGGTTTGCCGCCAGAGGATCAATTGCGCCAACCCCACCCGGACGGATAAGCCTTCGGTATCCGGCCAGCGGTCGCACAAAAAGAGGAGTTGCACATCCATATCGCGAGCGGTACCCAAGGATCGGCCAATCCGACGGATATGCTTCCGCCACCGCTTGTGTTGTTTGGGAGAGGGCCAATCGGCAAAAAGCTCCAAAGCTGCCCGAAGCCTTCGGCTGGCCACCCTTGCCCGATGTACATACTCGATATCCTCGGCCTTTCGGATACCTGGCAGTTGCTTGGCCAACCGGGTCGAATGCTTATGAAACCATCGGGCTGCTAAATACCGGATATAGCTCTCCATCAAGCCGTTCCCTTGTTAACCCCCCAAAGGGGTGAAAAAATCCCTCAAAAATGCATCTCTAGAGTTATTCAAACACCCCTCAATTAGGGCAACCCAAAGATTTCCCTCTCTGCCCTCGGGAATCCAAGCTCCTTTTCACGCCCGTAGAGGGATTCTTCTGCTATTGTAACTTAATGGGGATGAACTCGCCATCTACCCAAAAAGGTGGTTCTAACACCTTAGCCCACTTGGGTAGCTGGGACCTTGGTATCATCGCCCTGGGGGATGGTAACATTTTAGCCGAATGCAGTACCTTGCCATTTCCGCGAAAGTGGGAATCTAGCAAGCGAAACAGTCAACAACTGGATTCCCGCTAGAGCGGGAATGACGATCCCGAGTTCGCGGGAATGACAATCCCGGGCAAATTTCGCCTTAAAATAAGCCTCCTTTGCATTCGGCTCCAATGTTACTAGAGGGGAGAAGAAGATTTTCCTAGAGAGTTTGCCCTTTTGGTTTTGGAACAACAAGCCGATCCGGCGCCAAAAACAGACGTAACATGTCCCCCGGGTGATGGGACCTGTCTGTGGCTGTGCCAGCAGCAGGTTCGCTGGCGTTCCTACGCAAACAGGCCGATAGAAAAGGGGCCTAAGAGGCGAATTCCACTCGACGGCGTTCGAGCTGGTCTTTCAGGCGTTGGACGATGGCGCTATGCATTTGGCTGACCCGGCTTTCCGACAGGTCTAACGTAGCGCCGATTTCTTTCATGGTCATTTCTTCGTAGTAGTAGAGGATCAGGATAAGCCGCTCGTTCCGATTCAGCCCCTTGGTGACCAGCCGCATGAGATCGGCTTTTTGGAGCCGACGTGTTGGGTCCTCGCCTTTTTTATCTTCGAGGATGTCGATTTCACGCACGTCTTTATAGCTATCTGTTTCGTACCATTTTTTGTTGAGGCTGATGAGGTTGACTGTGCTGGCCTCCTGAATCATTTTTTCGAGTTCTGCGATGGAGATTTGGAGTTCCTCGGCCAGTTCTTGTAGAGTGGGTTGTCGGCCCAGGCGGGCTTCCAGCGTCTGCATAGCTTCGTTGAGTTTGCTGGCTTTACTTCGGACAAGTCGGGGCACCCAATCCATCGTTCGTAATTCATCGAGCATGGCCCCCCGGATACGAGGAACGCAATACGTTTCAAACTTCACTCCTCGGGACAAGTCAAAGGCCTCGATCGCGTCGATCAGGCCGAATACCCCGGCCGACACCAAATCTTCCAAATCCACTCCCTCCGGCAGCCGGGCCCAAATACGCTCGGCGTTGTATCGGACCAAGGGCATATAAAGTTCGATCAGCTTGTTGCGAAGCTCTTGATTGGAGGGGTCTTTTTTATATGCAATCCAGAGCCGTTCTACATCTTCCGGCGCCAAGGTAGTCGTATTCATGAACTCCTCCGTGACCTTATTATTCTGGATGGTTCAGAGACGCTTCCTATCGAGGGGAAAATGCTCTCCAAATGTTTGGGCCTTTCTCCACGGTGTTTCAATGGCCCGACTTTTAGGAAACCTAAGGCCCCCAGGGTGTGAGGAACGTTTTGGTTTGTTTTACGAAAATCCAGAAGGGGTAAAGACGGTTCCTGTCAAGGGTTGGATTGGAAAGGCGGAGTTTTCGCAGCGCAAGGGGCGTCAAGGCCAGGCTTAGGAGGAAGGCGGTTTCGAGGCATCCGGCTGGGTCGATGAAACTGCGGAAAAAGCGGCCTCGACGTTCTTCCGCACTGACTGTTCTATTGTCCATTCCGCCGTCGCACCCAGCCATCCTCCGAAAGCGGAAAACGCCGCCAGAGCCAAGCAAGCAGACTCCAAGCTCGCTTCCACGGCGCCGCCGCTGAACAGGTTGCGGAGAATGACCACCAGAAATGCCACGGACCCGAACATACCGGCGAAAATCCGGCCCATGGCGGATTCCTTTCTGCCCGAAAACTCCACCCAATCGTTGCATTTTAACAGCTCGGGAGATACTCAAACCCATTCAGGAATCGGCGATAAAAAGGATGATTGTTTAGTCTTTTTTCCTATTTTCCCCCACCGGACTATCCAAAGATGGAGAAACAGTAACGGGAAAACCAAGTTTGCCGACCCAATCTGGCTGATGAACGTGCCATTGAGGAGGCGCCGCAGAAGTCTCACTCCAAGGCGCCCCCGCAGAGGGACGGATCCCTCGAACGACGACTCCCTTTGGCGCCTCGGATTCCCCTGTCTGTGGGGATTCTTTTGGCGGCGGTTGCTCGCCAAGGCGTTTGCCCAGAATTTCGGCCACATACTGAGCTAATTGATGGATACTGGACGCCGATTCCGGTGCCGGCGTCCAACTGACCAGCAACCCCTGGTTCCACCCGGCCTTTTCTACTCGTGGGTCTGCCGGGACAAAACCCGCCAGACTGACCGGCAGGGCCAAAAACTGCAGACAAGTCCTGGCCAACCGGTCATAGACATCCTTGGCTTCTGGTTCGGAGGCGGCGCGGTTGACCACCACATGAACAGGGGCCAACCCGGTTTGTGCGGTCAGGGTTTTCAAGACCGCATACGTATCCATTAGCACCGCGGGGTCGGCAGTCATGACGGCCAGCCGACAATGGGCCGCCCGCCAAAGAGCCCGCGTCCAGGGGGACAATTGCCCTCCCAAGTCGGCCGCCACGACTTCCGCACAGGACCCTAGACCACGAAGCCCTTCTAAAATCCGTTGGGAGGCGTATCGGGGATCGGCGGACAATGGTTGCCCCGGCCGGACGCCCGGAACCACATAAATACCTCCTGGTCCCGGCTGAAGTACCTCAGGAAGGGTTCGTCCGGCGGTGATCACGTCGGCAAGGGTCTCCCGCGTCTGGAGGCGGCATACTCGGGCGGCGTCCGGGGAGTGGGGGTCGCCGTCGAGTAAAACAGTCCGCATTCCGGCGGCGGTCAAGGCGGCCGCCAGGTTGGCCGATACGGTGGTAACCCCTACGCCCGGCCGACCACCTAAGACGACCACCAACGCTGGTCCTCGTACGTCGGTCCCGGTTTTGGGACTTCCGTATTGGCGAACCCACTGGCGGAGTCGGCTGGCTTGATCCTGCATCAGATTCCCACCTTCCTGGATGTTTCCAAAGGAAGTACTTTTAAGACCTATTCGTTTCAGACCTCAGGAATAGAGGAGGTTTAATGTCCCGGTAGGGTTTCCACGCCTAGAATCCAGCGAGCGAGTCGTTCGGCTTGGGCCGCCTCGATGTCCTCCGGCACATTCTGGCCGTTGGTCAAATAACTGACCGGTAAGCGACTGGCCCGAAGCAGCGAAAAAACATGTCCCAAGGCCGACGCCTCGTCCAGTTTCGTCAGGACCAAGGCGGTTATCCCGACGGATTGGAATTGCCGGGCGGTTTCCACCAAGGCCCGGGCGCTGCTGGTCGTCGAAAGCACCAGATGCACCTCGTCGGCGTGGGCTTCGTTCAAGAAGGCCTTCAGTTCTTGGAGTTTAATTTCATCTCGGGGGCTTCGGCCCGCGGTGTCCATGAGGACCAGGTCCAGACCTTCCCATTGTCGGCTTGCTTCGCGCATTTCGCGGGGGGTCGAGACGACGTACATAGGCAAATCAATGATGTCGGCATAGGTGCGGAGTTGTTCGACGGCGGCGATCCGGTAGGTATCTACGGTAATCAGGCCCACCCGACGATGTTCTTTGAGTCGATAATGGGCGGCCAATTTGGCGATGGTAGTGGTTTTGCCCACTCCGGTGGGGCCTACTAAAGCCACCACCCGCCGTTTCCCCGGCTGAACGGCCAAGGGACCAGCAAGGCGAATCTCCGATTCGACCAAACGCAACGCCCTGGCCCGCATTAACACCGGATCCACCGGCGCCGCCTCCGTGACGCCCTGTCGCATCTGTTCCACTAATTCTCGGGCTACGTGTTCTTCCCATTCCGCGTCCAACAATTCCGCAAACAGGCGGAACAGGGCGTCGGGCAGCTCCCGATGACCGGCTTGTCGAGTTTCCGTCTCCCATTGTTGGACCAGGCTCTGGAGTTGGCGGGTAGATCGTGCCTCCGCCGAAAAGCCCGATTCCCCTGGAGGCCGATCCAGCGGAATCCCAGCGTCCAACGGCCGTCGGCTCCGAACCGCACTCCATCCAGACGCCGATCGGGGACCGGTCTGTTCTTTAGCGTCTAATTCCTCCCGAGGAAGTCGGCTTGGGACCCGCACCTCGGCCGAGGCGGTAACCTCGATCCATCGGGCGCCGGTCAACCATCCCCATAACCGTCCCGCGCGAACTTGCCGGGTGTGCAACACCGCCGCATCAGGCCCCAACTCCCGCCGCACCATCGCCAGCGCTTCCTGCATCGTGCGGGCGCGATAAGTTCGGATTTCCATGTCCCGTCCTCTCCAATTCTTTTTACGCCAACCAGACCCTATCCACTCTTTCTCGTCTTCTTTCCGCCCAAACCGCCGCGTCTTTTAAGTCTATCGCCGACCTAATGCGGCGCGGTCTGGAGAAAACGACTGGCGTCGAACGTTGCCTATCGAGGTTCAGAAACCACTGCAATAGACTGAATCTTCGTATCCCTGGTAATCTCGTTGTAACTAAGCACCACCAAATGGGGCAAATGCCCGAGCGTCATCCGCTTCAAGGCCGCCCGAATCTGCGGACTCACCAACACCACGGGCGGACGCCCCTCCGAACTGAGCCGCTGTATCTCCTGGCCGATCGCCCGACAAATCCCCTCGATCGCCTGAGGCGTCAGCCGCACTATCAAACCATGCTCGCTGTGCTCCACAGCCGCCCGTATCCGCTCCTCCAACGCCGGGTCCAAGGTAACCACGTGCAGCACCCCTTCGGCGTCCCGATACCGGGTCGATAGCGTCCGGGCCAGCCGATGCCGCACATATTCCGTCAGCAATATCGGGTCTTTCGTCCGCGGAGCGTAATCGCCCAGCGTCTCCAAAATGGAGGCCAGGTTCCGGATCGGCACCTGCTCCCGCAAAAGCATTTGCAGGACCTGCTGGACCTCAGCCAATTTCATCACGCCGGGAATCAATTCCTCGACCACCGCAGGCGAGGTTTGTTTGAGTTCGTTGATCAGATGTTTGGCGGCGTCCCGCGTGAGCAGTTCGTCGGCGTGCCGCCGGACCGTTTCCGTCAGATGGGTGGCCAATACGCTGGCCGGCTCCACCACCGTGTAGCCTTTCAACTCCGCCATGTCCCGCTGGCTGGGATCGATCCAGAAAGCCGAGGTCCCAAAGGCCGGGTCTTTCGTCGGCATCCCTTCGATCGGCCCACGAGCCAACCCAGAATCCAACGCCAAAAGCAGGTGCGGATAGATCATCCCCTCGGCCACCGGCACGTCGGCAATCTTGATCCGATATTGATACTGTTCCAGCCGAATGTTGTCCCGCACTCGCACTTTCGGCAGGATGACCCCGATGTCGGCGGCTATTTTTTGCCGAACCCGCTGGATACGGTCCAAAAGGTCGCCTCCGCGCTTGGGGTCCGCCAATCGGATAAGGCCTACTCCCAGTTCGATCTCCATCGGATCGACGGCCAAGTAATCTTCCACACGAGCTTCTTGGGGTTTGGCCTGTTCGGCTTTCTTTTTCGCTTCTTCGACGGCTTGGACGCGGGCAGCCCGTTGCCGAAGCATCCAGGCAAGCCCTAAACAACTTGCCCCCAAAGCCGTCAGCGGCAGTTTCGGCAGATTCGTCAGCACCAAAAGGGCCAAAAATCCCCCAGCCACCGCCAACGCCTGCGGACGGGAAAACAATTGGCCGATAAACTCCGTGGGCAGGTTGCTCGGCTGACTACTGCGGGTAACCAATAGCCCAGCCGCCAACGAAATCAAAAACGCCGGCACCTGACTCACCAACCCATCACCGATCGTCAAGGTCGTAAAGACCGAAACCGCCTGCTCCAGAGGCATCCCGGCCTGAAGCACCCCGATAATCAGGCCGCCAATAATGTTGATCAAGGTAATGATGATCCCGGCAATGGCATCCCCTCGAACAAACTTGCTAGCACCATCCATCGCGCCGAAAAAGTCCGCCTGCCGGGTAATCTCTTCACGGCGCCGCTGCGCCTCTTTCTCGTCGATGATGCCGGCGTTCAGATCGGCGTCGATGGCCATCTGTCGGCCCGGCATCCCGTCCAAGGCAAACCGAGCCGCCACCTCGCTGATCCGGGTCGCCCCCTTGGTGATCACTACAAATTGAATGACCACAATAATAGCAAAAATGATCAAACCAACGACGATCTGCTCCCCTGCCACAAATCGGCCGAACTCCTGCACCACCTGGCCCGCCGCCCCAGGTCCGTCCGCCGCCGCCCGCGTCAAAATCAACCGCGTCGTCGCTACGTTCAGCACCAGCCGAAGGAGCGTCGTGGCCAACAGCAACGACGGAAAAATGCTAAACTCCAACGGCGTTTTCACATAAATAGTCGTCAGCAGGATGATCACCGCCATCGTGATATTGGCCGACAGAAGCACATCCATCAGCCCGGCCGGCAGCGGTACAATAATCACTAGCACACTGCAAACCAATCCTACTGGAAGGATCAGGTCTTGCAGTCGGGCCAAACGAACACTGTCAGAACGTACCGAGACAGCCTCGGACATCCTGCTTTCTCCGAACCTGGAAACAGGAGAAGTCCGACGACCTTTACAAGCATTGGAAAATGCCTGAGGCCGCCTTCACAAGGTAGAAGCAGCGGGCAGGAAACTACCGAAAAATAGCTCGGCTGTCCAGGCCGATTTCAAAGAGAGTGCCCCAACCGGACCGATCGCCATAGACCAAAAAACCCCTCTGTTTTTAAGTTTCCGGAGTATTCAAGGCGATCAGAGTGCTCCGATCAGGGGGGCAAACGAATGGGTTTGGCGTGATGTCTAATGCCTGGCACTTTTGTATGCACTTGCGAATATATTGCGCAAAATTTTTATTTTCGCCAGATTGTTTGTTTTGCCCTTTTCTCTCATTTTCCTCACACTACCTAGACATCAGGAAAAAGTCGGCTGATGCTGGTTTGCCAGAGCCGGTTGTGTTGTCGCCTCCGACCTACAACCACTTGCGATCGCATCCGGATGCTAGTCAAGGTATAGGGGTTGAAGCAACCGGCTCTGTGAGCCAGGCGTGTTAATTCCCTCTCTTACCGCTTTTCTCTTATCTTACGGCTTTCCGGAAAGGGTAAGCCTTATCGAGGTGGGAGAGGTTCTGGGCGGGCAGCGATGGGGGAACAGAGGGAGTCGGATCGGCCCCAGAGAAGGATCTCGCCCCGTCGCAAGAATCTCGGCTGCCGCGCTACTACCTGGAGTCGGTTGCCAAACCGCTCCCGCATCTCGGCCTCTTGCTTTTGGGTCGAAAGGACAAATGGCCGATTCGACTGTTGCAAAAAGGTTTCCAACTGTTCTGGCTTTTCAAAATACTGGATCGGTCGGCCTGCATAGAAGACGAAGCTTTCCCGGATAAATTGGTAGCCGGCCAATTGGAACTCGTTGCCGGCGGTCTGTTTAAGTTGGGCGATCATGGGCCGGGCCTCCTGGAACCGGTCGATCCGCACGGCGGCCAAGCCGAAGACGCCCGCCAAAAATAGGACCGTCATCAGGGCGAAACTTGCCATGGCCAATCTTTCCCGGCCCCGGCGGGCCAACCAGACAAACACCGCCGCACCGGCAGTCAGGACCAATCCTAGCAGCCCCAACCATTCTTCACCGGGCGTAAACAGCCAGGCCGTTATCGGAAACCCCACCGCCAACCCCATCCCGACTACCGCCAAACTGCCTAACGCCAACCGCATCCAGAACCGCGCCACCCTCTCCGGTCGGGCTAGCCACCGCTCGATGAACCAACCGGTCATCAATCCCAAGGCCGGATAGGCCGTCAGCACATAATGCGGCAACTTCGTCCGTGGCACAGACCAGGCCGCCACAAACACGCCGATCCAACAGGCCACAAAAATACAAGCGGCCCGCTGCCGGTGGTCGTCTGGGGTGGTCCGTTTCGACTCGGAAGGAGCAATCCCCCGCACCAGTTCCACCAGCGCCGGCCCCAAAAAGACCGACCACGGGAAAAACCCTACCAAAATCGCCGGGATGTAGTACCACACCGGCCCGCTATGGCCCTGCATGGGTTTCATGGTGCGCAGGACGTTTTGCTCCCAGAAAAATTTCCAAAGAAACTCGCCGTCGGTCTCCATGCCCACCAGGACATACCAGGGAACCGCAACCAGGGCGCAGATCGCCAGGGCGGTGATTGGGCGCATTTGCCAAGCGGTCTGGAGCAGACGCCTGGGCCGAAAGGTGCGGAGCAAAGCCGCTCCTCCCACCAGCCAACTCAGCAGCATGGCAGCCAGTGTTTTGGCCTGCCAGACAGGCCGGAGAAAATCCCCCTCCGCCGGTCGAGGAAATCGCCGCATGAGCCAGCCTCGCCGATCCGCCCACCACCGATCCCCCGATTCCCATTGACGCCGAACGAGCAAAAACAACCCCAACATTCCGACCGGCAGAACCAGCCCGATCGGCCCCTTGGCCAAAATGGCCATACCGAAGCAGAAATACATCAGGGCAAAGGCCCACCAACTTGCCTTTCCAGGGGACGGTTCGTTGGTCGGTCGGCTGGCGTCGGCAACATGGTTTTTTCCACTTTTCGTCCCCGCGCAGGGCGAGGCTTCCGAGAGCTTGTCCTCTATCTTCGGCTGGACCAATCCGCCAGCGACAAATGCATACATACCTAATGTGGTAAAAAAGACAAAAACCGAATCCGTTGTCGCCGCCCGCGCCGAAACGGTAAAAATAATGCTTGTGAGAGCGGCCAGGGCTGCCCAGAATCCCACCCCGGCGCTAAATAGCCGCCGTCCCAGAAAATACACCACCCAGCCGGTCCCTACCCCAAACACCGCCGACGGTACCCGAACCGCCCACTCATTGACCCCCAACAGCGAGTAACCGAGCATCATCAACCAATACGCCAACGGCGGCTTCTCGGCGAAAAGCTCGCCGTTGTATCGGGGCGTAATCCAATCGCCCCGCTGGTACATATCTAGGGCGATGGCCGCATAGAGCGGTTCATCTTCATCCCAGAGGGCGGGCACGCCTAGTTGAATAAAAAAGACCACGCCGGCGGCCAGACCAATGACCGCCAGATGCCACAGAGTGGTTTTCATTCCATCCGAACCGTGCATGGGATGCCGCCTCCTTGCTGTACTATGGACAGCGCAGCCAAGGTCTATGTCCGGTTAGGTTCCTGCGGGACCGCCGGGACCACCTCGCACTCGTTTCTGTACATCGGTCTCCAGCACCCCGAAGGTCGCTTCGTGACGCTGGATCGTTAGATGCAACACCTGCAAGAGCCGTTTGGCCGTGTAATAGTTCATCACGATCCGTTGGCCGATCATGATGGGGCCAGTGGGCGGGCCGAACGGTTGGGGATTGATCCCGAAGTCGATAAACACCTCTTCCGGCGTGCCAGTGATCCGGCAGAAATTGGCATACGAGGTAGCGGTGCGGGAATCATCCACCTGGAGAGGGGGTGGAGTTGGCTGTCGGGCAGGCCCATCGCCTCCCCAATCGCCTTCCGACGAACCTTCTTTAGGGGGGTGGTGAGAAAAAGAACTCATCCAGAGTCTCCTACGTGTTAAGAGAAATAGAGGGTTACACTTTCGGAACATTGCCTAGAGGTCGTTCAAAAGGGAGTCCTCTGCATCCTGGTACCCCTCCCTATGCAGGCAAGAGGCTTTTCTGACGCAACCTTAAATAATTCCAAGGGTTAGGGAGATTTCTCTATAGACGTATATTCCAAGGCCCTTGGCTTTCTCCCCTGGAAGGCATAAGATAGCATGAAAGAGCCGGGAGGGGAAAGAGCTTTTGACTCGTCCCCCCCACGGGTAGAGAAAGGATACGAATCGGTTTAGTATCCCCCAAGATATGGGGCATAAACGGACAAGGGATTATCGATTTTGTGTATATTGCCTATTTTTGAAAGCAGCGAGTCATGGCAGTTACGTTGACCGAAGCGGCCCGTACCGAGATCGCCCGGATCATCCAGGCTCAGGGATTGGACGAGCAAACCGCCCTGCGGATTAGCATCGAAGGGGGCGGCTGTAGCGGCCTACAATATCGGCTTACCCTGGATGGCCAGTTCGACCCGGCCGTCGATGTCCGCTACTCGGGGCCAGATGTCGCCGTGGTAACCAGAAAAAAGTTCGCCTTGCATCTGGACGGGACCACGATCGACTTCCAGGACGGCCCTTTAGGCCGGGGATTCGCCATTGAAAATCCCAATTACCCCCGGTGGGGTGGTTGTCCAGGCTGCGGCGGACACTAATCAGCCGACGGCCCCACCAACTTAAACTAACCCCCATTTCTCTCCATCCTTTCTTGAGGCAAAGACTTTCTATTGGCCTGGGGTAACATGAGGGCCAGATCGGGTTCTGGTTCCCTTTTGGGAAGTACGTCCTTTCCTCTGAACTTTCGGTCCCAAACGGTGAGCCGGCGTCAGGGGGCGATCTCATTCCGGTTGTAGGTCCAGCAGGGCCACATCTTCTGGCCCCAAACTGAGCGTGGTTTGGTCGTCCTTCCACACCACCTTGCCGCCGTGAACTAGTTCCGGCGTTTCCGGTCGGCTCGGCCGGAGCCCTTCCAGCCGGAGGGTTACCGTCTGGGCATGGGAACTATCATTAAACAGGGTTAGATATCGCCCGCCGAAACGCTCCACATACACTCGGGGGTTATCCGAGCGGGCAAGGGTTATCGGTTCCCAGCCGGCCTCCGCCGCTCGTTTACACAACGGTGCATATTTCTTAAATAGCGCCCGGTCCCGGTTGTAAAGTTCCGGTCTGGTGAAATAATGTCCTCTGGACGCATCGGGGCTGAAAAATCCCGGAAACATCCCGTAGGCCAGAGAGCGTTTCATGTATTTTTCCACCAGTTCCGGGACGAACTGGTCGAAGTTGGTGTTCATCAGGAAACAGTAGGGCTTTCCTTTACATAAGGCCCGGCGGTACAGCAGTTCCGGATCGCTCATCGGGTGCCATCGGCCCTGCCTGTGCCAATCCGTCTCGGTACCCATCACCTCCAGCATGGGCGCCAGCCAACAGAGGCGACTCGGCGCCCCATTGGCCATCATGAATTTGCCCATGGCATGAACATCTTTTGCAATGGCCCGAACGTATTCAAACACAATCAGCCCTCGGAACATGGCGGGCCGGCGGGTATGGAAACAGAAACCGAGCGGCCGCTCGGCAAACCGGAAATGTTCCCGCCGAAAGTTCAGCTCATCGGTTACATAACCTTCGCTCGAATCGATGTATTCGCCGTCCAGATCGCCTTTTCGGTTCGGTCCGTAGAGAGAGTCTCGAATCTGGGTGTTCCATTTGACGTTGAAGTCGGTGTGTTGGCCTGGGATGCCGGGGATGGAGTTCATGCTCCAAACGGCCCCGTTGCACCAGGGGGTGTCCAGCAGCCGGGCCGGTAGTTGGCCGTCGGCGTTATGAAATCCGCTGGTAAAAAGGGCCTGGGCGTGTGGGTTTCCTTTGTCGGCCAGGCGTTTGGCCTCGGCCAAGGCGGCCTCCATGGTCCGCGGCATTTCGTTCGGCATGGGCATCCACCAGGTCATCGGCTCCGTATAGCGGAAGGTAATGATCCCGTGGGCATCATCCCAGGCCGTCTCGTTATTGCCCTCTTTGAACTTAAAACCGAAATCCTCCCACCCTTGCACCTGGCTGATTTTAGCAAACGGCATCCATAGGCCCTGTTCGGGCGTTCGGCACTGGAAGGCTTCGGGGAAGATTTCATAATACTTGGCCAGGGCCGAGCGAAAGCCCCACCCTGCCGAGAAGGTAAACGTGCAGAAGCGGACCTGGGCCGATGGCTTCTCCGGCGTCAGGCCAATATCATACGCAAGATACAGTTCTTCAGTACTCCCATGATAGCCGATGCGGAAAAAGGCGGGCTGTTGCATGTCGATGCCGATGGCCCAGCCCTCCGTGCCCCGCCGAACCGCTCCAACCGGATACCGGGATAAATACCCAGTGGCCCCACAGTTAAAGCGGGTAGCGTTCAAGTATTCCCGGCCTGGCTGGATCGGTTCTTCCCGGCGTGGATCGATCAGCCAAAGAAGACCGCCCGGCTCGGCTTGGCCGCTCGCAGTCTCGGTAGGTTTCGGCCCAGGGGCCGCTGCGGACGCCCCGCCTTCGGAGCCTGCTTCCTGCCGGGGAATCCGAATCGCATAAATCAAACTGACGGCCCGGTCTTTGCCGGTGGTGTCTTCCAGATGAACGTCGAAAAACCGTACGCCCTGCGGACCAGGCGTCTGCTTGTATCGGAGCCGAAGTCCCAACGCCTCCTGCTCGATCCGCACAAAATCTCCCCCCGCCGCCACATCCCGCACCTGAAAGCCCTCGGTCGGCCTGGCCGCCAACCGCACCGGCGCCCCTTCAAATAAACAAACCTTCTCCTTGGCCGGGACCACAAAAAGCCGAGGTTCTTTGAAATACACCTTCCCCCGGCAATTCCGAAACAATAGATACATGCTGAGCGACTGCACTGGTTTTTCCGGAATGACAAGGACCCGGCGCTCTTGCCAATCGTGGCTGCCGGCGGCAAAGGCGGCCTGTTGGCCGTACAGCGGCGTGCCGTCCTGGTACCGAAGGTCCAAATACACGGCATAATTGCCTTCCATGTTGCCCCGGACGGCCTCGGCTTTGCTGGAGGCGATGGCGATGATCGGCGCCGGTTCTTTTTGATTGAGAACCACCTGTTGGCTCAAGCCCCGGCGGGCCTTGGCGTCGTCCCCGTTGTCGCACACCCAAACCTCCCCCTCCTTCTGGAACCCCTGCTCATACGGTTGCCAGCCATCCGGGCGAAGAAGATCTTCCCCGGAAAGCTGTTGCTCTAACACTGCTTTGACCACCTGGCCGTCCGCCAACCGCTCTGGTGGGGCCGGTTCCGTCGATGCGGTATCGGCCAGCGATAGCCTGCCTACCAAGATCGCCCCCACCAAGACGAAAAAAGTCCTCAGAAATCGCATCCTCTGCCAACGCCGATGACCAATTCCCACAACCCTGCCTGCCTCCCCCAAAACACCTCGCCCTGCGGGATTCCGCTTCATAGCCGTCTCCTTCGCAACACAAAGAGAATGGTAGCCGTTTAGCCGAGTGAAGTACCTTCTGGCTACTGCGTAAACAGCAGACTACATTTTCGAGAGTCTTTTCTTTCTGCACTGCGGCCAATACGAACGCTAAACACGTACTGGGCGGCAGTGAGAACCCAGGGCCAATTCCGCCCCAAATGGTTACTTCCTTTCTTTTTACAAGCCGGCGAGGTGGATGAACAGGCCGGTTCGGGCCGGAGTTCAGAAATCACTCTTTAGTGGGGGTTGAAAAGATTTCTGCTCACACTGTAAATGAAACCGGCTAACACCTGCAACGGGCAGAAAAACGACCGGCTCGACATCGTCGAAACCTAAAGAATTGGTCCGACGGCAAAACCCAACTAAGTCCTTAATTTGCAGGAGGTTATGGTAAAAGGCGGGCGATTCCATTTACCGTTTGAGATTCTCAAGAATTTTCCGTCTGGCTTCTTGACAACGCCTCCTTGGGGAGACTATACTAACTTGAAGAAAGCTTTGCATTATGTATAATATAGGTGCTTGGGTCCTGATCGCCCCCACCGTGTATATTCCTGTGCCGGCATTCCGGGAGCGACCACCGCAGTCTTGGCGGGGCTGAGCGCCGCCGGGCTTGCCCTGATAATCCTACGGCACAAACAAACTGGCCCGCCGCAAGCTGCCTGAGTTGGAACATTTTATCCGGGAGAAACGGATTGTCTTTCCATTCTCTCACGTTAGGGTAGATGCGTTTTTGGCATCCAACGAATTACGGAGATGAAGACCATGACACAACCGAGGCAGGAAAAAAGGTCTCAGGCAGATTGGTCAAAGAGTGGGTGGCGGTGGGCTGCTAGGCTGATTGCCGTCCTATTAGGGATAGGTTTTTCGGCTGTGCCGACGTTGGCTTCCGAGCCAGAGGCTCCGCCAGCCGCCAGCTTTACTATTCGGGCCGACTGGTTCGACCGGGGTAATGTCCGGATCAGCCGAGCGGGCGAGATGTATGCCGACAAGTATCCCTGCATCTGGAACGCCGGGATAGTGCCTAACCAAGCGGAGTACGACCTGGAATTTCCTGTTACTGCCCAGTATACAGTGGTTGCGTTGTACACGGCGGCCAGTTCGCGTCCGGTGGATATCTACTTGGATGGGCGGAAGATTCATCAGGGCTTTGCCGGGGTAACCGGCAGTTGGCAGACCAAAGACGCCCGCTGGGAGGTGCAATGCCGAGTGGAAATCCCGGCGGGCAAACACACGATCAAGCTGCTTTGCCCCGGCCCTTGTATGCCGCACATCTGTGCATTGCGATTCGAGTCTTCCAAGCCGTTCCCCCCGGAATGGCGATTGCAACGGATGGTTACGGTCCTGCGGCGGCGGAGTTTGCAGTCGCAGCAGGGCGACATTCCAGCGCCGCACATAGTGCCAGAGACGCCTCTGTTGCTTCAGGCTGGGGTGCAGGCCGAGGTGATCTCCGCAAGCCGTCTGATGGAAACAGAGCCAGGCAAAAACAACGAGTTGACTTTGGACGAACAAGCTCTGGGAGAGGTGAGTTCGCCGTGGGCGGCCCGGCTTTCGAGCGCCGATGGTCAAAAAGTCCTGGTCAACTTGGAGCCGTCCCAATTGCGCCGGATGCTAGAGCACACCATCCAATGGATCGACGATTTCCGCACCATGCCGGGGGTCTCGCCGAGCCTATTGGAACCGGAGCGTGCGGAGCTCCTTCGGCTGACAGCCCGCTTGGACCGCCTCCTAGCGGAACCCGACAGCCAGGGCAAGTGGGAGGAGTTCCTTGCGATGATGCGGTCGGCGGCCCGCCTGGAACGCCAAGTGGCCCTCAGCAATCCTCTTCTGGATTTCGATCGGCTGTTGGTGGTCCGGCGAAGCCTGAAAAGCCCTCAACTGGGGCTCCCTTACAACTGGCAGGGTAATTGTGCGTTGCCCCGCAACGGTTTCGACGATGCGATTGCCGTCATTGAGCCGATCCGAGGCGAAAGCAACCGCTTGACGATTCTCTACAAACCCGAGCGGGACGTATTTGTGGGAGACATCGACCTGCATTTCGACGCAGATCGGATGCTCTTTTCTTCTCTGGATGCGCAGGGTCGGTGGCAGATATTCGAGATCCGGACCGACGGCACGGGGCTGCGTCAGGTAACGCCCGGCGGCCGGGAAGAGGTGGACAATTATGACGCCTGCTATCTGCCCGACGACCGGATTGTTTTCGGTTCAACGGCCCCGATCCAGGCGGTTCCTTGCGTCAACGGCTTCCACCGGGTGGCCAATCTGTACATCATGAATCCCGACGGCAGCGGCATCCGCCAACTCTGTTTCGATCAGGAGCACACTTGGTGTCCCACCGTGCTGCCGAACGGCCGGCTGCTCTATCTTCGGTGGGAATACACCGACACACCGCACGCCCATAGCCGACTGCTCTTTCATATGAATCCCGATGGCACCGGCCAGATGGAATACTACGGCAGCAATTCCTATTGGCCAAACTCCTTGTTCTATGCCAGGCCGATCCCCGGCTCGTCCACAAAGTTTGTGGGCATTGTCGGCGGGCACCACGGTGTGCCGCGCATGGGCGAGCTGGTCCTCTTCGATGTGGCCCGAGGACGCCGGGAGGCCGACGGCGTGGTCCAACGTATCCCAGGCCGAGGCCGAAAAGTCGAACCCAAGATCGAAGACAATCTGGTCGATAACTCCTGGCCTAAATTTCTCCACCCATTTCCCCTGAACGAAAAATACTACCTGGTGGCTGCCCAGCCCACGCCCAAGTCTCTCTGGGGCATTTACTTGGTGGATGTGTTCGATAACATGGTGCTGATCCGCGAGGAGCCCGGCTACGCCCTGCTGGAGCCGATCCCGCTGCGCAAGAGCCCTCGGCCTCCGGTGATCCCGGATCGGGTTCGGCTCGATCGAAAAGATGGCCTGGTCTATCTGGCCGACATCTACGCAGGCGGTGGTCTGAAGGGCATTCCACGAGGCACGGTGAAAAAGCTCCGGCTCTTTACCTACTATTATCTCTATCCGGACATGGGGGGACCGCAAGGTGTGGTCGGTATGGAAGGTCCCTGGGACATCAAGCGGATCCTTGGCACGGTGCCCGTGGAGGAGGATGGTTCGGCGCTGTTTCGCGTGCCCGCCAATACGCCGATTGCCGTCCAACCGCTCGACGCCGAGGGAAAAGCCATCCAATTGATGCGGAGCTGGTTTACGGCAATGCCGGGCGAGGTGGTTTCCTGTGTCGGCTGCCATGAGAGCCAGAACACGACGCCGCTGGTAAAATCCACGCTGGCTGCCCGTCGGCCCCCTTCCGAAATTACGCCCTGGTATGGACCGGCCCGCGGCTTCAGCTTCCGACGTGAAGTCCAGCCGGTGCTTGACAAATATTGTGTGGGTTGCCATGACGGCCAAGAACACCATGGCGTCCGGGTGTCCGATCTGCGCGGACTAGAAATGATCACCGATTACAACAGCGCCTACCATCACGGAGGGCGAGATGCTGGACGTTTTTCTACCTCCTACGTGGAACTCCACCGCTTCGTCCGTCGACCCGGCCTGGAAAGCGACTACCACCTGCTTACCCCCATGGAATTCCACGCCGATACCACAGAGCTTGTCCAACTTCTCAGCAAAGGACACTACAACGTCCGGCTGGACGCCGAAGCCTGGGATCGGCTGATCACCTGGATCGACTTGAACGCCCCGTTCCATGGTACCTGGACGGAGATCGCTGGCAAGGAAAGAGTCAGCCGGTTTGCCCAACTCCGTCGGGAATACCGCAAACGATACGCCAACATGGACGAGGATCCGGAAGCGATTCCGGACGGGCCGACGTCGGCGGTTCAGCCCATCGTGCCCCCGCCGGAACCTCCGCCTTTTGCCGAACCAGTGGAATGCCCAGGCTGGCCTTTTAACGCCGAAGAGGCCAAACGCCGTCAGGAAGCCGCCGGCCCCATCCATCTGACAGTCGATCTAGGGGAGGGTGTTACCCTGGAATTGGTGCGCATCCCGGCTGGGGAGTTTATCATGGGCGACCCGAACGGCGGCAACGACGAGCAACCCGCATGCCGAGTCCGCATCGAGCGGCCCTTCTGGATGGGACGCACCGAGGTGACAAACCGGCAGTTCGCCCTGTTCGATCCCTCGCACGACAGCAAGGTGGAATCGCGATTTGGGATGCAGTTTGGGGTGCGCGGCTTTTACGTGAACGGCCCAGACCAACCGGTGGTACGGGTTTCCTGGTTCCAGGCCAAGGCGTTTTGCGATTGGCTGAGCCGGAAGACCGGACGCAAGTTCGACCTGCCCACCGAAGCGCAGTGGGAATACGCCTGTCGGGCTGGCACGGCCACGCCCTTCTTTTTCGGCGGCCGGGATGCCGATTTCAGCCGATTCGCCAATCTGGCCGACGCCACCCTCTCGGAGTTCGTCTGCCATCCTTACCTCAAGGAGCGTGTGCCCCTGGCCAATGCCAGCAAGTACGACGACTGGATCCCCAAGGACTCTCGGTTCCGGGACGGCGGCTTCCTTTCCGACGGGGTAGCTCACTACCAGCCTAACCCCTGGGGACTGTACGATATGCATGGCAATGTCTGGGAATGGACCCGTTCGGACTGGCGCCCCTATCCTTACCGGGACGACGACGGACGTAACGCAGGATCGCCCAACGAAAAAAAGGTGGTGCGCGGCGGGTCCTGGCACGACCGACCTCACCGGGCACGTTCCTCCTTCCGATTGGCCTACCGGCCTTATCAGCCCGTCTTCGACGTGGGATTTCGCGTCATCTGCGAAGACCCATGACCGCCCTCTCTAGGCATCGCAGGGCCAGGACAAAGGCCGGTCTTTTGTGCCCCCTGCCGCCGAAGGAGAAGGCCCGACGCT
Organism: Planctomycetota bacterium; assembly: GCA_029550925.1. Lineage (GTDB taxonomy): Bacteria > Planctomycetota > Planctomycetia > Pirellulales > Thermoguttaceae > JANXAQ01. The sequence continues at coordinate 55,097 of JAKPGL010000135.1, forward strand.
TCTCGCCGCCGATGCAGAATTTTCTCCGGCCACTCCAGAACTCTCTCCGGCAGGGTTATCCCAACGGGCGTTTGCCGATGCGGCAGAAGCGTTCGGTTTGCTCCCGGATGGCCCGTTCGGTAGGTAGGCGTTCCATGGAACTGGCCCCGTAGAATCCATCCACCACGGGGCAATGTTGCAAGACATATTCGGCGTCTTCCGGTTCGGCAATGGGTCCGCCGTGGCACAAAAGCAGGACATCCTCCCGGACTGCCTTGGCAGCCGCAGCAATCTGGTCGATTAAGAATATACATTCGTCCAGTGTCTTGGCCGTCTTGGCCCCGATCGACCCGGAGGTCGTTAGCCCCATGTGGGCCACCAGGATGTCGGCCCCCGCCTCGGCCATCGCCTTGGCGTCTTCCGGACTAAATACATACGGCGTGGTCAAAAGGTCCAGCTCATGGGCCAGCCGAATCATCTCCACCTCCCGGTAATACCCGAAATTGGTCTCCTCCAGATTGATCCGAAACAGGCCGTCGATAAGCCCAACCGTTGGAAAATTTTGCACTCCGGCAAAGCCGATTGTCTTAATCTCCTGCAGGAAGTGCTCCATCTGGCGGAACGGATCGGTGCCGCACACACCGGCCAAAACCGGCGTATGTTTTACCACCGGCAACACCTCCCGGGCCATTTCCATGACAATGGCATTGGCGTCGCCGAACGGTAGCAGCCCGGCCAGCGAACCGTGACCTGCCATCCGAAACCGACCGGAATTATAGATCACAATCAGGTCAATGCCGCCGGCCTCTTCAAACTTGGCCGAAATACCGGTCCCTGCCCCGCCGCCGATAATCGGTTTTCCCTCGGCGATCTTCTGCCGAAACCGGGCCAGAATTTCCGCTCGCTTCTGCGCCATCGTAAAAACTCCTTCCAAAACAGGCCCCTACTGGCGGGGGCTAATCGGGGAAAATCTTACGGTTTTTCTTTCGGGCCGGGGATCTCTTGGCCCAGGTGGCGAAGAGCCTGCACCGCTGCGGTGCGGACCTCTTCATCCGGATCATGTAAAAATTTCTGGAATGCGGGGATAGATTGTCGATCTCCCAGGATAGCCAGCACCCGGATACTCATGGCCCGCACCTGGCTATCTTTATCCCGCAAGAGGTTTCGCACAAGGGAAATAGACTTTTGATCATGTAATCGTCCTAAAGCCTGCAAAGCGGCAAACCGCACCGCCGAGTCTTCATCGCTCAGCGACTTCCGAATCGCGGGAATCGACTCTTGATCCCGAAGCCTCGATAAACTTTCCACGGCGGCAGCCCGCACATCCGCGTCCGGGTCTTGAAGAAGACGCCGAACCTGGGGGATCGAATCCCGGTCCTGCCATTCCCCTACCACCCGGACGGCCAGCGCCCGGGTTTCCGGTTCTGCCGCCTTCAGGGCCTCTCGAAAGGCGGTAAGCGACTCCCGATCCTCCAACTCATACAAGGCGTTCAAAGCAACTGCTCGAACCCGCTTGTCCGGGTCCTGGAGAAACTTCCGAATGGCCGGGATCGACTCCCGATCCCCTCGGCGCCCCAGGCCGACGATCGCCTGGATGCGTATCTGCACATTCGGACTATTTAAGTTGGCCCGCATGGCTTGGATAGCCGGGCTTGGTTTGGCCGGCCCCTCAGCCAGAGAAACCTGCCCCCCTCCAGCAACCCCTAACCCCCATCCCATCATCCACCCGAATACCCCCAGCTTGAGTAATCCAAGGATTTTTTCCATGACGGCAATGTCCTTGAAAACAAGGGCAGGATACAAAGCAGATGAAAAAGTTTTATACACCGCGATCTTCACAATATATCTTATACCCTGTCTGCCTTATTCCAAAAAACAAGCAACCAGACCGTAGTTGTTTGTAAGGAGTTTATGTTAGTTAATATACACAAAATACAAAAAATGAAAAACTTCAGGATGCTTGGCTTATCGGAGGCATTCGTTTCAAGAATTCTTCCTGTCTTCCCCAGATAGCCTAATTTTTTCAAAATACGTCCTTCTGCACCGATTGGCTTCTCGCAGAACCAATCCAGGGCCATCATTGGGGGGTTGCCCTAACCCATCGGCCACACGAAGTGGTAGGTTTCCCGGCAACCGATGACCGTTCGGCCTTGGTCTGTTCTAAAAAATCTGCTAAAAACGTAACCTTTCCTCCGTTTGGAGAACATCGCCTTTGCTTCGGCGGGAGAGGGAATTCGGGATCGGAGGCTTTCGCAGAGATAACAAGCGGAACGGGTTCTCCATGACGTAGCGTCGGCTGTTAGCCGGCGGCGCGGCGGAAATGTTCCCATCTTCCGAGGCTTGAATCGAACAGGATGATGCCGGCGCTGGCAAGGAAAGCATCATGAGGAATTTCGGACGAGTGGTTCGGCTTTCGCTTCGGTATCGGTGGACGTTTTTCTTTTCGTTGGTGTGCGCCTTGGGTGTGGGGGTGTTTTGGGGGGCAAATATCGGGGCGGTATATCCTTTTGTGGAAGTGGTCTTCCAAGGGGAATCGTTGCAGAAGTGGGTCCAACGGAAGCTGACAACGGCCCAAGAACATGCGGCCCAATACACGAGTGAGGTAGAGAGCCTTCAAAAGGCGTTGGCCGAGGCCCCGGAAGCAGAGAGACCTCCTCTGGAGGCCCAGCTCGGTTTGGCCCAGTCCCGCTTGGCTGCGGAAGAGCGGACGCAGCGGATGTATCAGGCCGTGCGACCTTATCTCGGTTTTCTGCCCGATAGCCCGTTTCAGACCCTGATGTTGGTGATCGGGCTATTGATAGTGGGAACCTTGATCAAATGTCTGTTTCAATTTTGGCACGGCGTTTTGGTGGGCCGACTGGCCGCCCTGGGAGAGTTCGAGCTTCGCAAACTCTTCTACCGCCGTACGCTGCGTCTGGAAACGTCCGCCTTTACCAACGAAGACACCAGCGACCTGATGAGCCGATTCACTTATGATATGGAAAACCTGACCTTCGGCTTGAATGTGCTTTTCGGCAAGATGGTTCGAGAGCCGCTCAAAGCGGCGGCCTGTGTGGCCGGGGCGGCGTGGGTCTGTTGGCCTCTGCTGATGTTGACGCTTCTGGTTGCCCCGGTTGCTGTGTGGGCCATCCACTGGCTCGGCAAAATGCTCAAACGCGCCAATCGCCGCGCCATGGAAGGTATGGCCGAACTGTATAACATCCTCGAAGAGACCTTCCGCGGCGTCCAGGTGGTCAAAGCATTCACGATGGAGCGGTACGAACGGCTTCGGTTCCACCGCCGCAGTAAGCAGTACTATTGGAAGTCGCTTAAAATCGTGCGCTATGACAGCCTGGCTCATCCGATCACTGAAATTCTGGGGATTGCGATGATCAGCCTGGCGTTGGCGGCTGGGGCGTATTTAACGCTGGAAGGAAAAACGCATCTATTGGGAATTCGGATGAGCGATCGTCCGTTGAGTTTAGGGGCGCTGATGCTTTTTTATGCATTTTTGATCGGCACAGCGGACCCGGCCCGGAAGTTGTCGGATGTGTTTTCCCGGCTTCAACGGGCCGCCGCGGCGGCCGACCGCATCTACGCCCTGCTGGATCGGGAGCCAAAATTGAAAGAACCGGCCTGCCCTGTGGTGCTCCAGCGTCATCAACGGGACCTGGTCTTCGATCATGTCTATTTCCATTATCGAGAAGACCGCCCTGTGCTGGAGGATATATGTTTGGAGATTCCCTTTGGCCAACGGACGGCCATTGTGGGACCGAATGGCTCAGGCAAAACGACGCTTTTGAATCTCGTATTGCGGTTTGCCGATCCAGTGCGAGGGGAGATTCGCCTGGACGGCGTACCTTTGCCACAGATGCGGCTTCGGGATTTGCGCCGGCAGATCGGCTTGGTTACCCAGGAGCCGTGGCTTTTCGATGATACCGTGTATCATAATATCCGTTACGGCGCACCTTGGGCAAGTCGGGAGGATGTGATCCGGGCGGCCCAACAGGCCCACGCCCATCGGTTTATTGTCGAACAGTTGCCCGACGGATATGAAACGGTGGTCGGCGTGGGCGGAAGCCGACTTTCCGGCGGCCAACGTCAGCGGATCACCCTGGCCCGAGCCATCTTGCGAGACCCGGCCATCTTGCTCCTGGACGAAGCCACCAGCCAGGTCGATATCGAAAGCGAACGGCTCATTCAGAGCGTCTTAGAGGAGTTCATGCGGAATCGGACCACCCTGCTGGTAACGCATCGGCTCTCGACGCTGGCGCTGGCCGACCGCATTGTGGTCATGGACGCAGGCCGGATCGTAGATGTGGGTCCCCACGAACAGTTGCTCAGCCGCTGTCCCACCTACCGGCGATTGTATCAACAGGAATTTACCCAATTGCGAGAAAGTGCTTAAACCACGCGGGCCGGTAGATGGTTCCACAAAAGCAATAGATTCTCGGAAACATTCCCGCCGGAACAGAGACAGTCTTCCTCTGGCGGAAATGTTGCCTATTCTTTGTCTCGCAAATCGCCTCGGGGCCTTTGGTTCTACGGGCCGAACGGCTCGCCGTAGGTAATCACGGTAATCTTGGCCCGCTGCTGCAAGCCGTCGGGGCCTTGGCAGCTAAACCGGAGGCGGTTTTCGCCGTTTCGGAGCTCCGCCGGTTGGCCTTCCGGCCGCACCTTCGCCACCACCGCCCCCCGCTCGTCAAACACCACGGCCTCCTCCCCGCCGTAAAACTCCAGATACCAGCCGCTTTGCAGGCTCACAGGAAAGACCAGCCGTTGGCCGTTCACTTCCACCGTCGGGTTAGTCAGTTTGACGCTCACCGTGGGCAGGACCTTGATCGGGCTTAAAAAACAGGTGGTGCTCCCGTTGGCAGGCGTTTCGTTCACATAAAGGTGCAGGGCGCTTACGTGCGACCGGATCAGCGGCGACCGATAAACGGCATAGAAATCGCCGTAGGGCCAGACGTATTTATGGAACTCCTCGGCATCCCGCTCCCGCAGCGGCAATTCGAAGTAGCGCCAGCCGGTAAAATCTAGCTTGATATAATGTTCATCATGCGTTCCCCAGAATTGGGGCAGGTTCGTTAGTTGCAGGTTCAGCAGCGCCCCTTGGCCGTCGCCGTGGACCCAAACGCCCAGGGCATCACAAGAGCCGAAGTTAAGCGGCGGCTGGAACTGCCGGCTGAGCCGGGCCCAGGCGCCCCGGGCCAAACCGCCCTGGTTTTTGGCCGTCAATCGGCCGCTCTGCTGGCCTACTTTCACTTTCTCGTTGGAAAGCGTAAGTTCTGCCGACACACCCGATGCAGCGGCCGGCTGGCCAAACTCCCCTTCGGCGGCAAACGGCGCCAAGACGATCGCCTTTTGGCTTTCGTACGGCTCCACCGAATAGAGGGCCTGAATGCGTAGCCGAACCGGTTGGGCAGCGTATCGGTTGTTCACTGTCCAGGCGGATGTTTCCGGAATGGCCGTGGTTACTTTATGCGCCAGATAATCCGCTGGCCGGAACTGCCATGTGCCGTCCGGCTTGATTTCTAGGTGGAAATCCTGGCCCTCTTGTTTGAGCCGGTCCCGGATCGTCTGCGGCACTTGACCGGAAAGCCGAAGGCGTTCGTATCGGCCCAGCATGGGGAGGTATTCCTCCTGGCGGGCGCACCACGGTTTTTGCCCCGGCGAAATGCCCTGGAACGACATCGGCATATCGAAGGCCAGGGCCTTGACGCACAGATATTCAAATTCGTCGGGCAGTTCGGCGTCGTGGTCCCGGCTTGGTCCCAGGATGGCCCACCAGCCCAATTGCACCGGCAGAAGCGTGCTTTTGCGATGCTCTTCGTTGGAGCGACAATGCAGGTCGATAAACGGTTTCAGGCCCCAGTTGGGATGATCCCAAGCCCCAAGTCGGGAATGAAACGCCCAGGAGTGATAGTCCCAGCAACTCGCTTCGACCAGCACCGGGCGTTGGATTCGTTTATAGATAGCCTCTCGCATTCGGCTAATGCCGTACCAACCGCCGGGCATTCCCTCGGCGCCGTCCATGTAGATCATGTCGAAGCCGCAGGTATTGAACACCCGGGCTATTGCCTCGGCCACCTCGTCAACCAGGGTGGAATTTTCATCCGGCAGGAAACAGCCGTAGCGGACAAAAAGATGTTCGACCGGTTGACCCTTCTGGTGTGCCTCCGGTTTAGTCCCGAAGGCGCCGCGTCGGCAGCCGGTAAACCCGTAGGGCGGCTCCTGGGCAAGCCCCGTATATTGGATCAGTTCCTGGCCGATCCGTAGCACATTGCCCCGGCTGGCGTAGGCCCACATGGTGTCCAAATTTTCCGGTTTCTCCGTGGTAACGATCCGGTCCTGTTTTTCATCCAGCGGCTCGGTCAACGTGAACCTCGCATCCACGGCCAGCCGGGGGTCCGGCGTCGGCGTAACCCACGGATCATGCGGCGAAATGCAGCCGGTCAGCGTGTGCATGCCGACCTTCAGCCCGGCCGCATGGATTTTGTCGATCACCGTCTTCAGGCCCTGAATACCATTGGGAAAGAGGTCTGGCCGGGGTTCATAATGCCCCAAGCTCTTTTCCCAACTGATCATATGAATCTCGGCCAGCCCCGCGGTTTTGGCCAACTGGATCCACTCGTCCGCATTGGCTTCGGAGACGGTGGCAAACACATAAGAGCCACGGGTTTCCGGGGCGTCCAGCGCCCAGGGGCCGCCAAGCCGAGAACGAACCGCATTTTCCTTCTCAAGCATCTCCTGGAGCGTTTGGCGGATTTGGGGTGTGGGACAAGCCACAAGGGCCAGCTTGGCCCCGGCCAGGCCGTGATTCTGAGAGGCCGTGGCACTGAGCACAGCAATTCGAGCCGGCAGCTTCTCGTCCCAAATGCCGGCCGATCCTTTGGGCTTCGGGCCGGAGACCCCAGCCAACACCGTGCTGGGCTGACTGCCGGTATGCCCCATCATCTGAAGATTTAAGGCCCGGACGGCCACGGCAAACTGCTCATCCCTTGCCACTCCAGAAATGCCGCTGGATAGCTCCCCGCAGCGGAGCCAAAAGTTCAATAGTCGGATTTCCTCTACACCATCGCTGGCCGACTGAATCTCGAAGACCAGATACTTCGGCTGCATCCGAACGGCTAGGACCACCTGGGCCTGAGCGTCCGCAAACTGGGCGGTCAGTTTCCCGTCTGCCCACTGGCACTGGCTAGGCACATGGTCTCGACCGGCTTTCCGAATACTCAGCAGCCAACTGGGCCGCTGAAGGATCAACTGCTCTTGGCCGCTTTTTTTGTCCAGAAAACTTTGGTTCCGGCCGGTCGGCTCGACCACATACCGAATGTACTGATTTTCCCAGACGATTGCCGGAGCAGTTTTTTCGGCCGCCTGAGCCGGAGCGGCTTGCTCTGCTGGTATCGACTCGGCCGCTGCGCCGATAAACCATCCCCCTACAAAAAACAGACATCCCAACATGCAGACCCACTTGATGGCCGACATTCGCTTCGCTCCTTCAGAAAAAGGTAGAAGATGGGTAGGGTGGGAAACCTTACCGAGCAGGCAAAGTTTGCTACTTCCCAAATAATGGAAGAAGCTACAAGCAGGCCCGCTCGGCAAAATTCATACTCCGATAGGACCGCACCGGCAAAGGAGCGGCTTATGGGGAGCCCAATCAACAGATACTCTAACAGATACTCTTTACCTGGCTTATCCCGAACCGGCAGAAATGGAACATTTCAGCCGAATGGAGTTCCCCTCTCCCCCGGCGGGAGAGGGTGGCCTGCGCAGCAGGCCGGGTGAGGGGGAACAAGTGGGCAGCACAAAGGAGCCTGGATTCCCGCTTCCGCGGGAATGACAATAAAAGCCTCCTCGCCCGGCCAAGCTAGGGACTTGGGCGGCCTCTCCCGCTCCAGGGGAGAGGCCGCTGCTACTATCCGCTGAAATGCTACGCAGAAATATAGTCTCCGGTTTTACCGGGTCAATTGGTTGGCTTTGGGGGTTACCTGCTCGATGTTCGGAGTTACATTGGCGTCGGCTTGTTTGGTAACCCAGGCCAGGGCGCCCAGCACCAGCGGCTGGAAATACTCTTTATTGGTCCAGATGTCTTCTCGATGGCCCAGGCTGGTGTAGAAGACCCGTCCTTTGCCGTGCATACGTGCCCAGGTGGCCGGGAACGGCGGCCGTTGGTACATATCGCCCTTCATCCCCTCGGTCTCCTGGACCAGGATCACATGGAGGTCCTTGGCGAACTTATAGAGGGCGTACCATTCCTCGTACAGTTCAAACTCTTTCCCCAATTTGTCGGCCCCGGGGAACTTGGGACAAGCGACCCGCATTTTCGCCTTCTGTTGGGCGCCGTGGCTGATGAACTCGCCGCCGAGCATTTCGATATAGGGGTCGATCTTGTCTTTGGGGGTTCGGAAGGTGTCGGCCGCTGAGTGAAAACCCATAAAACTGCCGCCGGCCGCCACCCAGTCCAAGAGGCGCTGTTTCCCTTTGGCCGTCATCGGATTTTCCTTGGCTTGAGTGAGAGTGCCGCAGGAATAGGAAAGAATGGCGGCGTACTGATCCAGATCGCCGTCGAACACGCCTCCGTCCTGGGTGCAGACCACTTCGTAGCCGTGCTGCTGGCCCAGTTCCATAAGCACCTTTTCCGAAAAGGCCAGTTCGCCGTTTTTGCGAGTAACCGGCCCATGACGGAAACCGGCGCTTTGGGTGTAGTAGAGCACTTTTACTTTTTTCCCCTCGGCCGCCCGTAGCCAACCGAAAGGAAACGAAGACACACACACCAGCCCCGCTGATAATTTCAACATCTCACGTCGTTTCATCGCAGCAACCTCCGAATAAAAAGGGAAACTTTCAGGAACATCGCAAACTCTACAGGGCCGCAACCGTAAGGAAGCGGCCCTCCCGGAAGGCAAACTTCCCATACGCCAATCCGGGCGGGAACAGGCGTCCCGCCCGCACGGCGGGTATTCTAACCATCTGCCAGCCGGTGCTACGTAACTCGGTCTGTCCAGGCTGAGGAACACGCCGGCTAACAGCCGACGTTACGTAGCTTAGCCTGTCCAGGCTGAGCCCGATCGCCGACCAGGCAGCCAACGTTACGGGACGCCGGCTAACAGCCGACGTTACGGTTCGGCCTTGGGGGTAACGGCGCCGATATTGGGGGCAATATCGGCTTCGGCCCGGCCCAAGGCCCACAGGATACCTCCTACTAGGATACTTTGAAACTCGTTGCTTTCCCAAACATCCTCTCGGTGGCCCAAGCTGGTATAGAAGACGCGGCCTTTGCCGTGCTTTCGCGCCCAGGTGGCCGGGAACGGCGGACGCTGATACATTGGGCCTTTCATCCCTTCGGTCTCTTGGACCAAAGTAACATGCAAATCGGGGGTGAAACAATGGAGGGCGTACCACTCTTCCATCATGCTCATCTTTTCGGGCAGGCCCACCAGGCCTGGAAACTTCGGCGAAACCACCCGAAGGGTCGCTTTTTGTTGATCTCCATGGGAGATAAACTCTCCGCCGAGCATCTTCAGGAACGGATGCAGCGGCTGGTCCGGTTTGCGAGGGCCCATGTAACAGGCCGAATGCAGCCCAACGAACGGTTTGCCCCCTTCGACGGCCGAGAGCAACTTCTTCATGCCCTCCTGGGTCATGGGGGGGGCCTTGTCGAGGCTTTCGGGCGTCGTGGGATCGTTGCAATGGTAAAAACAGAACAAGTCGAATTGGTCCAGATCGCCGTCGAAGACCCGGCCGTCTTTGGTGCTGAGCAGTTCGAAGCCGTGCTGCTGGCCGATCTTCTGGAGAATCTTGTCCGAGAAACTCTGGCCGTCCGGCCCGACCTTGACGACCGAATGCTCAAAACCGACGCTGCGGGTAAAGTAGAGCACCTTGGCTTTTCTGGCCGGTGCGGGGCCGGGGGCTGCTGCGGGCGCCGGTTCGGCGCCGGCAGACACGTTCTGGCCGCCGCGGAGCCTACCTGCCGCCCACACACTCACCGCCCCCACACCAACCGAACGAAGAAAATCTCGGCGTTTCATGGAGTTTCTCCTTGGGGAACGAAAGGACCTGTTTTCAGGAAGTGTTTTTTCCTCAGTCCACGGGCACAGACAGAAATCCTAGATGGAGTAAATTATGGTTTCCGGGTGTGCCGTCTTTCCAGCAAGGCAGGAAGAACGAAAACTTTCCATCCCCCCTCAGGGCGGGACCGAAAGTGCTGGTTTTGGTAGGCCTCTTTCTTAGCATGATACCCCGCCTCCGAGAGAAAACCAACCCCCGCAACGATTTTCTCCTTGTCGATCGTTTTTTCCTGGGGTAAGTCCCTTGGACGGAGATTCCGTCAGATGTGATGGTCCGAACCAGCAAAGGTAACAGAATCTTGGCGGGGTTGGAGGAAAAGGTGAGACGGCGGAGTGCTCTTTCCCCGGCTTTTTCTTGTTCTCCAAGGCTGTTTTTGGTTTGGCATGGCAATTGCTCACTGCCAAAAATGAGCTACCCCATGAATTGGACATTCCCACTGGTAAGGAGAGGAGTCTATGGTTTCTACTATTTCGATTTTAGGAGGGCGCGGTAAAGACGGGCGTCTCGATGCCATCGACCGGATCGACCTTCGGATGGGGCAGGTCGTCAGCATTGTCGGTCCCACCGGATCGGGCAAAACCACGCTGATTAACGATATCGAACTGTTCGCCCATGAGGACACGCCTACTGGGCGGACCATCCTGATCAACGGGGAGCCTGTTCCCCCGGAGTTTCGATATAACCCGGCCTGCAACCCGATCGCCCTGATCACCCAACATACGACGTTTCTTTCCGATCTGCCGGTAGGCGAGTTTCTGGCCGCCCATTGCCGGGTCCGCAGCCGCAACGGCCAATCGGTTGATCTAGTAGCGCAGGCCCTGCAGTTTGCCAACCAGTTGACCGGCGAACCCATCGAGCCGACCTACCGCATGACGGAACTTTCCGGCGGCCAAACCAGAGCGCTGCTGATCGCCGACGCCGCCGTCATCTGCAGCACGCCTGTGGTGCTCCTGGATGAAGTGGAAAACGCCGGCATCCACCGGGCGCGGGCCGTCGAACTTTTACGCCAACACCGAAAAATCTTTATCTTCGTAACCCACGATCCGTGGATCGCGTTGCTCAGCGATTTCCGGATCGTCATGCAAGCCGGCCGAATTCTCCAAGTGCTCTCTACGAGCGACGAAGAACGGCATATTTCCTCCCACGTCCACCGATTGGACGACGCCCTTTGCCGACTGCGCGAAAAACTGCGCCAGGGAAGCCGTTTAACCGGAAGAGAACTTCAGGAGGTCGCATGAAACTGGTTATTTGCGCTGGTCCGGCAACGACCGGAAAAACATCGGTACTTCGGCATATCATCCGCAAACTCCTGGCCGTCGAACGCCGCCCCGCCTATTTGAAGCTGGACGTGCAGTTCGCGGAGGAAGACGAGTTGCTGGCCAAGGAGTTCGACATCCCTACCAAAAAGGTCTATAGCGGCGAACTCTGCCCGGACCATTGCCATGTCATGGTCCTCGGCGATGCGATCCGCTGGGCCGAACGAGCCGGCAGCGAAGTGCTCCTGGTGGAAACCGCCGGGCTTTGTCTGCGATGTTCCCCCTATGTCAACGGCAGCCTAGGGCTGGTCGTGCTGGAAGCCACCAGCGGCATGAACTTGCCCCTGAAAGTCGGGCCGATGTTGTCGTTGGCCGATACGGCTGTGGTAACCAAGATCGACCGCGTCTCCCAGGCGGAGCGGGAAGTTTTTCGCTGTCGGATTCAAGACGTCGCCCCACATGTCTTGGTGCGCGAGGTGAACGCCCTGCACGGAATCGGCGTCGATCCGCTGGTGGCGCAGGTGTTGCAAACGCCCGATACGGTCGAACCTCTGCTCCTGCGAGGCAATCCGCCGGTAGGCACATGCACCATCTGCGTAGGTCGGCGGGAGATCGGCTGGCAGGCCCATTTCGGCGTCGTCCGTCCCCTGGAAAACCAAACTTTTTATCGCGGCGAATAACCTTCTGGAGGGAAAACATTCCGTATGCATCCAAACAGGTTTTCTTTGCCCGGTTTGAACTGCGGGCTATGTGGATATCGAACGTGTGAAGAATTCCAACAATCGTTGGCCAGTTCGCCGGAGCTGATCCGTCGATGCATCCACTTGTCCAGCGATCGGGCGGCGTCCGATTCCCCGCTCATGCCATCTGCCGAGGTTTCTGCCCCGTCGGCCCCCGCTACCGATCACGACGCTCAGGAGGGCCAGGGCCGGTTGCCTGTCCTCTGCACTCCTGCGAAACCCTCCTGGCGGGACAGCCTGGACCGGGAGTTCGATTTCTATCTGGAACATTTTCCCGAAGAACCCGGACCGCGGGAAATCATCCTACCGCATAACCCGCTGATCACCCGCGAACTAGAAGTCCAGGTGGGCGACATCCTGATCGGTCGGCCTTTGGGGATGTCCTGCGGGTGTCCGATCACTCATTGCGGGGTGGCGATGCATGTGGATCACCGAACCGGCGTCATCGTCTGGTGCGTTACCGGGCCGTTGGGGCCAAGACAAAAGGGATTCAAAGACCTCGGTTATTACATCGCCGAAGGCTACGAAGGCCTCGTCTATCTGGCACGCACAGAATTGAAAGTGGGCATGCGCTATTTCTTTCAGCCGCGGATGTGTATGCTCCAATGGCGCCACAGCGGCCTGCTCAACTATCTCTGCCGACAACGCGACGGCTATCAGGTCCGCCTGGAGGGACTCTGGATCGGCTAATCCTGCCGATGGTTTCCGCTCCCCAGAGGTCGCCGGGGAGAGAACCAATCGCTCTTCTTGTTGCCCGGCGGAAGGTCCCGGAATACAATAGACCAACATCGTCCCCGCCGAAGGGACGAACCGGTCTTTTTTTTCCTGGCTTTCTGACGGGGAGTACACAATGCTTCGCGCCATGTTTTGGATTGGTTGGTTGGCGGCCGCATGGGCAGACGTTCCGGCCGTCCATTCCGCAGAGGGGGCGGCTGGAAAAGACGCCGTAGGCAATCGGCTCGGTTATTTGGAGGCGTTTTGCGATCCATTTTATCCGGGGCTGGGGACGGCCCGACTGGCCACGCCGCAATGGGTCGGCGCCGAAGGCGTCGAAGCCGTCCTGGTCCTGGCTATCGACGACCTTCGCTTCACTGATCCCAAAGAGAGACGGCCGGAGCATTACGAAGCGTATCTTCGGCCGATCCTGGATCGGCTGAAAAAGATCGACGGACGTACACCGGTCAGCCTGATGACCACCTGGTTCGCAGAGGTGCATCCGCTTTTTACCCGCTGGCTCCAGGAGGGTTGCACCCTGGAAGTGCATACCCGGACGCACGCTTGCCCGCTTTTGCAGAAGCGGGATTTTGCCGCCGCCAGGGCAAGCTACGAGGAGTGCGTCGATCAATTGACCAAACTTTTGGGCAAGCAGCCGGTGGCGTTCCGGATGCCCTGCTGCGATTCGATGAACTCGCCCAGCCCGCGGTTCTACGCCGAACTGTTCAACCAGCGGACCGCGGAAGGCCGATTCCTCCAGGCCGATTCTTCTGTGTTTTTGGTGTTTACCTCCCAGGACCCCGCCCTGCCGCGCAGCTCGGTGCTGGACGAATCGGGCCAGCAGCGGTTCCGAAAATATCTGCCGAAAGATCGGCTCATGGGCAATTATGTGGAAAATTATCCCTATCCCTGGACGATCGATCGGCTTTGCTGGGAAGTGCCGGCCGTAATGCCCAGCGATTGGGAAGCCCATCAGGCCCACGGCGACAAAAACCCTAAAACCGTCCAGGACTGGAAAGCCGCCGTGGATTTGGTCGTGGCCAAGCAGGGCGTCTGGGCCATGTGCTTCCATCCGTATGAGTGGATTGCCAACAGTCAGGTCCTGGACGTGGTGGAATATGCGGCCAGCCGATATGCGGGCAAGGTGCTCTTTTTGAATTTCCGGGAGCTGCTGGATCGACTGACGCAAAATGCTCTGGGCGGCGTGCCGCTCCGAGCGGCCGACGGCCAGGATAACGGCGTTCGTCTTCTGGACCTGAACGCCGACGGATGGATGGATGTGGTGATTGGGAATGAAAAGGTTCGGCAGACCCGGCTTTGGTCGCCCAAGGAACGTCGGTGGATAGTGGGCGATTTTCCGGCGGCGATTGTTCAGCGGGGGCCGGATGGTAAACGCCTGCCCACAGGAGTTCGCTTCGGAGTGCTTCGGCCAGGCGGCATGGCCAGCATCCTGGTTCGCAGTGAAAGTTGTGCGGGACTTTGGCATTTTGACGGCAGCCGGTGGGTCCAGCAGCCGGACGGCCTGGCCGGTTTGGAAATCGGCCAGCCCGGCCAACCCGCCCAGCCGATCTTTACTTGCCGGGCGGGCCGGGATCAGGGCGCCCGGCTTTGGGACATCGACGGGGACGGTCGCTGCGAGTTGATCGTCGGCGGGCCGGCCGGTCAGGCGGTGTTTCGGTACCAGGAGGGAAGGACGCCTTGCTGGCAGAAATTGCCCTATCGGCTTCCGGAGGGTACCGCGGTGGTCGATGCCGAGGGACGGGACGCCGGGCTTCGGCTGGTGGATTTAAATGGGGATGGCAAGCTGGATGTGGTGTTTTCGGACGTCCGGCGGTATGGCATTTATTTGTTTACATCGCCGGAGGCCGGCTGGGGCCAGACTGTGGTTTCCGTCGAGCGGACCGATCCGAACGATTTTGCTAAGCTAGTTGCTTCCCTTCAGGCCGATGAAAAGAAGCCCAAGGGGGCGGAAAAGCCGGCGTCGAAAGGGGCTTCTGGTTCTGGGACGGCAGCCGCCTACCCCAGGCTTTCCATCCTGCCGCCTTTTGTGCGGGCCGACGGAACGAATAACGGCGCTAGTTTTGCCCATGGGGCTTTGTGGGTACAGAATGAAGATACCGGCGGCTTGCTGCCCTCTCATGTAGCCCGCTGGACGTTGCAAGAACTGCTGGAATGGGGAAAAACGTCTCCACACCCTCTGCCGGGTTCCGAGAAGCCCGTCTCGTCGGTCGAAGGTGACAGGGGCGCTAGAATCCGGTCGGTATCTTCCGGTAACGACGGTCGGGGAACGTCTCCGACAGATGCAACCCCGTCTGGAATACCAGCAGCCTCCCCGCCGCCCTGTCGGGACTGCCAATGAGACCTGATTTCGCCAGATCACCGCTGCCTGGACTGCCGCTAGAGCAGGAATAGCAGGTTTGGCCATTCGGCTAACATGTTGCCTTATTTGTATTGCTTGGCGAAGTATTCTTTGCTGCCTTGCGGGTCGGCTTTCATGCCGGGTTGGCCTTCTTGCCAATTGGCGGGGCAGACTTCGCCATGCTGTTCGTAGTGCTGCAAGGCTTTGACCACGCGGAGCGTTTCGGCCACGCTACGGCCCAGGGCCAAATTGTTGATCACTTCATATTGGACGATTCCCTCTCGGTCGATCAGGAACAACCCCCGCAGCGCCACGCCGCTGGGCAGCAACACTCCATAGGCGGTAGAAATCTTTTTATCCAGATCGGAAACGAGCGGATAATGGATTTTCCCCAATCCGCCTTCCGAACGGGGGGTGTTCCGCCAGGCCAGGTGGGTGTAATGGCTATCGACGGAACAACCAAGGATTTGCACGTTCAGCTTTTCAAACTCTTCGATCGCGTCGGAAAAGGCGATGATTTCCGTCGGACATACAAAAGTAAAATCCAGCGGATAGAAAAACAACACCACATATTTGCCGCGGTATTGCGAAAGGGATATTTCCTGGAACTCGCCGTCGGGCATGACGGCCTGGGCCTTGAAATCCGGGGCTGGAGAATTGACAAGGACGCTCATGGTGTTCCTCCATCTGTCAAGGATTGGAATCCAACGCAACTGTTTTCCTCGCAGGCGACGTTGACCGCGAAAACCATTCTGGGTGTCCTACTCTGTCTGGCTGTGGAAAGTATTTTATCCTGAACGGCCAAAGGGGCAAGGGATCGACCAGGGCATTGAGGGGCAAGATTCTCTTTAACCTTTTTGAAGACAACGAGTTATAAAAAACAGTTAGAATAGAAAAAAATAAGAACCCGCTTCCCTCGTCCTTCCGGAAAAAAGGAGGCCCGCCAGGGATTCGCCCGGAATCGCTGGCGGGCCGGTTTGGACGTGGGGTTTCCCAATTCTCCGGGGAAACCCCTCAAGGGGAGGAGGTATGGAACGGAGGACCGTGTGATAAGTGGCAGGGCCCTCGGCGGTATTGGGCCGACGGCCTTATGGGAGGATGCCCAATCGTTCCTCTTCTTCCTCTTGGATGATGATACGAGGAGTAACCATCATCATCAGGCTGGAAGAATCTCGACCGATGCCGACGTTTTTGAACAGGCGATTCACATAAGGAATCTTATTCAGCATCGGTACGCCGAATTCCCGACGTTGTTCGCTGAGGCGTTTGATGCCGCCCAGGAGCACCGTACCGCCGTCCGGCACGCTGACCGTCGTAGTTACCGTTACGAAGGAGAAGGTAGGCAACTGCACGGTCGTGCCTTCCCGACGGACGGTCTTAGAACTGCTTTTCTTGGTGTTGTCGTTAGGCGTCTCCTGATTGCCTTCCGAGGAGGATTCCTCGCTGGAGGTCTCCGAGCCGGTGAAGGTGAAAGTGTTCACCTCGTCGATCTTGCTGAAGAATGGCACCACGGTGAGCCGAACGAACCGACGGTCGTTCGAGACCACGGCCTGGACGGTCAGGAAGGTGCCTTCGTTCAGCACGACGATGACCGGCTGCTGAGCGGCGGCAAAGTCGCCCACCACCGGAATCACGCTGATGACGAACGGGCTTTGCGAGGTGTCGGAGACGAACGCCTGCTGTCCGTTGAACAGCGTTACCTTCGGCGCCTGGAGGATATTGGTCCGGGTATCGCCTTGGGCCGCCTGGATGAAGAAGAAGGCTTCGATCTCGCTCAGGATGGCAAAACCGATCTGAGCTCCAGGGTTCGATCCAGCAGGAAAGCCGCCGAATTGAGGAATGGTCAGGGCGAAACTGTCTTGCCGGAACGGTATATCCAGGTCGGCCGAGAAATTGCCCAGATTGATGCCGGCGCCGGCGGTGTTCAGACCGGCCACAGTGCTTTGGTTGCGTTTGAGGTCCCGGTCTTGGGTATTCCTGGGATAATCTTGTTCATAGGTTTGGTTGGTGTACTGAGTGGAAACGGTGGGATCGCGCCGACCAAAGATTTGGTACGGTCGATCGTTGTTGTCGTTGATGTCGAAGTCGAAATCGACGCCGATCCGTTCGAAGAAGTTATCCATCAGGGTGATGAAACGGACCTCGATGGTAACCTGGAGGTCTTGGAGACGACGGAGTTGCTCCAAGAGATCGACGATTTCCTCGTGGACTTCCTGGGTTTGGCTGACCACGATGCTCAGGTTGACCGGGAAGGAAGCGATGGACCCAGGACCGCCCAAATCGGTCCAGCTATTGGGGCGGACCGTAGAGGTGATCAAGTCGATGAGGCTATCGAAGTCGGCTTGCACGCCGCCGCCGAGTCCGCCAGGTCCGAACATGAGCGGCGCTCCGGTGCGCGGACCGGCAGAGGCCGCTCCAGCAGCCCCGCCAGTGGCCTGTTGCATTTGCGCCAGGATGGCCGGGCTGACCATAGCGGTATTCGGGGCGCCCTCTCGGCTGGCGACGACCGCCAGAGGCGCACCCGCTCCGCCCGCCCACGCAGGCATTCCTCCGTAGCCGACCGCTCCCAAAGCGTCATGATACGCACCGGCCAGTCCCATCCGCGGGTTGGGCGTAAAGTTCGGGATGGGAATCACCAAGTCCGCCACCGGATAGCTTACCGTATAGACCTCTCCCGACCGTGCCTGTTCGCTGGTGATCTTCAGCACTTCGTCTTTGATCACATAGCTCAGATGCAACGGTTGCAGGATCAGGTTTAAGGCGCTTTTCAGCGACACCTCGTGGGTCAGACTGACCGTCACGGGGGTGTCGGTGGTAACGCCTTCCTCGGCTAAACCTTGGGGGTCCAGATGCAAGTTCACATCGGCCAGTTTGGCCAGGTACTCCATCACCGTGGAGAGCGGCGCATTCTTGAAATCGAGCGTAACCGGCGTTTTGAGTTTCCGTTCGATTTCCAATTCTCGCTCCGACATGCCGCGGCGGCGGTCCGCCAGGTATTTGGAGCGGGATTTCGTCAGTTGGGCCCACTCCTTGGCGTCCGGAAATACCAGCGGATTCCGGTCGCCCACCGGGATGGCCAGGCTGGCATCGACTTCGGCCAACCGATCCGCAAATGACCGTTCTTTTTCTTCCTGAATTCGCAGATTGTTAAAATACCTCCGGACGAACTTCGACTGCGTCATCAGTTGCATGGTAACCGGACTATCCGGATCGAGTTGGTAAGCTCGCTTGGCCATCACTTCCGCCTCAGCAAACCGCTGCTCATCCATCAGCCGATTGTATTCATCGACCATGGCGGCCAGTTTTTGCTGGATTTCCAGTTTGGTCATCTGGCTGCGCGCAAGGTCTTCTTCGACCCGCGTATTCTGTTCTTCCAATTCGATCCGGGATCGGTTCTCTTCGACATATTTGCGCGTCAGTTCGATGTCCCGGTCGATCCGACGCAACAGTTGCGCCCGGGCGTTCGGATCCAATCCCTGGGCGGCTTCGATTCGTTTACGAGTTTCTGTAAGCACGGCAAGTGCGCCCCGGGGATCCGTTTCTCGGAGTTTCAACGCGGCGCTTTCCTGCTGAGCCACCTCGGCATGGACCTGCCGCAACAGGGCCTGCTGCCGGGCCATCGCCTCGTCGATCATACCGCCCCCCGGCGGCGTCGTCCTCGTGAACAACGGCATATATTCCTGAAGCCGTTGACGGCTAACCGGGTCCATCTCGTGCTCATATTTCGCCGCCTCGCGGAACAGCCGAATGGCCGTCTCGTTATCCCGGTTCCGCAACGCTTCTTCCGCCTGCCGGAGCAGGGCCACTCCTACACTGTTGCTCCCCTCCGAACCGGCAGGGGCCCCAGTCGTAGCTCCCGCCCAGACATTCCGGGTGGAATCCTGGCGGGGATCATACAAAGCCTGGTTGGCCCGCTGATCCTCATACGGCCCACCTGCCTGGGAAACCGGAAATTGGCCGCCAGCCGGTTGCACCGGATACCGCTGCTGCCGACGCGCCTGTTCTATCTGCCGAAGCAACGTCTCCGGTCGTGCGTCGAACGGCCCATAGCTAACGCCCAATCGGCTGGCTTCCATCGCCAGACGTTCGGCTTCCGAATACTGCTGCCAAGCCGCCAAGGCTTCGGCCTGTTCCAACAACACCTTGGCATATTGCCGACGAAACGCCTCGGACTGACGACGTTCCTGCGGCTGTTGCATGAGGTCCTCATATTGTCGGATGGCCATTTCCACCCGAGCGGGGGAATCTTCGTTGGGGCTGTACCGGACGTTCAGTTCCCGGGTTTGCTGGACTAGTTGGCTGGCCCGACGTACATCGCCCAGCGCTAAGGCCCGTCGAGCTGCTATCAGCAATTCGTCGCTTCTGGCCCGATCGCCGCCTCGTCCCGCCGGCTCATAACCGCCCGCCGACCCCATCCCCGGACGAGCTAAAGGAGCACCGCCGCTGGGAGGCGGCACCGAATTGACCTGATCCACCGGCGGAAGCATACTCATCGATTCCTCGCCTCCTGCCGGCTGGACCCCTCGGGCGTCCTCGCGGTTCCGCGCCGTAAAGGGATCCATCGGCTCTTGTTCCGATCTGCGGAACGGCAGCGGCAATACACTGCCAGTCCGTCGGGACGTTGCTGTCCGCTTCAGTTCGATGTCCCGACGCACTCGTTCCGGCGTGTCGCCCAAGGGCATCGGACCATACGAGACCCCTAGGCGTTCGGCTTGGGCCGCCAATTGTTCGGCCGCCTCGAAATCATTCTCCGCCAAGGCCTGTCGTGCGCGGCGGAGTAGATCATCGGCTTGGGTTCTCTTATCCGCAGAACCCGTCTGAGCTACCACCGCTTGGCTGGCAACCCAACCAACCGTCGTAGAAAGCTGTCCGGCTTGGCTCTTTGCAACCGCCAAGCTCATTCCGACCAGCGTCAGCCCAATCCAAATGCATCTGGTGGCTTTCAACATGTTCTCCTTTCCTTGCCCAGGATGAGACGACCTTGTCAACCCATACCGATATTTTCCTCTCCCGAAGCGATTAGCCCGGCGCCGCCGACAATACCCCCTTATCTTGGGGATATTTGCCGACAGGTTTCAGACGAAAACACGAAACAGACCAGGCTTCTCGCCCCTGGTGAAAGGCTCCAGGTTAGATAAGTTCAAGCACTCAGGTAGAAGAGCGGGCGGATAAATACCTAATCCGCTCCCAATCGGTCAAGGGCAGTTTCCAGATTTTTTTCCAAAAGATTTGCCCCAAGCCAAAAACACCCACCGACTCAGAATTGCCCCTTCTTATCCCCACCACCAATCCCCCATCGCCCGAGACGCCGCAACTCATTACCTACCAATAGATTACAAGAAAAATTGCACCAGTCGGCTCCGCCCGGCCCGGGCAAAAGGAAATACCACTTCCTAGGAATTTTCCACCCCCTGAATGGCCGTCTATTCCAACTCTTTGGCCGAAATGCGGGCCAGGCTGATCCGTTCGTATGCGTGCTTCTGACCCCGTTCATACAGGCATAGCACGGTACCGTCCGGCAGCACCGCCAAACACGAGTACGCCGCCGGTCCCGCCCACAGCAGTTTGCCCACAGGCCAGCTCTTGCCCTCATCGTAGCTTAACCGAAGCGTCATCTTCTTGCGATCTTTCGGGTCAGCCGGGTTGGAAAACAGAATCACATTTTTACTACCCGGCCGGTTCGGATCGGCCAGGCTATAACGCCGGATGCTGGCCTGGCAAATCGGTTCGAGGAGCATTGGATCGTAGGTAACCGGCGACCAAGTCAGCCCGCCGTCGGTGCTAAAGGCAACAGCCCGGCATGTGTGCTGCCGATTGTAATTTCGCATGTTGAGCATGAGCCGTCCGTCGGCCAGTTCTACCACTTCACATTCGTTGGTCTTTGGCGGGGCGGCGCCGCCCAGACGCCACGTCTTGCCGCCGTCGTCGCTATAAATGACATGGGAAGCCCACTCGCCGCCGTCGGCAATATGATCGCAGGGAACCAGCAGCCGACCACTGCGAAGCTGAATGCCGCAGCCTGGCCCGGTGGCATACCAGGTCCACTCCGGTTTCTTGACCTGCTGGGTGATTTCGACCGCTTTAGCCCAACTGCGCCCGTCGTCGGTGCTATGGGTAACCCAAACCGTGCGCGTCCCTTTGCTTTTCCGCGCTACGATCTGCCCCTCCGAATCCTCCCCCAGGTTATGCGTCATCAGGAGCCAGATCGTGCCGGTTTTCTGATCCACCACCGGGCAAGGGTTGCCGCAGGTATTCGGACCATCGTCCCAAACGATCTGTTGAGCCGAGAAGGTGCGCCCGCCGTCTTCACTCCGCTTGACCAATAGATCAATATTGCCGGTGTCGTTTCGGCTCTGTTTTCGGCCTTCGCAAAAGGCAAGCACCGTGCCTTTGGGCGTTACCAGGACCGAGGGAATCCGGTAGGTGTGGTAGCCCTCCCGGCCGGAGATATACACATCGACATGTTCTATTTCTTTGGCCGCTTCCTCTGAAGATGCCTTTGATGTTCGAGGTTCTGGCGATGGGGGATCGGCGGACTTTTTGGGTTCTGGTGGTGATAGATCGGTGGGGCTGCTTGATTTGGTTGAGGTAGGCTTTTCTTTTTGCTCCGCGGAAGGTTCTGGGGTTGTCGTGGCTGAGGCAGGCGGAAAGCCGGGCTTTGCCGCCGGCCCGGTCGAGGCGGGCCGGGGAATGTCCAAGATGCGGCCCGTCGCCGTGAATTGCATGACCCGCATTCGGCTTCGCCACGGGCGCAGGCTTACCTGTCCGATCGGCCCGCCGTCAGAAACCATCGAATAGACCACCTGCCCATCTACCAAAAACCGCATCTGGTTTTCTTTGCGGATAATTTCGAGCCGAAACCGTTGGCCCTCCCGAAGATGCTCACCCGTGGGATCCAACATTTGCCGTCCGCCGGGAAAGATCGGCCCTTCGACAAACATCCGATCGTTGCCGCTGGAAAAGCCGAAATGACTGGATTCCCCCAAAACGATCGAAGCCCCGCTCCGTTCCAGTTGGAAAATGCTCAGCTCTACTTTCAGGTGGAAATTGCCCGATCCAATGGCCCGCACCGTGCGAAGTAGATTGCCCGGCCCGCTGCCTTCCAGAAAGCCTTCCCCTTGCACCCATTTCTGGCCGATCGCTTCGACCAACTCCGGCTTGCCATCGGCCACGAAGACGGCTTCTTCCGGCTGATTTTCTCCTTCTTTTGGGGGCATGTTTAGTCCTTCTGGTGGACTTTTCCCTTCCGTGAGCGGCTTTTCCCCGTTTTCCTGTTTGTCGGCCGATCGTGTCGGCTGATTGGCGTCAGACGCCGTCTCGCCCGCCCATCCAGCCATCATGATGCTCCAAAAGACCCACAACGTAGCAAATACCATGCTTCTCATCTCACGTTGCACGGACTAACTCCTTTGCAAAGCCAGAACAATGAAATACACATTGAACACTACTTTTGTCCGGCATCCCCAGTTCATTCTCGCAGCAGTTGGGCGTCGGCCCAGTTGGCATGGTCGCCGTCCACACCGTCCGCACCGGGCAGCGCCCGAAGTTCTAGTTGCTCGGCCCCCTCCACATCCACTTCCACCAGTTGAGCGGGGCTGTCTTTACGCATCGGGCCGCTTGCGAAGACCTTTCGGCCATCCAACCAAACTTCAAAAATCACTTCCCCATCCATGGCATGTTGGTCCCGACCGATATAGGCCCGAAACTTTTTAAACCCACCGCCGGCCAGATCATACACAATTCGGCTTTCGGCATGGGCGCCCAAGCCGCTGGAGAAAGTTTTCCCAGCAATGGTCATCGGTTTTTCCCAGACGCTCCGGCCCCGCTGCAACCTGCCCCAGCTTTGTTCGACCTGGTTGGGCGCCGCCTGGTCCAGGTGAACCACCGGCTGGCTCAGTCCCGTCCATCGGGAACCGATCCGGACCGACCCCGCCGGTTGTAGGGTGATGATCTGCCGGGAGCGGTCCTGCTGAATGGGCAGCGGCCAAGGCGGGGGTTCAGGTGGCATGACGCCCTGTTGAAACTCCAGCCGAAGCACCCGACGCACTAGCCGCGCTTCCGCCCACACCCAGCAGCCCACTTCGCCTACCAAATACGGCGGCTTCGTTGGAGCGGTCTGCTCGGGCTTGTTCGCACCAGCCTGTTTTCCTTTAGCCGGACTGGTTTGGCCGGGTTTATTCAGGCCGGTCTCCGCAGGTTTTCCCCCAGCGGCAGGATCGGCCTTAGTAATCGGCCGGATGGTCCATGTAAACTGATACTCCCCTTCCGGAAGCTGGGCCTCAAACCAGGTCCACCGATGCGGTAGATGCGTCTGGACCGGCTTTTCCGGGCTGCGCACCGCTCGGACTTCCACTGGCCGATCGCCCAGTTTCACCTGACAATCGACCGGCCCGGCCGGGCTAGTCTTTGGATCGAACAGTAGATGCAATGCCGCCTTCAGGCCCGGTCCGACCCGCATCCGGCCATTGCCTTCGATCTTCCAGGCCGGCTCAGAACCATCGCCAAGAACCACCCTTTGCGAAAAGTTTTCCACCTTGCAGAGGGGCTCTTGGCCTCCAAACGGGATTTCCACCGGACCTGACGGATCGGCCAAGGCCACCGGCTCTCCGTCCAACCAAGCTGCCTGCACCCCGGCCGGAAGCCGAATCGAACTCTTCTGCCCCGGTTGGCCGAACAGTTCGTATTCAATTTGCCGAGCTTCTCGGCGAAGTTCCCGCACCGAGAGGCCAGCCAACGGAGGCTCTGAAGCCGCCGGATTAGCGCCTGTCTGCCCTCCCGATGCACTAGCACCAGAAGGTTTTGTAGGCCCAGGAGCTTCGCCTAAGCGGGCCGGGACCAGTTCCATCAAAACGGTCTCGTAGGCGCTAAGCTCCAGTTCTAGGCGATCTCCGTAGGCAAAAAGGGTGGGCAATGTTTCATGTCGGGGATAGATGATCCGAGCGGCTAACCGGACACTGCCCGTCGCATGTTGAGGCGTAGTTGCACTTCCGGCGGTCGGCGTCTCCGGAGCCGACTCCCAACCGATCGTCTCATCCAACGGAATGCTCACCTTCCTGGGTTCGATAAACGGGTTCCGGAGGGCAAGGATGCCCCGACCGGCCCGCCAATGGGCGTATCCATAAGGCTCGCGTTTGAACGGATCACCGAGGATCAGCTCCGTCTGAGCCAGCACGTCGGCATTCTTCCGCGCCCACCGCAAGAGCGAGGCCAAAAAGGCCCAATCCTCCCGCCCCTTGGTGAAAAACTGCGGGTTGATGTAGAGAGTGAGCAATCGGCAGCCGCGGCCCACGACAATGGCCGCATTATCTTCCCATTTTTCTGGGCTGATGACGATAATGCCCAGATGTTCAATGGCCGATGGCAGGTAACCCGGATGCTCCCGACAGCGCTGGCGAAATGCGGCGTCCCGGGTCGTGGTGGCGCTATCCCGCACAATCGGCGCCGGCACGATAATATCCGGATAATCGCCGGACACCGATCCCCAAATGGAGTCGGCGTACCGGAGCCACCACGGGCTAAGCCACATGCCACAGGTCGGATCCAAAAAGATGCCCGGCCGCTCCCGCCGTACCGCCTCCAAAAGTTCGATATATGCCTCGACATTAGCCTCTTTGGCATATTCGCCGGGCAAATGGCCGTGGCCTTGCGCATCACAGGTCGCACTAAAGCCGTCGAACTTGTAAAACGCCAACTGGTACTGCCGGGCAAGCCGCAACACCACCTCCTGAATGTCCCGTCGATACCTCGGCCCGGATTGACACAGATACCACGGATTGGAGTTGGCCTCGTAGCCGGCCTTGGCCCCCCAAGGAGCGTGGTTGTAGCCGCTGGAGGGCGAAAGCCACAGACCCAGCCGACCGTTCATCTTCTTCAGCTCTTCGACCAGCGGCCCAAACCCCCGGGGAAACCGCTCTTTCTGAATCTCCCAGAGGCTATTTTTCTCATCCCAGCCGTCGTCGATCGTAAACGTATCAAACGACTCGCCGAACGGTTCCCACAAGTTTTTGCGGAAGGTTTCGATCAGTTGGAGGCAGTTTTGTTCTGTGGGCGGCATCAGGGTCCACCAGGTGTTGTAGTTGACAAACAGATTCAGCTCCGACGGGCTGGCCTGGAAACTGGCCACATATTGGCGGAAGCGTTTAAGCAGGCGTCCCGGCTCGGCGACGCCGAAAACAGCCGTTTTACTGGTCCACCGACCTTGCACCCGTCGGCCCGAATAGTGGACCAACTTGACCGTGCCCTCTTCATACAGGTTGTGTCCCGCCGGGAACTCCAATCCCCAGAAGGTATCCTCCAAAAAGATCGGTTCGCCGAAGCCCTGATGGGTGCACTGCCCCGGCACTTGGACTACCCAGGCTTCCACCCGGCGCAGGTCCAGCGGCGTCTGGCTCTCCAGCTCCAACCAGCGGCGCACGAAGAAATCCTTTTGGCCCAGTTCATAGACAATCTCTAGTGCCAGCCCCGGCTTTTTGCCCGCATAGCGGAAACGAATTTGCTGGGCGGCATTGGCCAGGTGCCGTCGATCTGCCTTTTGCAGGGTAAAATCCTCCGGCCCCAGGGCGGGCTGGCCTTCCAGCTCGATCTGGAACCCTTTGTCCGCCCCCGCCAGAGTTCTACCGGCCAATTTGTTTTCGATCCGTTCCAGCTTGCCGGTCATTTCGTCGAATTGGAGCGAGAGGGCTTCGTTACCTAGGAAAACCTTCGCAGGGGGCTGTTCCCCAGCAGGTTTCTGGGAGTCTTGGGCCGGCTGCGATGATGTACTTTTTTCCTCTTCGACCTTTGCTATCTCTGCCCGGCCGTGCTCGGCCGTCTGGGCGGATATCGCTCCTGGGCCCCGCTCGGCCGTCTGGGCTGAGGGCAGATCGTTGGCCGGAGTCGTCGGCCCGGCCATTCCTCCCTGCACCAACCAGCTCAAAATCCCCACCCAAACCCACTCGAATCGGACCGACTTTTTCTGGCCACTACCTTTTACCGGCCGCATGATCCAGTCTCCTTTAGGAAGGGGGATTTTTGGATCATTGTAACACTTCAGTCGAATGAAACAACTCTGCGGCTTTCTCGACACAAATATCATTCCCCCAGGATGGAATACATAATTTCACCTATCCTCTTTTCCCTGGATCGGGAGCTTTCGCGGGGATGACATCCACCCTGTTATCCCAAAGGGACAGAACCGCCGGTAGAGCGGGAATGACAGAGTACCCTGGTCGAGGGAAACGGTACAAAAATTTAGTTAGAATACCGTGCCTCTTACGCCCAGGATTTGCCGTCTTTTTTGGTCCCGCAGACAAAGACTCGGATGCCCAGGGCCTCGGCCATGGCCGCTCGGGCTAGCAAGGCCCGGTCCGCACTGCGGGCGTCTGTGGCATAGACCACCTGGATGTGGTTGGCCTTGTGGCGGGCCATGAACTGGTCTCGGCTTACGCCATAAAGAACGGCGTGCATGATCGGCCACTGGGGTGTGGTAGCCTGGAGGCGACGCTGGGTTTCTTCGTCGGGCAGTTGTACCACGCCGCCTCGGCCGATGTCCATATTGAGCCGACCGTCCTGGACATAGATTCTCGACCAGATGATTTCGCCGGGTTTGCTGACGCCTTTGAGCGTACCGCCGCCCAGGCGGAAGTACATCGGCGGTTGCCGTTCGCTTACTGCGCCGCGCCAGCCGTCGATGAAGTGAGCCGGCGGGGCGCCGCCGCTAATCATGAATACCCATACATAATCCGGCGTGGTCCCCGATCGATCCACATCGCCCCAACGCACATCGTGCAAGGTGGTTTCCACCGGCTGGCCCATCGTCCGATGCACCCGGTTAATGAGCAGAGCGTCCAGCCCAGCCCCTTCGTCCACTTCGTTGAAATGCATCAGGGGCTGGCCGGGATACAGCTCCCGGCTTCCGTCCCGGCTGCGAACCGGCGGACGCTCCGTATTGTTCAATGTGCCTTCGACCAGGTCGCTTGCCGGCAGAAGGTCTTTCAAGCCCTGCTGATATTGAACGCCGATCAGATCGCAGCCGAAATCGTCGGCAATCCGCATGGCGGCAATGTACATCTTGCACTGGAGCAAGATTTGATCATCAGTCAAGTCGGCGTCTGGATTGGGACCGGTGATGAAGCGCAACCCAGCTTGGTCATACCACTGGCGCACCGCCTGGGCCTCGGCATCGGGCGTTTGGATGGTTTCGTAGTAGAGGGCCGACTGGCTGAGCCGCTCTTTATAGACGCCCATCGGCGCCAATAGTTCGTCGGGCAAGATGGCGTTGTACATGCCCATGCAGCCTTCGTCGAAAATGCCCATGATGGCTTTTTGTCGCCGAAGTTGCTCGGCCAGGGCCTGACCCAAACGGCGTTCGGCCGCTGGGATTTCCACCTTCCGAAGCGGCGTTACATGGCGGGTGTCGTGTTTCACCGTGCCTTTTTCCAGCCAGCGCTGTAGATTTTTTCGGAAACCAGGGGCCTGGAAATCTTCGGCCCAGAGGGTGGAGTAAGGCACACCGGCTTTGGTGAGGCAGGCGTTCAGGTTCAACATGCCGACCAGGCCCGGCCATTGGCCCGACCAATTGGCCGCCGTCAGGATCGGCCCCTTATGGTGCATTAGGCCAGCCAGCACATGGTGGGAATACTGCCAGACGGCCTCGGCCACGATGAGCCGGGCTGTGGGGTCCAGCCGACTGAATACCTCCATGCCTTCGCGCTGGGAACTGATAAACCCGTGGCCTTTGTCGGGCTTGTAAGGATGGGCGCGGACAAGCTGGTAGCCGCAGGCAGCCACCGCCTCGGTCAAAGCGGCCTCCATAGCCTGCTGGGCCTCCCAACAGACCCGATTGGCCGACTCACGCAGATCGCCGCTAGCAACCAAATAGACCTGCTTCTTGCCCGCCTTGGGCAACTTCGGAAGTTTCGGAATCGCATAGGCCATGATAGTAAACTCCTTGGAAAACCCTACATCGTCAGCCCGTTACTCATCGGTTGGATTTTTAGATACCACGGGGTCGATTCTACTCCGAAATCCATAAGCCGAGTATCCCCCAGGTCGTTCTCCTTGGAACGGATACGTCTCCTCTGAGGTCAAACCGGGGAGAGCTTCCCTCGAACACGGAAAATAGTACCACCTCAGCCGAAGGGAGGAACCTTTTCGGGTCATCGCCGCAAAGGCGCCCGATCCAGGTAAAAAAGAATAGCCGAATGCAGTACCTTGTCACTGCCGCGTAATCGCCCAATCTAGGCTTCTTGCAGCCTCTACTTGGGAGGAATAACAAAGTAGCCTCCTCATAGGACCCTGGATTGAGAGCTTTCGCAGGAATGACAATCCCGGGCAAATTTCGCCCTAAGATAAGCCCCCTTCGCATTCGGCCGAAATGTTACGGAAGAGGGAAGAAGAAGGGAGAGGATATTCCAGGATATGGAGAGGGCTGAGGAAATAGAGACGACTATCTCCTCCTATCTCCTCCCCAAAATCCACGGAACCCCCTAAAGGAGTTCTCGGAGACTGTTCCAGCTCATATAGGCCAGGATCAGGGCACAAATTAAAAAGCCCACATCCGTAACCAGACCGGCAGACTGTCCAAAGGGGATACCCAGAAGGGCGTCCAATCCGAACATCACCAGCAGAAGCACAGCGATTGCCATACCGAGGATGGCCAATGCTTTCGGCATCGAAGCAGTTCCTACCACGATGGTCGTGTTTCCCATGGAAAACCCAGACTTGATACTATCATAGCATACCCCCCACTAGCGTAAGCAAACCTATTAGGATTGCAAGGGGTAGGGG